>CAZZBE010000198.1:2797-8516 GCA_964652715.1 uncultured Desulfobacteraceae bacterium
AATCCTACAACATCAGATAAAAAGTTTCTCAAGAATTGATCCGATTCTATTTGTTCTGCTGCTATAAGCTGTTTTAATGCATCGCCTCGCCAAGCAATAAAAGACTTGGAATTTTGCTCACGATACTCTCGAAACAAAAGTAGAGTTGCTCCAGCTTGATCTATGGGCATTCCTAGTTTTTCCTGCAAAAACCTCATGATTAAAGCATCTGATTGTGCGGCAATTGCCACTTCAATGATACCCAAAGCAAAGTCAAATGCCATATCCGGATTAAATTCTGCACGGCTTTTTTCCCAATACATTTCAATCATTGGACTTAAATCCAAACCAGAAACCCTAGACTGAACATAAATATTTTGTTCAGTTTTGTATTGTGTCATATGCCCCAAAGCTTTTTTCTCTTCAGGTGGTAACTTCATAAACTTCATAAGTTCTTTTTTGGTCATCCATTTGTTCTTAGAATTTGGCGAGACAAATTTCTTAGATTCTTTTCTTTTAGCCATGTTGATTTTTACTTCCTTTTTTTTGTTTAAACATAAGTTAAACAACTATGCTTAACTTATGTTTAACTATACCTCAGATTACTTTAATTTCATAGCTTATTAAGTAATCTAATTTAATGAAAATAGAAAGTAGTATCTATTCTCATTTTTCATGCAGTGTTAGCTGTCTTATAAAAACAATAACCAATTGTAAGAATTATGTTTTTAGTTCTGGCATTTTTACAGTAGAGCCACTATGAAATTGGTATGTTGTCATAAAAGAAACTCCAGCTTTTAGTTCTTCCTGCTCTCGATCCTTGCTCCTATAAGTTGGTTTGTATATGGATTGAATTTGTTTTGCTGGAGCAAAAAACTGAAAAGGACTATGTAATTCTTTTCTAGAGAATTTATTAGCAATTCCTTTTTCCCAAATCAGTTGGTATATTCTAATTTCAATCCATTTCTCTTCACAAAAAGGATTGTCTGGATGCCAATAACACGAGTCAAGCAAGTCATAATCATAAAAGGAAAAAGCTACACCTGTCAATCTGATGTGGTTGATTGGTTTTTTTTTCTTGTTTGCCCACACAGGAACAATAGCTGTGAACTTAGCAACGAACTTAGAACCTAATCCACCTGATGATCCATTTGGATCAATGTATAGTCCTTTTGTGTTAATTGTTATCATGTTATCGTATTGCTTTGTGATAATTTTACAGGGAGTAATCGTTGAAATGACCATATATCAAGATAGTCCTATCCGTCACAAC
This sequence comes from uncultured Desulfobacteraceae bacterium, assembly GCA_964652715.1. GTDB lineage: Bacteria > Desulfobacterota > Desulfobacteria > Desulfobacterales > JAABSP01 > JAABTD01. Next base: position 4,050 of record CAZZBE010000198.1, read on the forward strand.
TGGAAGTGACAATACGTCGCAACCAGTAAGAACGATTGGTTAGAACTATCTTATATATGGTTTATATACACATACACACACACATATGTGCGCGTATAAAAAAAGAAAAGGAGTTTGTCAAGTGTGGTAGAATTAAGACAAGACAAGTTCCTATCCATTTGTCTAGATTCTGAGCCATGCAAGCAGCAGAATATTCACACTATTTCTAGCTGCTCAACCAAACTTGTCACAAGGATTAATTCTCCGCCGCCTCTGAGCCTCGTCACAACACGTTAGGGATAGCTCTGGTAGGATTTATCCTCCGCTATACTTACCATGCGTTACAGAGGCTTCTATCCAAGACTGAGTAAATTTAGGAGTCTCCTCTCAAAACCCAAAGAATTCACGGACATCATCCGGGCAATTGTGCCTAATTTCAATTTCTCGTAAAAAATCTTCATCTTGATGATCAATTAACATTGTCAAAAATTCTTCACGAGTTTTTCGCAGATCTTTGAACAACATCTCAACTGGGTGTTCCAACAAAATTTGTTGCCTGCTGTAATACCAACAAGCATTTTCAATTTTATATTCATTGTTAAAGTCCAGTAGAATATATCCAATTTGCTGCCAAAGATTTTCCACTGTAAACGGACGACGCTTAGCAGTTGTCCTAACGTCTATCAAGTTTCCATCTACAATTAACTGAGCATCTGCTCCACCAACATAAATGCTACCAGCAAATGTTGGGTTAAGGTAACGAGTCTGTGGAAGTTTATTATCACAGATGTCTAAACTTGTGTGATTGATTAGACTTACTAAGTCCTTGATTGTACCTGAATATTTTTCTTCAATGTCATCAGCAGGTAAATAATTATGTGCTTTGCAAAACCTCAAAAGAAAATCTGATGCACCTGATGGACTTCTTTTTCTTGCTACTTGTTCAAGTGCTGCTAGTAACATATAAGCAAAGCTTAACATCTCTACCTTATCGCTACTACATAACTTGTGTATGTTGTTAAAGATACCTTCTTTAGGTTGATTACACATCATAATTGATGCTCCCCTGCTTGCCATGCTTTTAGCAAAGACTTCATCTAATCCACAAAGTTTATGCCTGATGTGGTAAGTATAAGCGCTTCCCACTAAAGGGAAATTTGTGTCTTGAGGTGGTTTTGATACAACACCTGCTCTACTTAATACATTGTTATGTTGATCAACAATCTTTTCCACTGCAGGATTAAGCCGTGAATAAAACCATTGGTAAACATAATTGTTCTTATCTCGAAGTAAACTTGTTAGACTCATTGTTTTGTTAAAAACCTCATAGTTTGTTGTTTGCTTGACAATCTTTAACTTTAACCTACTTTATTAAAGTTATTGAATAAAATCAAAATTCAGTTGGGTTTGCAGATTCATGATCATAGTCATCGTAATTATTATTGAAGTTACGATTATCATTTTTACTTCCAAGAAGATCAAGATTGTTAACTCGGATAACAGGTTTAGTTACAAAATGACCTTTATTGTTTGTGTAAGATTCAATTACTAACGAACCTGTAACACCAATTAGACTACCTTTTTTTGTGTAATCAATAGCAACTTCAGCTATTTTGCCCCATAGTACCAAGTTAAACCAGTCTGGTTTAGAGCTACCAATTTTTTTAACTGCTAAAGATAATTCACACTTCACAGCTCCTGACTCAAAGTATCGACCATTTGGATTACCCCCTAATCGACCTACTAGATTTACAACGTTCAGTGACATTACGATATCTGCCATACTTATTAACCTCTATTTCAGTTCATTTCTTATTCAGCGTTAGCTGTCATGTTGAATGCCATCCTATTAGTTTTTGGTAAACTGTATTACCTAGCCAGAGTCTCAAGCGATTTCTTGCTTCGACGCATCCACAATAATCATTGTAGTATTTGTCACAAACTTCTGGGTTTTTATAATCGTGTCCCATTTCATTTAGCCATTTCCAGAATACTTCATCTGATATGTCAACAAGCAGTGCACTTGCTCTCCACCCGTCAAGTGTTTCTTCTAAACTGGGAATACGATTGATAGCACCATAATTAAAATAAGCCTGCCTAGTTTTGTATTGAAGTAAAAAACTATAATTACTAAAAGTCATACTACGCTGGTACTTTAAAAATTCTGTATGATAACCAGTAAATTTTCTTTGAATTAATTTTATCTGGTGAGTTTTGATGAATGAATTAATTTCTTCCATGGTTAATTTCTTGGTAAAAAAAACAGCAAAAAAAACAACACCCCCTAAAGGATGCCGTTTTTAAAGTTTCTAAAACTAAATAACTAAACTTGACAAGCTTCTTGATAACTTAAGTTTATGGCAGATTCTAATTTACCTGCAAGCTTAAGCTTAATTGCTAGCTCGATACAATTTGCATGGCATAACTTAGGATAACACCAGCAAAGTAAACGTACATTAGTACCAGCTTTAACTCGGTTGTAAATGTTGAGTAGGTTATGAACGACAAGACCAGAGTTAGGATATTTAAACTTGTTAGATACTAAGCTAGCATCAACAGTAACACTATCTTCTTTGTAACCAGATCGGGCAAGCTCAACATTAGCCATAAGCCACACCCAATATTGCTCAACAACTTGAATGCGATCGCTTTCATTGGATAACGGAAATGGGTTACCAAGAACAGAACTGCGATCAACTGTTACGTCAACCCACTCCCAACTGTGAGTACAAAGTTTTTTGATATGGCTAACAGTAATCATTCCATATTTATTTACGCTGCGATCGTTCTGTACTGCCTTGCCATATTTACCTTCAAGCATTTGCTTAACTCGGTTGTTAAGCAGATTGATTGTAATAGTGCGGGCATCGTTACCATCGCAAAACCATATATAATCATGTGGAAATATCATTCCATGATCATTAAGCCAATTTAGCGCAATTTGTTTTGCACTTCGGTCAATCAGCAATTGCTCACACTGGAATTGCGAATTAAAAATGTACTGAGTATTATTCATGATCATCCCAAAATTGTTTGCCCTCATTTTCCGCGAAGCGTATACTTCACGAAAAATGAGGGGATAAATTTGAAGCTACTTATCAGGTTTTGATAGTACTCTCTGATATGCTTCAACCAAACAACTAATCATTGGAGAGTTAAGTCCATCTCCTTCCCACCAACCTCCAGCACATGTATGATGGGAGCAAGAGGCAAGCCAATTAGTTCCTCCACGCTTAGTGATTGCTTCTACCAGTTGGGGATATTGTTCAAATTTAGCGGTGGCAATACGAACATATATTTCCAATTTTCTAGTAATATCATTCCCAGCTTTTACTTTCCAGATTTTATATGCAGCTTCAGCATCTGGATAAGTCTTGTTAAGTTTATCGGTGACAGGATAGTGATATTTAATTTTCCCTTTCTTAAAACTCAGTTCTGTGGGAAACGTTAATGCTGCACCTAAAGGACTTGAAGACCCGGAATAAATATTTATTCCAGGATTTATTGAGTCGCATTTTAGTACGGACCAGTATCCAAAATTATCAACTGTTACCCATTTCAAATGGTTGCCGGCTTGAACTAGATACTCTTTTACTAACTGATCAGTACCTTTCGCGTTACCAACAACAAAAGAACTACCTGCCGCGATCGCTTGATCTAACAAAGACTTATAGTGAATAGCAAAGGTGGTTTGAATCATCAAATTGGTAACACCCCGCCATGGTCCAGAACCACTGACCATAACAATATCGTTTTGGCAATAGACACCTGTGTTTGCCCGTTCACCCCAAGCTTGCTCATAGTTACGAGTAGATGAGAAGACTTCTGGTGACGCTGCTGACTTGCCAATAAACTGAGTTGCCACCTCCGCCATCGCTACATCTTTCACCATGTGCTTGGCAATAGATTGATTTGGTGCTTTAACAGCCTTTTCAAGTGGATTAGGTATCATGTCTTTACTCCAAAATAAACACCTTCATTCCCCGTGAAACGCATACTTCACGGAGAATGAGCAAATTAAGTATTAAGTTATTGGTGTAAACTAGGTAGTAATCAATGATATTTTGAGCAGTTTTAAGACGGTGGTACTATGACAATGTTTCAAAAACTAGATATGTATTTAAGTCAAGAGTTTTCCAATGACTATTGGTCTGATGATGCTGAGTTCTATGCCTGTAATCTGGTTAAACAACTGACACACTTAGATTGGAATACACTTCATACTAGCTGGAAAAATCGTTCAATTCTTTGGCAGGTGCGCTGTGCGGAAATTCTTGACTGGGGGGATATCAATCAGGCAATTCCGTTGTTGCTGGATATGATTGCAAGCGAGAATGATGAGTTGACACTAGCGGCAGCGGATTCGTTGCGATCGCTCAATCTAGTAGAATTAGATTTCCCTGTCTGTATTGATGAGAAGGTTTTGACACGTTTACAGGCGGTGAAAGAAACAGGGAATATTGCTAAACGCATTATCAATAAACTGCT
>CAZZBE010000199.1:0-8493 GCA_964652715.1 uncultured Desulfobacteraceae bacterium
CGGCTGACGGTCCAGGAGTTCGACGCCCCCGCCACCCGGGATCTCGTCCAGCGGATCGCCGGCCGGAACAGCGACCTCCGGGGATTCAAGGGGATCGGGAACCTCCGGCTCCGGCGGCCGGAAGGACGGACGACGGCCCGGGCCGCCTGGATGGGCCTCTATCCGGACCGGCTGCGCTTCGAACTGATGAACGCCGGTCAGCCCATGGCCAAACTGGCGGTGGACGGCCGATGGTTCACCCTCATCTCCCATGCCGACGACCGGTTCTACAAAACCGAGTCCGCCAACCCCAGCCTGAAGCGGCTGGTGGGCGTGCCGGTCCGGGCCGGCGACATGATCGCCCTGTTGTCCGGCCGCATCCCCCTGGCCGCCTTCCACGCCGCCGACATCCGGAAAGACGACGACGGCCGGTGGGTGCTGGCCCTGAAGCACTGGGGCCGAACCGTCCAGCGGCTCTACCTGGACGAGGCCCGGGAACGGGTCCGGGCCATCGAACGGTACAGTTCCCACGAGTCCTTCCGGTACCGGGCGACCCTCGGGGATGTTCGGGACGTGGACGGCTACGCCATCCCCTTCCGTCTCCGGTTTTCCGGCGAAGCGGGATCGGGGTTCTCCCTGTCGGTGGACCGGTACTGGCCCGGCGCGGACATTGATCCGTCCCGGTTCGCCCTCCGCCCCGTCGAGTAGCCCGGTGAACCGCACCGTCGTCGCCCTGGAATCCCGCCTCAAAGGCTGCGCCAACGTCGCCACCCTGGGGGTCCGCCCCAATTTTTCGGACTACGGCCCCGAAGCGGCGGAGATGATCCGGAACGCGGACACGGTCTATTATCCCGCCACCTTTTACGCCGATCTGCTGGACGCCATGGGCAAGCGGACCTTTCCCAGCTACCACACCTACAAATGCGTCATGGACAAAATCAAGCAGACGGCGCTGTTCGATCTCCTGGGCCTGCCCCATCCCCGCACCCGGGTCTTTTACGGCCGGCGCTGGTTCGACAAGGTCCCGGACCGGTTCGACTACCCCTTTATCGCCAAGATTCCCCGGGGGTCGGCCATGGGCCGGGGGGTTTTCCTGATCCGGAACGCGGCCGATCTGGAAGCCTACGCCCAAAGAAACCCGTCGCCGGCCTACATCCAGGAGCACCTGGCCATCGACCGGGACATCCGGGCGGTGATCATCGGCCGGGAGGTCGTCCTCGCCTACTGGCGGCTGGCCCCGGCGGGCGACTTCCGGTCCAACGTCTCCGTGGGGGGTCGGGTCTCCCTGGACCCGGTCCCCCGGGCGGCCCGGGACCTGGCCCTCCGCTGCGCAACGGTCTGCGGCTGGGACGACGTGGGCATCGACATCTGCCGCCACGACGGCCGATACCTGATTCTGGAGGCCAACATGAAATACGGCAAAGAGGGGTTCCGGGCCGCCGGGATCGATTACCTTCACCTCATGGAAGGACTCATCCGGGATGGCAAAATCTGACCCCGGCCGCCTCGACGCCATCGGGGCGGCCCTGAACCGGCGGGAGACCGATTTTTTGACGTCCGGGGCCGCGGCCAGCGACCAGGCCCGCCGCCGGAAGGCGGAAGACCGTCTCGCAAGAGACTACCGGCAGGCCTTTTCCCTGGACGTCGACCGGATCATGCACTCCCTGGCCTATACCCGCTACATCGACAAGACCCAGGTCTTTTACCTCATCCAAAACGACCACATCACCCACCGGGTGCTCCACGTGCAGCTGGTCTCCAAGATCGCCCGAACCATCGGCCGGTTCCTGGGGCTCAATGAAGACCTCATCGAGGCCGCGGCCCTGGGCCACGACATCGGCCACGCCCCCTTCGGCCACGACGGGGAGCGGTTCCTGTCCGACCTCTGCCGGGACGCCGGCATCGGCCATTTCTACCACAGCGTCCAGAGCGTCCATTTCCTGGACTCGGTGGAGCGGAAGGGCAAGGGCTGGAACCTCTGCCTCCAGACCCTGGACGGGATTCTCTGCCACGACGGCGAGATCCACAACCGGACCCTCCGGCCCGACCGGGAGAAAACCTTCGACCGGCTGGACAACGAACAGACAGCCAAAAAAACCGACCCGGAGGTCAAGCTGGTCCCCATGACCCTGGAGGGGTGCGTGGTCCGGTTCGCCGACACCATCAGCTACATCGGCCGGGACATCGAAGACGCCATCCGCCTCGGGCTCCTGGCGCGGACGGACCTGCCCGCCGACAGCGTCCGGATCCTGGGGGACACCAACGGGACCATCGTCTACACCCTGGTGACGGACATCATCCGCCAGAGCTACGGCCAGCCCCACATCGCCTTCAGCCCGGACGTCTCCGAGGCCCTCCGGGGTCTCAAGCGGTTCAACCTGGAGCGGATCTACATGAACCCCGCCATCAAGGGCCACACCGACGCCATCCGGCGCCTGTTCGCCGCCCTCTTTGACCGGTTCCTGAACGATATCGAGAAGGAAAACCGGACCTCTCCCATTTTCGCCGGTTTTCTCGACGGCATGTCCGACGCCTACCTGACCGCCCACCGGCCCCCGGAGATCGTCCGGGACTTCATCGCCGGGATGACCGACCAGTTTTTTCTGAAGCAGTGCCCCGCCCCGCTCGTCGCCGACCTGGGTTTGTCATGACGGCCCACAGGGAACGGACATACCGCCGGCTCATGACGGACCCCGAACTGGCCGCCTTCCGGGTCGTCGTCAAGGAGACGGATCTGCTGATCCACGCCCGGACCCCGCTGCCGGAGGCGGCCCGGGAACTGATCCTGACATGCCGCGGTCATATCGAACGCACCATCGCGGAACACCCCGACTTCGCCCGGACCCTCTCCCCCTGGAGGGCCGGCGGCTGGGCGCCGGCCATTGTCCGGGAGATGGCCGGCGCCGCGCACAAGGCCGGGGTCGGCCCCATGGCCGCCGTGGCCGGCGCCGTGGCGGAATTCGTGGGCCGGGGGCTGCTGACGCTCTCCGACGCGGTGATGGTGGAAAACGGCGGCGATCTGTTTATCCGGAAGCCGGGCCCCGTCACGGTGGGGATCTATGCCGGGGACTCTCCCCTCAGCCTCGAGGTGGGGGTCCGCCTGGACCCTGGAGACGGCCCCGTATCGGTCTGCACCTCTTCGGGGACGGTGGGCCATTCCCTGAGCATGGGCCGGTCCGACGCCGTCTGCGTGGTCTCGGCCTCCGCGTCCCTCGCCGATGCGGTTGCCACGGCGGCGGGCAATCTGATACAATCGCCGGGCGATATCCGACGGGCCGTCGATTTCGCCCGGGCCATCGGCGGCGTCGCCGGCGTGGTCGCCGTGGCCCGGGACCGGATCGCGGCCTGGGGAGACCTGGAGGTTGTACCGCTAAAGGGAAAAAAGGGTTGAGTTTCAAGGCCAAAGCGGTTAAATTGGCAGAATTTGAAACGATCCTTTGTTAACGTTCGGTAATCACCCGAGGCCATTCACTCTAAACCGGCGCCAACCGGCTGCATTAAGGGAGGGAACGTCATGAGCAAATTCAAAATCGGTTTATGGGCTGTTGTTTTTGTGTTCATCCTTCTGTTTTTCGTGCATAACCAGGAATTTTTCATGACCAAGACCGCTTTTGACGTCAACATATTCGGCATCGAAGGCTTGGCGGAATACAGCAGCTTTTTCAAAAAAGCCGAAATTCCGTCGGTGCCCAACGTCGTCATCTTCCTCGGCTTTTTCGCACTGGGGGTGGCGGTAAGCTATTTCTTCAATTTTTTCGGATGGCTCCGCTCCAAACGCGCCATCCGCCGGCTCTCCACCGACAACGAACACCTGAACCAGAAGGTGGAGCAGCTGGAAACGGAACTGGCCGCCGCCCGGGGCCAGCGTATGGCGCGGTTGCCCGGAAACGAGGAGATCCCCGAAGCGGAACTGGCCTCCAAAGAGGATGAGGCCGCCGAGTCCGCCATGAAGAAAGGGTAGGCGGACGGCGCGACGATTCATCGTCGGCGCAGCGCGGTGGTGATCTTTGCGTATGGCCAACCCGACGCCCATGATGCAGCAGTACTTGTCCATCAAGGAGAAGTACCCGGATGCCATTCTCTTTTACCGGATGGGGGATTTCTACGAGATGTTCTACGAGGACGCGGAGGTCGCCTCCAGGATCCTTGAAATCACCCTGACGTCCCGAAACAAGAAGAACGGCGCCGAGGCCCGGGTCCCCATGTGCGGGGTCCCGGTCCGGGCGGTCCAGGGGTACATCTCCCGCCTCATCCGGAACGGACGGAAGGTGGCCATCTGCGAACAGGTGGAGGATCCGGCCGCGGCCAAGGGCCTGGTGGAGCGGGAGGTCCTCCGGGTCGTCACGCCGGGCATGATCGTCGAGGAGTCCTTCCTCGACGAAAAATCCAACAATTACGTGCTGTCGGTCTCCCGGGACGGGGAGCGGTTCGGCCTCGCGTGGCTCGACATCTCCACCGGCGAGTTTAAGACCGCCGAGGCAAAGAAGCCCAGGGCCGTTCTGGAGGAGATCCGGCGGGTGGATCCGGCCGAAACCGTTTTGCCCGAATCGTTCAGGACCGGGGCCGACCCGGACGCCGCGGCCATATCCGGGGCCGCGGTCGATAGGACGCCGTCGTTTCTGGCGGATCTCCACTTCGAATTCAAGTCCGCTTACGACCGCCTCACGGGTCAGTTCAACACCCTCTCCCTGGAAGGCTTCGGGTGCGAGGGGATGACCGCCGGCATCCGGGCCGCCGGGGCCCTGCTCCACTACGTCCGGGAGACCCAGAAGGGCGCCGTGGACCAGCTCCGGCGGATCACCCCCTTCGCCCTCAGCCACTACCTGATGGTGGACGACGTCTCGGCCCGGAACCTGGAACTCTTCCGGAATCTGCGGACGAACGACCCCAAGGGCAGCCTCCTCGCGGTTCTGGACAAGACGGTCACCGCCATGGGGGGCCGCCGGCTCAAGGAGTGGCTCCGGTATCCGCTGATGGACCCCGCCCCCATTCAGGCGCGCCTCGACGCGGTGGAAGAGGCCGTCAACGACCCGGCGACCCGGGGCCGGCTCCGGGACCACCTGAAGAGGGTCTTCGACCTCGAACGGCTCTCCACCAAAATCGTCATGGGCCAGTGCAACGCCCGGGACCTGACGGCCCTGAAGCGGTCCCTCCAGAGACTGCCGGACATCGCCGAAATCCTGGCCGGGTTCTCCGCCGACCTCTACCGATGGGACGCCGATCTTTCTTCGCTGGCGGTTCTGGCGGACGCCCTCGAAGCGGCCATCCGGGACGACGCGCCCCTGACGGTGAGCGAAGGGGGGATGATCCGGGAAGGGTACAGCCCGGAGCTGGACGAACTGATCCGCATCGGGACCGACGGCAAGGGGTGGCTGACGAAACTGGAAGTCCGGGAAAAATCGGCCACCGGCATCAACACCGTCAAAATCCGGTACAACAAGGTCTTCGGCTACTACATCGAGATCCCCAAGAGCCGGGCGGCGGAGGCCCCGGAGCACTACATCCGGAAGCAGACCCTGACCAACGCCGAGCGGTTCATCACCGAAGAGCTGAAAGACTTCGAGTCCAAGGTGTTGCGGGCCGCGGAGGAGCGGTCGTCTTTGGAATACCGGCTCTTCGACGAGGTCCGGAAACGGGCCGCGGCGGAAAGCCCGCGGATCCAGGAGGCCGCGGGCTTCGTATCCCGGCTCGACTGCCTCCTCTGCCTGGCGGAAACCGCGGAAGAAAACGATTATGTCCGGCCGGAGATCAACAGCGACGGCCGCCTCCTCCTGGAAGAGGCCCGCCACCCGGTCATCGAGAAGATGATCACCGGCGAACGGTTCGTGCCCAACACCATCCGGATGGACAACGCGGACCACCAGATTTTGATCATCACCGGCCCCAACATGGCGGGCAAGTCGACCGTGCTCCGCCAGGCGGCCCTGCTGACCCTCATGGCCCAGATGGGCGGCTTCGCGCCGGCGCGGCGGGCCGACATCCCGGTCACCGACCGCATCTTCACCCGGGTGGGCGCCCTGGACAACCTGGCCCAGGGCCAGTCCACCTTCATGGTGGAGATGCAGGAGACGGCCAACATCCTCAACAACGCGACGCCCGACAGCCTCATCATTCTCGACGAAATCGGCCGGGGCACCTCCACCTACGACGGCCTCTCCATCGCCTGGGCCGTGGCCGAACACCTCCACGACCTCCGCGGCCGGGGCGTCAAAACCCTTTTCGCCACCCACTACCACGAACTGACGGCCCTGGCCGACGCCAAGCCCCGGGTGAAAAACTACAACATCGCGGTCAAGGAATGGAAAGAGGAGATCATCTTTCTCAGAAAACTGGTCCCCGGCGGAACCAACCGGAGCTACGGCATCCAGGTGGCCCGGCTGGCCGGGATCCCCGACGGGGTGATCCGGCGCGCACGGGACGTACTCTCCCGGATCGAGTCGGGCAACGGCGGGGCCGGGGCGACGCCGGAACCCGCATCCGACCCGCCGCCCGCCGCTTCCGGCGTCGGGACCCGGAAACGGGGCAAAACCGACACGGCCGGCGGCCCGATCCAGCTCGACCTGTTCAAGACGAAAACCCTCAATGGTTGAATCCATGGTCTATCGATATGTCTTACCCTGCCTGCTGGTCATGGGCCTGCTGTGGGGCGCGAGCCGCCCCCATCCCGCCTGGGCCGTCACGGCCGAACGGCAGTTTTTCAAGGCCCAGACCTGCTATGCCCGGCTGATGGCCGACGAGGACAAGCCCGACTTCCGGGACAACTGGTTCCCCTGCATCCGCATGTTCCAGGAGGCCTACAAAACGGCGCCCTCCGGCCGATACGCGGCCGCCAGCCTCTACATGGCCGGCAAGCTGTTCCAGCAGCTCTACAACCGGTCCTTCAAGTCGTCGGATAAAAAAGAGGCCCTGGACTATTTCCAGCGGGTCCGGCGGCGGTTTCCCGACAGCGCCTACACGCCCAAGGCCGTGAAGGGGATGGCGTCCCTGGGCGTCGAAAAAGAAGACGACGCCCCGGCGCTCAAGACGGTCCGGGTGGAAAAGGAGATCGATCCCCCCCAACCCGCCGCGGTCCCCCACAAGCGCCGGGACCCCTCGTTCAAAGCGGCAAAAGCCGAATACAAAGCCCGGGGAAAAACGTCCCGGAAGCCGCGGCCGAAGCCCCGACCGGCCTATACGCCCCCGAAACGGACCACGGATTCGGATTCGGTCGCCATCTCGGGCCTTCGGGTCTGGTCGAACCCCTCCTACACCCGCGTCGTGGTGGACGCCACCCGGGAGACCTCTTACCGGTACAGCTTTCTGGAGAAAGATCCGACCCTGGACAAGCCCCGGCGCCTCTATATCGACTTCGACAACGCCCGGCTGGGGAACGATATGCGCAAGATCGTCCCCATCAACGACAATCTCCTCCTGGACGCCCGGGCCGGCCAGTACCGCGCCGATCAGGTCCGGGTGGTGGTGGACATCAAATCCTTCAAAAACTACAAGATCTTCTCGCTCCGGAACCCGTTCCGCACCGTGATCGACGTCTGGGGCCGGGGCGCCAGCGAAGGGGCGGCCTATGCGGATCGGCGCCGGAGAACGGACCGGCCGGCGCGGCGGCCCGACCCGCCCGCTCCGGCGGCGCCGCCGCTGCCCGCGGATGGCGGCGGGATCAACGGGCTGGCCCGGCAGTTCGCCCTGCGGGTGGACACAATCGTCATCGACCCGGGCCACGGCGGCCACGACTCCGGCGCCGTCGGGTATCATAAACACGTGCTGGAAAAGGACATCGTCCTGGCCCTGGCCAAGCGGCTGGCCCATAAGATCCGCCAGGCCGTCGGGTGCAAGGTGATCCTGACCCGGAGCGACGACCGGTTCATCACCCTGGAGGAGCGGACGGCCATCGCCAACACCACCAACGCCGACCTTTTCATCTCGCTTCACACCAACGCCCACCGCGACCGCCGGGCCTACGGCATCGAAACCTATTTCCTCAACCTGGCCACGGACGACGACGCCATCCTGGTGGCGGCCCGGGAAAACGCCACCTCCCGCAGGAACATCTCCGATCTTCAGATGATCCTCAACGATCTGATGAAAAACGCCAAGATCAACGAATCGAGCCGGCTGGCGGGCCATGTCCAGAAATCGCTCGTATCCGGCATCGACCGCCATTACAGCCACGTCAAAAACAAGGGCGTCAAGCAAGCGCCCTTCTATGTCCTTCTGGGGGCCCAGATGCCGGCGATCCTCATCGAGACCTCGTTCATCAGCAACAAGCGCGAGTGCAAGCGGCTCACCGACCCCGCCTACCAGGAGCATTTGTGCAACGCCATTTTAGACGGCATCCGCCGCTATATCCAGGAAACCAATCCCACCGCGCTGATGGACCGGGGTGGGGGGAGGTGGGGAGGGTAGATTAGTAGGGACAAAGGGACAGAGGGACAGAGGGACAGAGGGAGCTTTTGCTTTGCCGGGGAATGTCGCGGCGCGGCAAAGGCGTATAGCCAGGGGGTTCAACCCCTGGATGGG
>CAZZBE010000200.1:0-8474 GCA_964652715.1 uncultured Desulfobacteraceae bacterium
CCTCGTCGCCCTCAAGCGGGGCGGCGCGGATGTCGTCGTCGATCCCGCCTTCGAGGCGACGCCGGTGGATTTCACCCAAAGGGACAACCCCTACCGGGCACACATCTTCCTGTGCCGGTACGCGGTCACGGTGGACGGCCGGGCGTATTCGTTCCGGAAATGCTACGCCCGGGGCTGCCCCAACAATCTGTGTCCCCACGTCTCCCAGGCGGTGATGATCGCCAACCGTTACTTACAGCGGGATTACGCGACCCTCAAGGCCGCCGGCGTCGCCGTTGACGACGCGAAGCTGTTTGAACTAGGGGACATGCTGACCAAGTTCGACGCCGAATCGGCGGAGGACGCCCAGGAGGGAGGGGACTCCGGCCCGGCCAGGACGCTGTTGGATTTCATCGAGACGGCAAAAAGCGGAACCCCGACATCGGCGGAAGTGGTCCTGGAATACCTGCCGGCGGTGGAGCATTTCAGCCATTATCAGAACGCCCAGACGTTTCTGTACGGCCGGTTTCATTTTACCGTCGGGGACAAGGCCGGGGAAACCCATCGTTGCCTGTCCTGCTTTCCAACGGAATCCGAGAAAGCGGAAAAACCGGTGGCCGTGGAAATCGCCAACCAGCGCCTGGAAGGGATTTACGACGCCTTCGACGGGGCCGGCATCCGGTGCGAAAAGGTGTTTTTCGATTAGAATGCACCCGCCATGGAAACCCGAACCGAACTGCGCCTGACGGGAATGATGTATCCCTTCTCCCTCCTGGTGTGCCAAAAGACCCTTTACGGCCTATCGGCCGGGGATGAAATCGACGTGCTGATTTCCGAACCGGCCGCCGTGGCGGATCTGACCCGGATCATCGAACGATCGCCGGACCGGATTTTGGAGAATTGCCGGGAGGGGGATTGCTTTCGGGTGCGGATTCGGAAGGGGGGCGCCAAAACGGAGCGTTAACTTCTCGTTGACTCCCATTCTTTCTGACGTTATCATTTGAGATCGAATGGCCAACGGAGGCGCTTATGAAATTCGTATCCACGGAAGAATTGGGCTTGGTCCCAAAAACCATATGGCAGACGACGGATAGCGACCAGGAAATCGTCATTACGACCAATGGTCGTCCGGTCGCCATCTTGACCGGCGTTGATGAAACTACCTTCGAACAGGAGATAGAAGCGATCAGAAGGGCTCGGGCGTTAAGGGCTTTGGACCTGATTCATAAAGAATCTGTTGAAAGAGGCACGCACTTATTAAGCGAAGAAGAGATTCAGGCGGAAATTGACGCAGTGAGAAAAGAAAACCGCGCATGAGAGTTGTGCTGGACACCAATGTCCTGGTCTCCGCATTTCTGAAGCCTCGAAGTAAACCAGCAAAAATTCTGCGCCTCATCCTGCAGGGAAACCTCGAAATCATCATCAACGAACCGATCTTATCCGAATACCAAGAGGTTCTGACAAGGCCGAAACTTCGGTTGAATCCATTTAGAGTTCCTTGAAAACTTTCAATCGACGTCTTGATTACCCCCTCACCTTCCGATCCACCCCTACATCATACTTCTTCAACTGCTTATACAAATACACCCGACTGATTCCCAACATCCGCGCCGCTTCTGATTTATTGCCGCCAGCACGATCCAGGGCGTCGAGCAGTCGCTGTTTCGCATCTTCCGGGCCGCCGGGCATCTTATTCTCTCGCTCGGGCTGTTTTGCCGTAGCCGGCGTCCGCCGTCCTTTCTCCGCCGCGCCGATGTCGGGCGGCAGATGCGACGGCTCGATGATCCCGCCGGAACAGAGGACAAAAGCGTATTCAATGGCGTTGATCAGTTCCCGGACGTTGCCCGGCCAGGAATGATCGTACAGCCGGGCCATGGCGGCGTCGCTCATGCCGGTGATGGGCTTTTCGGTCTTTAGGCGAATGCGGTGGATGAACGTGTTGACCAGCCGGGGAATGTCTTCCCGGCGGTCGCGCAGGGGCGGCAGGTGAATGGGGATGACGCCGATCCGGTAGAAGAGATCCTCGCGGAACCCGCCGGTTTCGGTCAAATTTTTCAGATTTTTGTTGGTGGCCGAGATAATGCGAACGTCGATCTGAATGGGCCGGTTGGCCCCCACCCGCTCGATTTCTTTCTCCTGAAGGACCCGGAGCAGCTTCACCTGGGTGGCGGGGGGAATCTCGCCGATCTCGTCCAGGAAGATGTCGCCCCTGTGGGCGGCTTCAAACCGGCCGACCCGGTTCCGGTCGGCGCCGGTGAACGCCCCCTTGACGTGGCCGAAGAGTTCGGTCTCCAGCAGGGATTCGTTGAGGGCCGCGCAGTTGACCTTGACCATGGGGCCTTCCGAGCGGGGACTCAGATCGTGGATGGCCTGGGCCGCCAGCTCCTTTCCGGTGCCGCTCTCGCCGTAGATGATCACCGGCGCCTCGGACTGGGCCGCGCTGGCGATGAGGCCGTACACCCCCTGCATGGCCGGCGCGTCGCCGATGAGGCCGTGGAACCCGTCCCTGCCGCTCAGTTCCTGGCGAAGATCGGTGATAAGGGTCTCTTTGGCGATGGTTTCGCTGAGATCGGAAATCG
Organism: uncultured Desulfobacteraceae bacterium; assembly: GCA_964652715.1. Lineage (GTDB taxonomy): Bacteria > Desulfobacterota > Desulfobacteria > Desulfobacterales > JAABSP01 > JAABTD01. The sequence continues at coordinate 2,559 of CAZZBE010000200.1, forward strand.
TTTCCACTCCGCCGATGACCTGACCGTTGCCGTCCCGCAGCACCGAGGCGTTTTTCAACACGTATAGGGGGGAACCGTCCTTTCTGCGGAGCGTACACCGGCAGCGCCGAATGGCGCCGTCGCGGAACAAAGAGCAGAATGCGACATCGTCCCCCTGGCTCTGGTCCTTGGAACAGGTGTCGCAGTCGAGCACCCGGCAGACCTGTCCGATGAGTTCCTCGGCGGGGTATCCCGTGATCGCCTCCATCGCGGCGTTCGCCGACAGGATCACCCCCCGCTGATCGACGATCATCAGACCGTCGGCCATGGTGTCGATGACGGTTTTCCAGTAGGCGCTCTGGTCGGTTTCAGTCATGATCTTCGTCCCTCATTTTTGGGATTCCTTTTTTTTGCGTTGTCCCCCTCAACTGTGATATTAAAATACGTCCAAGGGGAACATTATGAAACCATTCCCTTCTTTTTGTCAAACACGAGTTTTGCCGTAGATTGTCAAAGGGGCCATGCGGAACCGAAGGGTTGTCATCACAGGGTTGGGAATTGTCGCCGCCATCGGCGACAGCATCGCGGAATTCACCGACGCGCTGAAAAAGGGCGTGTGCGGCATCGGGCCGGTCACGGTTTTCGATACCGCGGATTTTCGGACCCATACCGGCGGCGAGGTGCGGGATTTCGATCCCAGGGCGGCGATCCCGAGATCCTTTCGTCGCAAGCGGATGTCCCGCTCGGACGCCATGGCCATGGCGGCGGCCATAGAGGCGTTGACGGATGCCGGGCTGCTCCCCGTTCCGGAAGAATTGAAACCCGGCGTCGGCGTGGTCGTCGGCGGCGGGGCCGGGGGGATGCCGGAGTGCGAGGCCCTGTACCGGGATTACCTGGAAGGCGGCCGCCGGCTCCCCTTTTCCCAATTCGCATCGTTTTGCTGCGCGTCGTCGGCCGATCACATCGCATCGGCCCTGGGTCTCATGGGCCCCAAAACCACCTTCATGACCGCCTGCTCTTCCGGCGGCACGGCCGTCGGGTTCGCCCGGGATCTCATCGCCGACGGCATGGCCGAGGCGATCGTCGCCGGCGGCGCCGAACCCCTGTCGCGGATCACCTACGCCGCCTTTAACGGCCTCCAGGCGGTGGACCCGGAGTATCCCAAACCCTTTGATAAAAACCGGCGGGGGATGTCCCTGGGCGAGGGCGCCGGGGTCCTGATCCTGGAATCCCTGGACCATGCCCGGCGGCGGGGCGCGCGCATCCTCGGCGAGGTCCTCGGCTACGGCATCAGCTGCGACGCCCACCACATGACCGCCCCGGACCCGTCGGCGTCGGGCGCGATGCGCTGTATGACGGCGGCTTTGAAGGACGCCGGGATCGATCCGTCCCGAATCGACTACATCAACGCCCACGGCACGGCCACCCCGGCCAACGACCGGATGGAGACCCTGGCCATCAAAACCGTTTTCGGAGAGCGGGCCTACGCCATCCCCGTCTCTTCCACAAAGGCCATGCACGGCCACGCCCTGGGGGCGGCCGGGGCCATCGAAAGCGTGGTCTGCGCCCTGGCCATCCGGGAGAAGTTCATCCCGCCGACGGTTCATCATGAGGATCCCGACCCCGAGTGCGATCTCGACTACGTCGCCGGGGCGGCCCGGGATGCGGATGTCCGGATCGCCCTGTCCAATTCCTTTGCCTTTGGGGGCAACAATACCACGGTGATCCTGGGGGAATTCGCCGAAAAGGGGATCGGCCATGAATAAGCGCGTGGTGATCACCGGCATCGGGCTGGTCACGCCGCTGGGCATCGGGCGGGATGCGTTTTTCCAGCGGCTTTTGGCCGGCGAATCGGCCGTCGCCCCCATCGCGTCTTTTGACGCGGGCCGGTTTCCGTCGAAACGGGCGGCGGAGGTGAGCGGGTTTTCGCCCACGGATTTCATTTCGGCCCGGAACGCCCGGCGCATGGACCGCCTGTCCCAGATGGCGGCGGCATCGGCCCGCATGGCCCTGGACGACGCCGGGATCGCCGTGGACCCCGGCAACCGGGACCGCATCGGGATCATCCTGGGGACGGCCTTCGGGTCCACCGAAGTGGCGACGGGATTCGCCGGAACGATGTTCACCGAAGGGCCGCGGTTCGTCAGCCCTTTACAAGTGCCCAACACCGTAATGAACGCCCCGGCCGGCCACGCCGCCATCGAGCTGGGGGTCCGGGGGGTCAATTCCACGGTGAACCACCGGGAGGCTTCGGCCGAAACCGCCATCGCCTATGCCGCGTCGGAGGTTCGAAAGGGCCGGGCCGACGCGGTCCTGACCGGCGGCGTCGAGATCGTTTCGGAATTTTTCCTGGAGATCCTGACCTATTTCAAGGCCCTGTCGCCGGACGACGGCGGCCCGGAAGCGGCCCGCCCGTTCGACGCCGACCGGAACGGCCCGGTGGCGGGCGAAGGCGCGGGGGCGCTGTGCCTGGAAAGCCTGGAGAGCGCCGAGGCCCGGGGCGCGACGATTCACTGCGAAGTGACGGGATGGGGAATGAGCAGCGCGCCGGCGCCGTCCAACGACTGGCCGTCGGATCCGCGGGGGCCGGCGATGGCCATGCGAAAAGCGATTCAATCCGCCGGACTCGCGCCTGCGGACATCAATGCGGTGTCGGCATCAGCCAACGGCGGCCGGAACCTGGATCGACTGGAAGCCGACGCCCTGGCCGAGGTCTTCGGGGAAGCGCATGGGACGCCGCTGGTCGCGTCCATCAAAGGAGCGGTGGGCGAAAGTTTTTCCTCCGGCGGCATCCGGTCCGCGGCCATGGCCCTTTCCCTCCGGGAAGGGGTTTTTCCGCCCACGCTTGGGCTGGCCCATCCCATCCGAAACCTTTCTTTTGTTATGGACAAGAGCCGGTACGCTTCCGCGACCACCGGCATGGTCAACGGGTTTTCCTCCGGCGGGACGTTTGCGTCCCTGATTTTAAAACGGTTTTGACTTCCTTTTAATCGCAAACCAGGAATCGACCATGAACATCGGCGAGTGGATCACCAAGCGGGCGCTCATTTATCCGGCGCATCCCTTTTTGAAGCACGAGGGCCGGACCCTCGACAACCGGCAATTCAACGAGCGGGTCAACCAAACGGTTCATGCCCTGAAATCCCTCGGCGCGAACCGGGGGGAGCGGGTTGCGGCGCTCATGGTCAATTCGTCGGAATTTCTGGAGATTTTCTTCGCCTGCGCCAAGATCGGGGCCCTGATCGTCCCCGTCAACACCCGCCTGGCGGTTCCGGAGCTGACCTACCTGCTGGCGGACGCCGGGCCCCGCGTGCTCGCGTTTTCTCCGGAGGTCCTGGAAAAGGCGGATGCGGTCCGGGAAGCGGTTCCGACGATCGACCGGCTTCTGGTCAACGGGCCGTCGCCCGTCGGGTGGGCGGCCCCCCTGGAAGAGACGATCGCGCCGTTTCCCACCGTGGAGCCGTCCGTTGACGCCGCCGTGAATCTGGACGATCCGATAATGATCATGTACACGTCGGGCACCACCGGCCGGCCCAAGGGCGCCGTCCTCACCCACGGCAATTTCCTGTTCGGCGCCATCCATTCCCTCCACGGGTACGGCCTCGGCATGGACTGCAAATCCCTGGTGACGGCGCCCATGTGCCACATCGGGGCCCTGGCCGCCTCGGTGACGCCGGTGGTCTACGCCGGCGGATCCCTGGTGATCCGGCCTTTCGACAATCCGTCCGAGGTGCTAAACCTTATCGTCCGGGAAAAGATCACCTACATGTTCGCCGTGCCGGTGATGTACGACATGGTGGCCAAGACGCCCGGCTGGCCGGGCGCCGATTTTTCTCATGTCGATTTCTTCATCGCCGGCGGCGCGCCCATGCCCGTGCCCCTGATCCGGAAATACCAGGAGGAAAAAGGCGTCTCCTTCGCCCAGGGCTACGGCATGACCGAGACCCTGCGGACCACCTCCCTCGGGCTGTCCGATGCGATCCGGAAAAGCGGATCGGTGGGCAAAGAGGTCTTCCACACGTTTCTGCGGCTCGTGAACGATGCCGGAAACGACGCGCCGCCGGGGGAAGTCGGGGAGATCCTCGTCAAGGGACCGACGGTCTTCAAAGGATACTGGAACATGCCGGACGAAACAGCGGCCGCTTTCCGCGACGGCTGGTTCGTCACCGGCGATCTGGCGCGGCGGGACGACGAGGGGTTTCTCTATCTGGCGGGCCGCAAGATGGACCTGATCATCTCCTCCGGGGAGAACGTCTACGCCGTGGAGGTGGAGCGGGCCATCGAAGCGGTCCCCGGCGTGGCCGCGGCCGCGGCGGTGGGCGTGCCCGATCCCAGGCGGGGGGAGGTGGTGGCGGCCTATGTGCAGCTCGAACCAGGCGCCGTCATGGCCGACGCCGATCTCATCGAAGCGCTCTACGAGATCATCGCCCCGTTCAAAATCCCGAAACGGGTTTATTTCGTGGAGACGCTGCCCAGAAACAGCGCCGGCAAGATCATGAAACACCGATTGTCGCCGCCCGGGGAAGATTAGACTTGTCTTCAAACACATCCCCGCCCGGTGGCGGAGTGTTTCAGGTGATTACTGGCGAATGCGCATGGCGCCCATGCGGCCACCGAACATTGCAGCCAGCAGCCCCAGCAGAGACGCCAGGAACAGACTCCAGAGCACCATCTGGGTATAGTCGGCGGCCGCTTTGATGACTTGCCCGGCCTGTTGTCTCCACTCCTCAAGCTGTTGTTCGAATTTCGATGCAACCTCGTCGATCACCCGGTTCACTTCCCGGTCGTTGAGCGAGGTGTTCGACGTCAGCACATTCTTGGCGCGGTCTTCCTCGCCCTGCACCAGATGCGTGGCAATTTCGGCCAATGTCTCGCCATCGAGCTGACTGAGCGCAGTACGTAATTCCGAGGCGGTCAGAGCGGGACCGGCAAGATCGGCCGCGGCCTGCAGCGCCTTGTTGATCTGGGCCCGAAGACCCGCCTGCAGCTCGTTGAGCATGGCCGAGTCAGCGATGGCAGCCTCGATTTCGGATTCCAGACCATTGATGATGCGATTGATGTCTGGACGGCTGAGATTGGTGGCCTGCGCAAGCTGCTGAACGGCCTGGTCGGTCTCTCCGGCGACCAGATGACGACTGACAGCGGTTACGGTTTCCGTGTCGATTTCGCTGATGGCCTGACGGGTTTCCCCCTGGCTGATACCTTCGGCAGTGTCCGACAGTGTTTCGGCCACAAGGGATTTGATGGCGGCCGCCATCTCGTCGGCCAGCTTGCTGTCTGTGAATTCGTTCACCAGTTGACTCGCCGTTTCCAGCCCCCGACCCGAGTCTATTACCATTTTAGTGCTGGCTTTGGCGACATCGCCCGTCGTGTGGGTGGCCAATGAAGCCGTGCCGCCAATGCCCCAGGCGCCCAGCACCAGCGACAGGACGGTTGCGGCTGACCATACCGTGGCGCCATGAAGCAATCCGCCGACACTGGTGGGCTCACTCGACAGCCGGGCAGCCATCGCGCCGCCGACAAAGTAGGCAATCAAAAATGACAGTATCAGCCAGATGACCGCCCCCCAGCCCAACCCGCCGCCGAGCGCTCTGGCATCGGTCGCGTCCAGAATGCTGACACCGAGCGCCGAGCCCAGTAGAAGCAGCAGCCAGAGCAGAGCCAGCGCGCCGAGGAGGCCTGCGAAAACCGCGCCCCAGCTGATGCGGTGCATCCCTTCCGGCACTACGTCGTGTTCTCGTTGATTCGTGTTCATTTTAGTTCCTCCCGTGAAGATTTTTGACCGCAAAAGCGGGCCCTCGCAGAATCTCTGTCAATTCAAGGCCCGCCCGCGCTCCAGTTTCGGATTCGCAATCCTTACATGTATTATACAGAACCCTGACATCTTTTGGCAAAAAAATTGCATAACTATATGATTTTACAATAAATAAAAATTGG
>CAZZBE010000201.1:0-8394 GCA_964652715.1 uncultured Desulfobacteraceae bacterium
GCGGAATACCGGGACGAAGAGACCGGCGACCACATCATCCGCATGAGCCGGTACAGCGCCATGACCGGCGAACGGATGGGGTTGGACAAGGGCCTGATCGACAACCTCCGGTACGCCTCCCCCATGCACGACGTGGGCAAGATCGGCATCCCGGACCGGATCCTGCTGAAGCCCGGAAAGCTCACGGCCGATGAATTCGAGATCATGAAGGAGCACACCGCCATCGGGGCCGACATTTTGGCCAATTCCCGGGCCGACATCCTCCGGTACGCCGAGGAGATCGCCCTCTCCCACCACGAACGGTGGGACGGCTCGGGCTATCCCAGGGGGCTTTCCGGCGAATCGATCCCCGTCACGGGCCGCATCGTGGGGATCGCCGACGTCTTCGACGCCCTCACCTCGGACCGGCCCTACAAAGACGCCTATCCCCTGGAAGTGGCCCTGGAGATCGTCCGGAGGGAACGGGGCAGCCATTTCGATCCCGACGTGGCGGACGCCTTCCTGTCATTGAAAGACGAGATCGCGGGGGTGCTCCGGCAGTTCAACCCGAACCGCCCCCTTTCCTTCAAGAACTTCCGATGGAGCGAGCGGGAGACCTATCCCCTCTCCGACTTCATCACCGACTTCCGCGGCGCCTGACGCCCATGACGCCCATGACGCCATCCGACGCAAAGACCCGCTTCCTGAACGGATTCAAAAACGGGGTTCGGCGGGTCAAAGACTTCGTGGACCGGGTCCGGTCCGCGGCCCGCAAAACCCGGGCCGCGCCGCCGGAGGCGGTGGCGGCGGCCCTGTCCGATTACCAGGCGGCGCTGGCCGCGGCCGGCCGGGGGTCGGAGGACGATTTTCTCCGGTTGGGCCGGGAACTGGAAGGGATCCACGCCGATGTAAACGATCTGGTGGCCGAGACCCTGGCCACCATCCGCCGCACCGCCGGAAACGACGCCGGCGCCGAAGAAAGCGTGCTGGTCAAGATCGACGGCCTGGCGCGCCGGTCCCTGGAGGATCTCAACCGCCGCCGGGGCCAGGTGTCCGGCCGGCTGGCGCGCATCGACGCCGTCGGCAAGCGGTTGAAAGGCCTCGACCGGCTCTGCTCCGCCATGGAGCGGCTGGCCATGAACCTGCGGGTGGTGGGGTTCAACATCCGGGTGGAGAGCGCCCGATCCACCGATTCCCAGGACATGTTCGGGGTGGTGTCGGAACGGATCAACCGGCTGTCGGACAACGTGGGCCGGAACGCGGGGCGGATCCGCGAGGATGTTCGGGACGCCGCCGGCCGGCAGTCGGCGGCCGGCGAGGGGATCTCCCGCGGCCTGAATCGGCTGGACGGCCTGGCCTCGGGGGCCGAGGCGGCCGTGAGCGGGTCGGTACAGGACATCGAGCGCCTCATGAGCGGGGCCCTCTCGGCCATCGAAGGGGCCGAAACCCATCTCAACGCCATTTCCCGCCAGATCGGCGAGGTGGTGGCGGGGATCCAGATTCACGACAGCATGAGCCAGCGCATCAGCCACATCAACAAGGCCCTGGGGGACGCCGCGGCCCTCTGCTCGCCCGACGGCGGCGGCGAGCTGATCCGCCACGGGGAGGTGGACGAACGCCGGTTCACCGCCGCCCATTCCATCATCGAACTCCAGATCGCCCAGCTGCGCCGGATCATCTCGGACATCGCAACGGGCCACGACGCCACCCAGACCGCGTTCGACCGCATCCGGGAAGAGATCCAGGGCCTTGCCGGCAGCCTCCTGGACCTGAAGGCCGGCGCCGCCGGGGATGCGTCTGGCGAAGAAACGGCCGGGGACCCCTTTGAATCCCTGCGGGCCGATTTGCTGGGGCTCCGGGACCTGATGGCCGAGGCGTCGGAACTGGTGGACCGGATCCAGGAGACCGCCGACGCCGCCGTTGCCACCACCGAGCGGCTGGAGGGCCACATGACCGAAGTGGACGGCATCGGGTTTGAAATCCGGATGATCGCGTTAAACGCCATCGTCAAGGCGGCCCACCTGGGGGAGACGGGCAGCGCCCTGGAGGTGGTGGCCCAGGAGGTCAATACCCTCTCCGACGAGACCAACCGGTTCGTGGACCGGGTCAAGGGCGTGCTGGACGGCGTGGTGAAGCAGGTCCGGAAGCTGGACGTCAACGGAACGGGCAAAGAGAAAGATATCGCGGCGGGCGGCGCGACGGATCTGGCTTCGGGCATCGCCGAGGCGGCCGCCGCCTACGACCGGTTCCGGGAGGCGTCCGCCCGGATCGTGGGCCGGGCCGGGGAGCTGGAGTCGGAGATCGCCCGAACCCTCTCGGACCTGGGGTTCCTGCCGTCTCTGTGCCATGAGCTGTCGGAACTCCTGGAGCGGATGGAGGGGATCGCCGCCATGCTGCGGCCCCGGATCCGGGAGGACCTGCGGTCCTCGGTGGACGAGGTCAACCGGCTCACGGAGCGCTACACCATGCGGCTGGAGCGGGGCGTCCACCGTCAGCTTTTGGAGGAGAGAGACCCGTCCCTCCCGGCCCCCGAATGTCCGCCCGGGGAACGAAAAAAATCGCGGGAAACGGACGAACTGGGAGACAATGTCGAACTTTTCTAGAGGAGTCCCTTAGATGGCCAAGCGCATCATGACAGCGGATGATTCAGCCAGCGTCCGGCAAATGGTCGGTTTTACGCTGAAACAGGCGGGATACGCCGTGGTGGAGGCGGCGGACGGCCGGGAGGCACTGGACGCGATCGCCGCATCGCCGGTGGACATGCTGATCACCGACCTGAACATGCCCGGACTCGACGGCATCGAGTTGATCCGGGAGGTGAGAAAAGACCCCCAGTGCCGGTTCATTCCCATCATCATGCTGACCACGGAATCCCAGGAAGGGAAGAAAAAAGAAGGGAAGGCCGCCGGCGCCACCGGGTGGATCGTCAAACCCTTCAAGCCCGAGCAGTTGCTGGCCGTGGTCAAGAAAGTGATGGGCTGACGCGGACCCCAGGCGATCCCATACCGGGATGACGGGAGCGACACCATGAAGACACTCATCGTCGAGGACGACCTCGTCGCACGATTTCTCGTGAAGGATTTTCTGAGCGAATACGGGCCCTGCGACATGGTGGCCGACGGCGAAGACGCCGTCGCCGCCTTCGGGATCGCCCTGGAGAAAGACGCGCCCTACGATCTGATCTGCATGGACATTCTCATGCCCCGCATCGACGGCCACGAGGCCCTCCAGCGGATCCGGGCCGTCGAAAAGGCCCGGGGGATCAAGGGAAGCGACGAGGTGAAGGTGATCATGATCACGGCCCTGGACGACGCCAAAAACGTGATGAACGCCTACTATCGGGGCGGCGCGACTTCTTACATCGTGAAGCCCATCGACAAGGCGAAGCTCATAGAGGAGATCCGTCTCCTGGGGCTGATCAAAAAAACACCGTAACGACAATACATCTTTGCCCGCCGGCTCTCGTCCCCAAGCGGAACGGCCGTCGGGTTGACGATACACTATCAGGACGAGGAGGAGCCACGGATGGCACGGTTAACGGAAACAGTCGATCAGGCGGTCAAGGCCATGGGCGAGAAGGAGGGCAAATACCTCACCTTCACCCTGGCCGACGAGGAATACGGCATCGGCATCCTGAAGATCAAGGAGATCATCGGCATGATGCCCATCACGCCGGTGCCGCGGACCCCGAATTTCGTGAAGGGGGTGGTGAACCTCCGGGGAAAGGTGATTCCGGTCATCGATCTGCGCGTCCGATTCGGGCTCAACGCCATGGAGTACACCGACCGGACCTGCATCATCGTGGTGGAGATCGCCGGCGAATCGGGCAGCGTCATGGTGGGGCTGGTGGTGGACACCGTGTCGGAGGTCCTCAACATCAAGTCCAAAGACATCGAAGAAACCCCGGCCTTCGGGGCCAAGCTCGATACCGACTATATCCTGGGCATGGCCAAGATGGAGGGCGGGGTCAAGATCCTCCTGGACATCGACAAGGTGCTCCGCTCCGAGGAGATCACGTTGCTGGAAAAGACCGGTTGATCCGGCGGCGTCCCCATGCTGATCTTTGATTTCGACGGCGTGCTGGTGGATTCGGTCCGGGAGGCGGCGGCGACCGGCTACAACGCCGTGACCGGAAAGACGGTCGCCCGGCTGGACAGCCTGCCGCCGGGCTTGTACGACCTGTTCCGGCGGAACCGGCCCGTGATCCGGTCCGCGCCGGAGCTGTTCACGCTCATGCGGTGGTGCGTGGACCATTACGAGACACGGCCGGATGCGCGACTGACCCGGGAGGCGTTTGAGAACCTGCTGGACGCCGAGGCGTTGTCGCCGGACGAGCGGGCCGCCCGGTTTTTCGAGGCCAGGAACCGGTTCATGGACGCGGACCGGGACGCCTGGCTCGCCCTCAACGCCCCCTTCCAGCCCCTCTGGGATCGGCTGCGGGACCGATTGCAGGGCCGGGGCGGGGACGGCCCGGTGATCCTGACCAACAAAAACCGGGCCGCGGTGCTGGAGATCTGCCGCCATTTCGGCCTGACGACGTCTCCGGACACCATCTGCGGCGGCGACGAAAACCGCCCGAAAACCGAGCGGATGACGCGCCTGGACGAGCGCTTCCGGGACCGGCCCTACACCTTCATCGACGATGCGCTGGGAAACCTGGTTGAAATGGATCGCCATTTCAACGGGGAAGAGACGGCGATCCGACCGGTGCTGGCCCGGTGGGGGTACCTGGGCCCCGGGGATGTTGACGAAGCCCGGCGGTTGGGGTATGATGTGTTCGATCAGGATGATTTGACGGCGATGCTCTGAGGCATCGAGTTCCGGGGGATCGCCGGCGGCGCGGCAGCGTCGCGATAGACGGCTTCATCAGACGTTGCAATCTGAATTCCAACAATCCGGTTTTATCGATGCACCCCATGCGATCGCTGAAATGGATAGCCGTATTCAGCCTCCTCGCCGCGACCCTGGCGTGCAGCGAGGACCCTCCCTATTGTGGATCCCCTAATTTTACAGACACTTCAGGCACCTATCGAAAACGGATCGAACTGACCCGAGCCCAGTTCGAAAAACGAATCGCCGACTACCGCGACCCCCGGTTCGGTCTCCGGTTCTCCCTTAACGACGACCTGGGGTACACCTCCAACCACTACTACTACGACGGCCGGGAGCGGGTCTGGCCTGTATCCGACCACGAAGAACGTCTTTATTTTCAAGTGTTCTACAAAAACGACCCGGAAGCGCCCAAAATGGCCGCCGTCACGGTGATCGGCCACGCCCAGGAGCGGAAAGGTAAAGACGGCGACTGGGAAAAAACGAAACATTTCCGCCGGGCGGAACCGCCTTTTATGCGCATTGCAGAGAATATTCATGATCATTTGGCGGGGAGGCCGTGAATAGGTCTCAGTACCGCTCGAACCCCTCGTCCGATTCCGCGTCCCCCATGGCCAGCCGGGTTCCATTCCGTTTTCCCTTTTTAGGCGCCGCGCCCTGGGCGTCGTCGGCATCGCGTTTCCCGGGGTCGGGCGTCGCCGTTTTCCCTTCCTCCATCGAAAGGGCCCCCCTTCGACGCCCCGTCGGCGCGCCCATGTCGCCGCTCACATTGAAAAACCCCATGGTCTCCTGGAGCTGAATGGCCTGGGCGGACAACTCCTCGGCCGTGGACGACACCTCTTCGGCGGCCGAGGCGTTCTGCTGGACCACGTCGTCGAGTTGCTGGAGGGCTTTGTTGATCTGATCGGCGCCGGCGGTCTGCTCTTTGGAAGCGGCGCTGATCTCCTGGACCAGATCCGCGGTCTTCCGGATATCCGGCACGATCTTCTCCAGCATCCGGCCCGCCGTTTCGGCCACATCGACGCTGCTGATGGACAGGGCGTTGATCTCCTTGGCCGCCTCGCCGCTCCGCTCGGCCAGCTTGCGGACCTCCGAGGCCACCACGGCGAACCCTTTTCCGGCCTCGCCGGCCCGGGCCGCCTCGATGGCCGCGTTGAGGGCCAGCAGGTCGGTCTGCCGGGCGATCTCCTGGATGATGTCGATCTTCTCGGCGATGTTCCGCATGGCCGCCACCGTATCCTTGACCTGCCGGCCGCCGTCTTCGGCGTCCCGGGCGGTCCGGAGGGCGATCTTCTCGGTCTGGGCCGCATTGTCCGCGTTCAACTGGATGTTGGCGCCCATCTGCTCCATGCTGGATGAGACCTCCTCCAGGCTGGCGGCCTGCTCCGACGCGCCCTGGGACATCTCCTGGGCCGAACTGCTCATCTCCTCGCTGCCCGACGCCGCGTTGTCGGCGGCCGTCTGGACCTCGGCCACGACGCCCTTCAATCGCGACACCATGTTCCGGAGGGCGTCGCTCAGCATGCCGATCTCGTCCTTCTGCCGGATGTCCAGGTCGGCGGTCAGGTCCCCGTCGGCCACGGTCCCGGCGAACCGGACCCCGTGGACCAGGGGACGGCTGAGCATGCCGCCCACGTAGAGGGCCGCCAGCACCACCAGGAGCATCAGCGCCGCGCCGATGCCGACGATGGAAAGCACCAGCGCCCTGACCGGTTTTTCGATTTCGGATTCGTTGATCTCCGCCAGCAGGGCCCATTGCAGGTCGTCGTCCACCTTTACGGGCGTATAGGCGGATAGCACCCGGCCGCCGGTGTAATCGACGACGATTTCAGCGCCGGTCTTTCCGGCCAGGGCCGCATTGGCCGAAGGGGTGTCAACACCGTTAGCCCGGACCGTACCGGCAAAGGACGCGTTCACGGAATGGCCCTCGGGGTCGAGGTAGGAATCGGATCGCATCCGGTTGTCCGGCCCCACCAGGTAGGTCTCGCCGGTTTCGCCCATGCCGGCCCGCTCCTGCATCACCGCGTTGATGGCATCGAGGGAGAGCTGCAGGGCGATGACCGTCTCGCACGCGTCGCCGTCCATGACCGGCTGGGCCATGAAAGCGGCGGGCTTGTCGCCGCTGGGGGCGTAGGGCCTGAAATCCCCGACCAGGAACGTCTTTTTCGACAGCACGTCGCGGACCAGTGCCCCCAGCCCGGAATCGGCGTACTCGCCGTCAACGAGGTTGGTGCGATAGTCGGCCTCCCGCCCCACCGTATAGTAGACATACCCGTTTTCATTGATGAGAAAGAGATCGTAGTAGCCGTAGGCCTCGACATAGGCATGGAAATAGTCTGAACGGCGGTCGCTTCCCGCCCCGTCGCGCGCGCCGGTGAGGGCCTCCTCCAGGTTCTGTTTGGTCACCATGCCCCAGGTGATGGTTTCGTCGATGGCCACCGGATCGCCCGCCACCATCACCGGATTCCCGGCCGAGTCCACATGGACATCCCGCACACGGGCGCCCCCCAGGACGGATTTCACATAACCGGTGGCGATATCCGTCGCGTCGTATCCGATCACATAGGCGCCGTCTCCCATGGTCCTGAGATCGCTGCGGAATTCGATCCGTCCATCCGCCTCGTCGATGAGATAGGTCTCGCCGGTTTCGCCCAGTCCCTGCCGCTGCTGGACGATCTCGTTGATCCGGGCCGTGGGGACCTGGAGCGCCACCACCGCGCTCACATCCCCGCCGGCGTCCCGGACCGGCGCGCCGATGAACATGGCCTCACTGCCTCCGCTGGGGGCGTAAGGCGAAAAATCCTCCAGAACGATCGTTTCTCTCTCGATCACCTGTCTCCAGAGCCGGGCCAGCCCTTCCCGTTTATAGGGGCCGCGGCTCAGATTCGTTCCCAGATCGCTTTCTTTGGCATGGGTGAACATCACATGGCCGTGGGGCTCGCAGATAATGAAGATGTCGTAATAGCCGAAGTCGGCCACGTATTTCCCCAGGGCCTCCTGATACCGGCGCCAGATCGCTCTGTACCGGACCGTCTCCACATCGAAGGGGGCTTTCGGTCCGAACATCATGTCGTCGTGGTACTCTCGCAGCTCCCGGAAAGCCCCTTTGACGTCTTCGCTTTTGGCGAGCACCGTAACGTCGTCGGACATCTTGTCGATAAAGCTTTGCAACTGCCGCTTTTTCAACTCCTGGACGCTGTCCAGCTTGTTGAAGGCCTCGTCCCGCAGCTTGCCCACGGTCTCCACCAGCACGGACATGTCGCCCCGCCGTTCAACGAAAAAGCGTTCGATCTGGTTCTTTTTGACGTCCCGCATGGCCCGGAGCCGATCGTAGGCGGACGTGGTCATGGCGTCCGAGGCGACCTCCGCCGCCCACCCGCCCACCAGGATCAGCGGAATGAGGCCGATGAGCAGAAACATGCCGATGAGTTTCGGCTTCATTTTGATATCCCGGATTTTGAGCATACATCTCTCCTTTCGTTGTCTGCAATGAAGGGTAAACCCCGAACCCATTTATCCGTCAACAGCTTAGGACAGGATAACTATAAGTGCAACTAATCTGTTTGAAGGTAATAGGTAATAGGT
>CAZZBE010000202.1:0-1156 GCA_964652715.1 uncultured Desulfobacteraceae bacterium
ATTTAAAATGTGTATTTTTAATATAAGATTACGGGCGTTGTCAAGCTCAAAAAGCGCGATGCCCCGACTGGCGCCCCCAAAAGACATCTGCTATAATAGCCCCATTCGCGGAAAACCATCCCGCCCAACCCGTCGCCAAGAGGACCACCATGCGAAAATTTTCATCCTACGGCCCGATCAACAAAAATCTGCACTATTACGTGCCCAGGAAAGATCTGATTCAAAACGCCTGCCGTCAGCTTATCGGCGACGATGTGGACGAGGGCGGGCACTATGTCACGGTCTGGGCCCCCCGGCAGTGCGGAAAAACCTGGGTGATGAACGAAGCCTACCGGCGTTTGAAAGCCGACGACCGGTTTCACGTCCTCAAGCTGGAGCTGGAAAACCTCAAAATGACGGAGGACGCGGCCGAGGCCGTTCAATCGATTGCCCAAAGCATCATCGAGCACTTGGGGTTGAAGAATGTCCGCGTTGATTCCGTGAGCGCCTTTGAAACCCTGTTTTCAAAAACAACTCTGGACAAGCCCCTGATCCTTATTCTGGACGAATTCGACGCCCTGGTCGAAGACGCCATCACCGGCATTGTCGCCGCGTTCAGGAATACCTGGAACATCCGGCGCAAAGACCCGAATCCATCGGCGGAAAAAGAGCATCTCCTGCACGGCGTCGCCCTCATCGGCGTTCGGAGCGTTCTGGGCGTGGAAAACGTCAAAGGATCGCCGTTCAACGTCCAGCGGAGCCTTCGCATACCGAATCTCACTTATGAAGAAACGCGGTCCATGTTTCAGTGGTATCAAAAAGAAAGCGGGCAGACGGTGGAAGGGGCGGTCATCGACCGTGTTTTTTCCGAAACCCGGGGCCAGCCCGGACTGGTGTCCTGGCTGGGGGAGCTGTTGACCGAAGGGTGCGAAGGCCACCGACCGGACCCGACCCGCCCCATTGATCTAACGGATTTTGAAAGGGCGTATGCCGCGGCCGTCCACATCCTGCCCAACAACACCATCCTGAACATCATCAGCAAAGCCCGGCGGCAACCGTACAAGCATTTTCTGCTGGAATTGTTCAAAACGGACGAAACCCCGACCTTCCGGTTCGACGATCCCCGGATCGGCTTTTTATACATGAACGGCGTACTGGACTGGGACCGGGAAGGAGA
>CAZZBE010000202.1:1256-8364 GCA_964652715.1 uncultured Desulfobacteraceae bacterium
TCCATCAAAATCTTCATGAAATCCCCCAGGGGCTCGGCGTCCATTTCCCCGGGGGGGAGGCCCGGCCGGAATTTGAAGCGGCCTTCCCGAACCTCCAGAATATCGTAGAAGGCTTCCACGCCGCTTTTTCCGTTGTATTCGGCGCGAATCAGTTCCCCTTCCAGGAAGGCCGCCTCCGCCGCTCCCTGGGGAAGATCCAGGCGGATGGTTCCGGTTTTCTGGTTCAGGTTGAACATCTGGAACAGGCCGGCGGGGGCCATCTCCGACAGCTTTCCCATGATCTCGTTGGAAAGTTCGTCGAACATGGCCGTGTTGGTCTGGGCGAGGCGCCGGGCCAGGAGGCAGGCCAGGTACATCTGGAGGGAGGGGATGGAGTCGAGGACCCGGCGGAAATCCTCGCCGTTTAAATAGAGCATCTTGGACGGTTCCACGGCATGGACCGTGGCCCCCACCGCTTCCCCGGACAGGAGGCTCATCTCCCCGAAGATCTCCCCCTTGCCGAGATAGGCGATGACCACCTCGCCGTCGCCCATCACCGCCACTTTTCCCGACACCATGATGTACAAGTTCCGGCCCGGTTCCCCCTTCCGGAGAATGGTTTCGCCGGTGTCGTATTTTTTCATCCGGATGAAGGATAGCAGTTCCCGGAGCTGTTCCTCTTCCAGGGCCTTGAAGAAGGAGAACTGGCCGAGAAGATCCAGGACCGCCTCGATCTCCTGGGGATTCCTGAAGGTTTCAGGCGGTTTGGACGTGCCGGGCTTGCGGTATTCCAGCTTGATGAAGCCGGTGCAGCCGCCGCAGTCGAACCGGTAGCGGGGATCTTTTTCAGCGCCTTCGTATTTTTTCAGGACCCCCTGGATGTCGACGGCCAGGATGATGCAGGTGGCCCGGCCCAGGGGGTGGGCGGTCAGGGCCGTGCCGTTGAGACGGAGTTCGTCCCCCACCCGGTAGAGGGGGCATTCGTGGGCCCCGATGACCTCCACGATGGCCTTTCGGTCATGGATGCCGGGATCTTCGCTTGTGGGTATGTCGTCCGTCATGGGCTGCCTCCAGTCCCAAAATAACCGCGAACGGCGGGATTTTCAAGGGAAAAGAAAAGCGCCCCTCCTTCCGGGAAAAGGGGCGCTGGATAAAAAGAGGGAGGCTTGGGTTTCCGGAAGCGGTTACGGCCGGTATTTTTTGAGGATCAGGGCCGCGTTGGTGCCGCCGAACCCAAAGGAATTGGTCATGGCGGTGGTCAGGGCGATGCGTCGGGCGGTATGGGGAACGTAATCCAGATCGCAATCGGGGTCGGGCGTGTCCAGGTTGATGGTGGGCGGGACGATCCCCCGGTCGACGGTCAGGGCCGTGAAGACGGTCTCGATGCCGCCGGCGCCCCCCAGCAGGTGGCCGGTCATGGATTTGGTGGAACTGACGGGGATCGATTGGGCCCTGTCCCCGAAAACCTCCTTGATGGCCCGGGTCTCGTACAGGTCGTTGTACTGGGTGGAGGTGCCGTGGGCGTTGATGTATTCGACGGCGTCCGGGGTCAGGCCGCCGTCCGCCAGGGCGGCGCGCATGCACCGGGACATCCCTTCGCCGTCGGGGGCCGGCGCCGTCATGTGATACCCGTCGCCGCTCATGCCGTAGCCCACGATTTCGGCGTAGATGTGCCGGCCTTTCTCCAGGGCGGTTTCCAGGGGCTCGATGATCATCATGCCGGCGCCTTCCCCCACCACGAATCCGTCCCGGTCCTGGTCAAAGGGTCGGGATGCCTTCCGGGGCGCGTCGTTGCGGGTGGAGAGGGCCTTCATGGCGTTGAACCCGGCGATGCAGGTGGGGGTGATGACCGATTCCACGCCGCCGGTGATCATGGCGTCGGCCGTGCCCGACCGGACGATCTTGTAGGCTTCGCCCACGCCGTGGGTGCCGGCGGCGCAGGCCGTGGCCACCGAGGCGTTGGGACCCTTGGCCCGGAAGTGGATGGAGATCATGCCCGGCGCCATGTTGCCGATCATCATGGGGATGAAGAAGGGGCTCACCCGCTTGGGGCCTTTGGTCTCGATGATCCGGTGGTTCTCTTCCAGGATCTCCAGCCCGCCGAGGCCGCACCCGGTGAAGACGCCCACGCGGCCCTCGTTGGATTCGTCGATGACCAGCCCCGAATCCTCCATGGCCATGCGGGCCGCGGCGATGGCGTAGGCGATGAAGGGTTGAATCCGTTTGGCCTCCTTTTTGGGCAGGAAGTCCTCGGCCTTGAAGCCCTTCACCTCTCCGGCGATTTTGGTCTGAAACGCCGACGTGTCGAACCGCGTGATTTCGCCGATGCCCGACTCTCCCGCGCACAGCGCGGCCCAGGTCTCTTCGGTTCCGACGGCCAGCGGCGTGACCAGCCCCACTCCTGTTATGACGACTCGCCTCTCCAATGCCCCTCCTTTATCCACTACCCACTATTCACGAATGCTGCTGAACGTAATCGAATGCATCCTTGACCGTGGTGATCTTTTCGGCGTCCTCGTCGGAGATGTCGATGTCGAACTCCTCTTCCATGGACATGATCAGCTCCACGAGATCCAGGGAGTCGGCCCCCAGGTCGTCCACGAATGAGGCTGCGGGCACCACTTCCTCCATCTCCACGCTCAGTTTTTCCGCGATGATTTTTTTAACCTTATCTTCTATGGACATTGAATCCTTTCTCCTTTCACATATACATGCCGCCGTTGACATGGATCACGTGACCCGTGATGTAGGCGGCCTCTTCGGACGCCAGAAACGCCACGGCGGCGGCGACATCCTCGGGGGTTCCGGCCCGGCCCAGGGGGATCTGGGTCAGCATGGCCTCTTTGGCTTTTTCGGACAGCGACGCCGTCATTTCCGTCTCCACGTAGCCGGGCGCCACGGCGTTGACCGTGATGCTCCGGGAGGCCAGTTCCCTGGCCATGGCCTTGGTGAGGCCGATGAGCCCGGCCTTGGCCGCGACATAATTGGCCTGACCGGGGTTGCCCGAGGCGCCCACCACCGAGGAGATGTTGATGATCCGGCCCCGCCGCTGCTTCAGCATGATCTTGGCGGCGATCTTGGCGGTGTGAAAGGCCCCTTTGAGATTGGTGTCCAGCACCGCATCCCAGTCGGCGGACTTCATCCGCACCAGCAGGCCGTCCCGGGCGATGCCCGCGTTGTTGACCAGCACGTGGATGCCGCCGGTCTCTTCCACGATCTCGTCGAAGAAGGCCTTGACGCCGGCCTCGCCGGTCACGTCCACCCGCCGGCCCACGGCGGTTCCGCCGGCTTCCCGGGCCAGGGTCTCCGTTCCGATGGCGGCCTGTTCGTCCGAGCCGTAGTTGAAATAGACCCGTGCGCGGGGGCCGGCGAATCGGAGGCAGATGGCCCGGCCGATCCCCTTGGAGCCCCCCGTCACCACGATGGTTCGGGTTTCCGTCATGGTCGATCTCCGCCGCGGTCCCTGTCGAAAAGGATGTCCGCCGCCCGGTCCATATCCCCGATCATGCCGGTATAGCCGGCCAGCAGGGACCGGTGATCGACGGCCTCCAGGGTCTTCGTGACGGTCCCGGGGTCGAAGGCGCCCGATCCCATGAGGATCTTCAGAAGGCCGTCGGACACGACCCGGGCCGTCTCGCCGGCGAACAGGCGGGCCATGCACAGGTGTTGTTCCGCATCGGCGGCGCCCGCCTTGGACCGTCGCGCGGCCCGGCGCACGGCGCTGTCGGCCACTTCCACATGGGCCATCATGTCCGCCAGGGCGAACATGAGGGACTGCTGTTTGGCGAGCCGGTTTTCATGGACGAGATTCACCGCTGTGTTGAGGGCCCGGGCCGCGGCGGCCGTCAAACCGGCCCCGGCGTCCGGAACATCGGCGGACACGGCGTCCATGGTCTCGGCGATGCCTTCGTAAAACGCGCCCTTGGTCTTCCGGGTTTTCTTCCAGCGGAAGGTCGAGATGATGCTCTGCTGGATCTCGCTGGTCCCCTCGTAGATGCAGGTGATCTTGACGTCCCGCTTGATCTTCTCCACGCCGAATTCGCGGATGTAGCCGTAGCCGCCCAATGCCTGCATGGCGTCGTCCGCGGCCCGGTTGGCCCATTCCGAGGCCAGGAGCTTGGCGATGGCGCCTTCCACCTCCAGGTCCTTTTCCCCGGCGTCGAGGCGCGCGGCGATGTCGTCGATGTAGGCGGAAACCGCCGCGAGCCGCACCGCGTGGGGCACGATCAGCTTGTGGGCGTACCCCTGCTTTTCGCACAGGGGATCGCCGAACTGGATCCGCTCCTTGGCGTAGGGGATGGCGATCTCCAGGGCGGCTTCGCCGGCTCCCAGGGCCATGGAGGCCACCATGAGCCGGGTATAGCCGAAGACCGCGTTGGCCTGCTTCAACCCCTTTCCCGGTTCGCCGCCGATGAGGTTTTGGACCGGAACATAGACGTCCGAGAGGGCGAGGGGGGAGGTGTTGGAGGCCCGGATGCCGTGCTTTTCCTCGCCCTTGCCCGGCGAATACCCCGGGGTCCCTTTTTCCACGACGAAAAAGGTGGGGCCCTCGGGCGTTTTGGCCAGGAGGGTGACGAAATCGGCGGCCACTCCGTTGGAGATGAACTGCTTGGCGCCGTTGATCGTGTACCCGGCGACCGCGCCGCCGTCGTCCGTGACCGGTTCGGCCTTGGTCTTGAGGGCGGCGACGTTGGAGCCGGCTTCGGGTTCCGTAACGGCGTAGGCGACCAGGGCGTCGCCTTCGGCGATGGCCCCGAGCCATTTCTCCTTCTGGGCCTTTGTGCCGCCCACCATCAGGGGATCGGCGCCCAGCTGAATGGCGAAAAAGGCGGTGCCCACGCCCAGGCAGATCTTGCACATTTCCCGGGTGACGGTGCAACAGTCCCGGGCGCCGCCGCCCATCCCGCCGTATTCCTCGGGGATGAAAAGCAGCTGGAGGCCGATTTCGGGCCCCAGCATCTCCCGGATGATGTCCTCCGGAAAGATCTCCTCTTTGTCGAACTCCCGGATCTTTTCAGGGGTCAGGAGCCGCTTCCGGAGCTGCTGAACCGTTTCGACCACCATCTCCCGGGATTCGTCGTCGAGTCCGTGGAGGGGGCCGTCAATCACTTTTTCCCATGAGGTCATAAGTCGGATGCGTTCGCTTTCAATGCTTAGGTTTCGTCTGTCTTGATCACGGAGCGGCCTTTGTAGGAACCGCATTCGGTGCAGACGCGGTGGGGCAGTTTGGCCTCTCCGCACTGGGAGCAGGTGGTCACGCTGGGCGCCTGGGTCTTCTGGTGGGTGCGCCGCATATCCCGTTTTGACTTGGATGTTTTTCGCTTCGGAACCGCCATGAGTAATCTCCTAAATGTTTGGAATGATAGTATGTTTTATTAAAATCTTCCGTCGGTCAAAGACGTGCTCTCTAGTAATTGAATCGGCGGAGATTGTCAAGGCTTTTTCGCAAAATTTTCGGGTTGGGGTTGAGATTTCCCGCGCTTTATGGTATCAATATCAATTTTCGCAGGGGCGGCTTCCGTCGCGTTTTACTAATTACTACATGCTTATATCAGATAAACAAGAAATTGCAAGAGAGGCAGGCATAAAAAATGGAAGAGATCATCACCCGCTTTCCGCCCAGCCCCACGGGATACCTCCATGTGGGCGGGGCGCGAACGGCGCTGTTCAACTGGCTGTACGCCCGGCATAAAAAGGGAAAGTTCGTCCTCCGCATCGAAGACACCGACGTCAAGCGATCGAC
This sequence comes from uncultured Desulfobacteraceae bacterium, assembly GCA_964652715.1. Taxonomy (GTDB): domain Bacteria; phylum Desulfobacterota; class Desulfobacteria; order Desulfobacterales; family JAABSP01; genus JAABTD01. The sequence goes on from CAZZBE010000202.1 coordinate 6,979, forward strand.
CCGGGAATCGGTGGACGCCATTTTCGAGGCCCTGGAATGGCTCGGCATCGACTGGGACGAAGGGCCGTATTTCCAGTCTCAACGGTTCGATCTGTACCGGGAATATATCGGAAAACTCCTGGAAAGCGGTCGCGCCTATTACTGCGACTGCCCGCCCGAGCGGCTGGAAGAGATGCGGAAGGCCGCCATGGACGTGGGCGGCAAGCCCAAGTATGACGGAACCTGCCGGGAAAAGGGACTGGGGCCGGGCGAGGGGCGGGTGATCCGCTTCAAAGCCCCCCTGACCGGAACCACGGTGATGCCCGACGTGATCAAAGGCAACATCGTTTTCCAGAACGCCGAGCTGGACGACTTTGTCGTGGCCCGGAGCGACGGGACCCCCACCTATAATTTCGTGGTGGTGGTGGACGATGCGACCATGGGCGTCAACACCGTGATCCGGGGGGACGACCATGTCAACAACACCCCCAGGCAGATCCTTTTATATAAGGCCCTCGGCGCCGAGTTGCCCGCCTTCGGCCACGTGCCCATGGTGCTGGGCCATGACCGGACCCGGCTGAGCAAGCGCCACGGGGCCATGTCCGTCACGGCTTACCGGGACATGGGGTTTCTCCCCGACGCCTTCATCAATTATATGGTGCGGCTGGGGTGGTCCCACGGCGACCAGGAGTTTTTCACCCGGTCGGAACTCATCGAAAAATTCGACATCGACCATATCGGAAAGTCGGCGGGGACCTTCGATCCGGAAAAACTGACGGCCTTAAACGCCGACCACATCAAGGCGACGCCGCCCGAGGATCTCATCCCCCACCTGAAGCCGTTTTTGGAAGAACGGTCCATCGTGGACCCGGACCCGGAATTTCTAAAGGGGATCATCCGGACCCTCGACACCCGGAGCAAGACCCTCATCGACATGGCCGACGGGGCCCTGTTCTATTTTAAGGACGTCGTCGAATACGACGAAAAGGCGGACAAAAAATTCCTCAAGCCCGGGGTGCTGCCTCCCCTGGAAACCCTGCTGCCGGAGCTGGAAAAGCTGGAAACATGGGATGAGGCGGGCCTGGAAACCGCCTTCAAGGCGACCATGGAGGCCCACGACCTGAAGCTGGGGAAGATCGCCCAGCCGGTGCGCGTGGCCCTGACCGGCGGCACGGTCAGCCCCGGCATCTTCGAGATCATCGAAGTGCTGGGCAAGGACAAGACCCTCGATCGCCTGCGCCGGGTCAGAGACCACATCCAGGGGAAATCAGAAGCCTGAAAATTTTTCTTGACGAAGCCTGAATTTTTTTGTAGGGTAACGTCCAAAATTAATTGGGAGATCGTCCAGCGGCAGGACTACGGACTCTGACTCCGTCAACCCAGGTTCGAATCCTGGTCTCCCAGCCA
>CAZZBE010000203.1:0-8325 GCA_964652715.1 uncultured Desulfobacteraceae bacterium
GTTCCTGGACCGGGCCCGCACCCACACCCTTTCCGTTTCCGCCATGGCCTTTCAGGACGCCTGGAACCTGGACCTGGAGCGGGTCCGGGATTGCTGCATCCACGTCCTGTCCCCCGGCGGCCGGCTGATTCCCTTCTGCCTCTACAACCTGACCGACGCCCAGGGCCGCGGGTTGCACCGATCTTGATGGCGCCCGCCAAAACGCCGCTGGACGCCTGGATTCGCGCCAAAATCGACCTGCCGCCGGGCGCCGCCCTGACGCGGGACGCCCTGGAAACCCACCAATTGGCGAAACTCCGCGAGACAGTGGCCCACGTCCAAAAGCACAGCCCATTTTATCAACAACTGTTGAGGGAACTGCCGGATGGTTTTCCCGCCTCCCTTGCCGACCTGGCCCAGATCCCGTTCACCACCGCCGAAGACTTTCGCGCCGACCCCATGGAGTTTTTAAGCGTCTCCCAGAGCCGGGTGGCCCGTATCGTCACCCTCCGGACATCGGGTACAACAGACCGCCCCAAACGCCTTTTTTTCACCCAAGACGATCTGGAACTGACCACCGATTTCTTTCATCACGGGATGTCCACCCTGGTGAAGCCGGGCTGGCGGGTGCTCATCCTTATGCCCGGCGACCGGCCCGGCAGCATCGGGGACCTGCTGGTCAAGGGACTGGCGCGGATGGATGTCGCCGGCATTGTCCACGGTCTGGCGACCGAACCGGAGAAGGTCATCGAAGAGATAATCGAGAAGGAGATCGACAGCCTGGTGGGGCTGCCGGTTCAGGTGCTGGGGCTGGCCCGGCATCCGGCGGCGGCCCGGATCCCGGCGGGGAGAATCCAAAGTATTTTATTGTCCGCCGACTATGTGCCGGACGCGGTGACCGCCGCCATCGGCGGCATCTGGCATTGTCCGGTCTTCGCGCATTACGGGATGACCGAAATGGGCCTGGGCGGCGGGGTCGAATGCGCGGCGAGGGACGGGTATCACCTTCGGGAGGCGGACCTTCTTTTCGAAATCGTCCACCCCGACACCGGGGAACCCATTGCCGACGATGCCCCCGGCGAAGTGGTCTTCACCACCCTCACCCGCCGGGCCATGCCCCTGATCCGCTACCGGACCGGTGATCTGGCCGCATGGAAAACGGCATCATGCCCATGCGGGAGCGCGCTTCGGCGAATGGGAAAGGTCACGGGGCGTCGGGAAGGCGATGCGGTACTGGAGGATGCCGCAACCGCCATCCGCTTGCCGAGGCTGGACGAGGCGGTTTTCGCCGTTGACGGCGTCCTGGATTATCAGGCCGAAATCCGGCAAAACAACGACTCGTCACAGTTGTGGATCATCCTTCAGGCGGTTTCCCCTGGCGTCGGCAAAGCGGTCCGGCGGGCCCTGGCCGACCTGCCGGAGGTCTCCGGCCTGGAGAAAACGGGGCGATTGGAGGTGGTGACGGCGACGGGCGATGGCCCCGCTTCGGCGCCAACAACCACCGCGATCAAGCGCCGGATTCATGATCGGCGTTCGGTAGGCGGCCCCTTCAATGATCCAGCCTGACCGAACCTATTGGAGCAAAATTGACATAACGGAGGGCCGAAAACCGGAAGGCCGGCCATGGGCCAGCCACCGGATGGCGTCGCCCATGGCGACGAATGCGGCCCGGTCGAACCGGCAGAGGTGGGATTCCAGCAGCGACGCGGCCTCGGGGCCCATCGGCCGGGTCCGGTGAAAAAGATCCGATGCATCCCCGATGGACCCGGCGGAGAGAAACGCGATGGCGTCGGCGATCCGGCGCATCCGGTCGTCGATGCCGTGGAGGTAGGCCGGGGCGAAGATCCCCGAGGTTTCCAGCCAGTCGCGGAGTTCCGGCAACAGGGGCCGCCGAAGGATCCGGGGCCGGGCGTTTTCCGCCAGCCATCGAACCGGGTCGGCGTCGCCGATCCATCCCGATAATTGATCGCTGAGCCTGGCGTGACGGTCTTTTCGGATCGGGGCTGCAATATCCCGCACCTGGATGTCGATGGCCCGCGGATTGACCAGCAGATCCCCGGCGGCTTCGAATTCACACCCGTCGGTGTAGTCCCTGGCGCAGATCAGGGCCAGTTCCATGATCCGGGCGGCGGTCAGCCAGTACCGCCGGGGATGTTCGGCCGAAATCGGCGGGAGGCCCGCGAGCAGGCGTTCCAGGTCGGTTTCGTTCAGGGGCGATGCAGCGGTCCGTTCCATCCGCTCGTTGAATCGGAGAAGACGGTTCGGTCCGACATCCGGTCGGTCCAACGCGTGAACGTGGCCTCCGATTCCTTCGGTGTTTGGTGCGGGGGGCGTCTGAAGCATACGGATGGGTTCCTCCTTCTTCCGTGGCGTTGATTCTGACTTATCGCTTGCATCCCGATGGCGTATTTGCCAATATGATCGGATGGAAAAAGACGGGAAATCGTTTTCGATTCGATCGAAAGTATGGGTGGTGGACGAAGCGGGCGACGTGGTTTTCGGCCTGGGTCGACTCAAGATCCTGGAAGCCGTGGACCATACCGGATCGATTCTTGCCGCTGCGAAATTCCTGAAAATGAGCTATCGGGCCGTCTGGCAGCGCATCCGCAAAACCGAGGACCGCATTGGCCAACCCCTTCTGGTCAAACGCATCGGCGGCGCCTCCGGGGGCGGGTCTGAATTGACCCCTTTCGCCAGGGATCTGATCGAGGGATTTCGCAAACTCCATAAGGATGTCGCCGATGATGCGGATGCGCATTTTGATCAAAAGTACCATAACCTTCTGAAGTCAGACGCTCAGAACAACCGGAAGTAGCCCGCCTGGAAGCGTTCTTCCGGCGTCTGCTTGTTACGGCTGACGTTATATCAACATTGACATATCGAGTCAATCGCGATATCCAATATTTTGACTTTTATGATTCAGAAATCAGCCAATCAGCAGGTGGATCGAATGATGCATGAAACCGGAAAGCAAACACTCGAAGACATGAAATGCGGCGAAGCGGCGATGGATATTTTGGCGGAATGTGCAGTGAAGATCAAATTTGAAATTTACGGCGAGGAGATGATCGAAAAGAAGGTCAAGTCCAGCTCCAACAGCGGTAGGGTCTATTTGCCGCCCCACTGGGTTGGCCGCCAGGTTAAAATCATCCGGATTGATTGAGGGCGTGGGATGCATCCCCGCCGCACGCGTCACCCTTCAGCCTTCGTCCTGCCGGCCAGGGCCGAGAGGTTTCCGATATCCTTTCTCATCTGCTCCGCCCGGGCGGTCATCTTCTGGGAGGCGGCGGCCAGCTCTTCCGCGTCGGCCGCGTTTTTCTGGGTGATCTGTTCGATTTCATCGACGGCGTTGTTGATCCATCTGATTTTTTCCACGTGCGCGCTGGAGGCCGCCGCAATTTCTGTCATCAAATCTTTGACTTTGGCCGCATTCGCAGCCGTTTCCGAAAAATCTTTGGAAGCGATGCCGGCAAGATCTGAGCCCGCTTCAATTTTGTGTACGGTTTTTTCGATCAATGACGCCGTCGTTTCAGCGGCATTCGTTGACCTCATGGCCAGATTCCTGACTTCGTCCGCCACAACGGCGAACCCGGCCCCGGCTTCCCCGGACCGGGCCGCCTCAACGGCCGCGTTCAGGGCGAGCAGATTGGTTTGAAAAGCGAACTCGTTGATGGTTTTGACGATGCCGGCGACCTGCTCGCTCAAGTCGGACAATTCTTCCATCAACCGGGTAAGGTCCGCCATGCTATGGATCCCCTTTTCAATGAGCTGATTGGTCTGTTTTTCCAACTGATCCGCGATGTTTGCATTCTCTGCGCTTTTGCCGAAAACAGACGAGACGTCCTCCAGAGACGCGGCCGTTTCTCGCGTGGAGGCCGCCTGCTCGGATGATCGATTCGCCAGGGCGTACCCGGCGGCCGAGACCTCGCCGGATACGGACAATACATCTTCATAGCTCTGTTCGAGGCCTTGGATGATGCCCTTAAGGGGTCGCATCATCTTGAAGACCGAGACGGTGATTGCCAAAAGAACGGCGAAAATCATTGCGGACAGAACGACAATGGTTTTTCGTGATGCGCCCATGCGCTTCCCGATGCGATCCTGAAGGACGCCGGTCTGCTTCATGATCCGGGCGTCCGCTTGTTCCATCGCCGCGGAGACCGCCGACTGCGCTTCGTGGACATCGCCGAGGGAACCTTGAAACACCGAGAGGTCCTTCTGGAATGTGGCGAGTGTTTCTTTGTATCTCAGGATGTCTTTTAGAATTGTTTTCGCGAAATCGGCGACTTCCGGTTCGGATTCCAACAGAGGGCGGAATTTGACATCGAGCCTGTCCAGGAGAGAAAATATCTGTCGCGCGTCTTCCGACATCTCTTCTTCCCGGGCTGCACGGAGATGCTGATGGGTCATCCTGTTGAAAAGGATCGCGATCCGAAGCAGGTTCGTCCGGTGTGACAGAATCTGGTTGGCCAATTCCTTCAGCCCGGAAACGTTTCCGCCCTGCATCATGAGGAGAATGGCCGTTTTCTCGATTTTATCTTTGAGAACATCCAGCTCCGCATCGATTTCCCGGGCGAGGGCCTCAGATGCATTGAAGCGGTCTCGAACGACGGCGGCCTGTTCAAGAAGGGAACGGAGGCTGCCGGCGAAGCCCTGCATGGCCTTCCCCAGGTCCGTGCCCGAATTTCGGGCCGCCAGCGCCTCCGATTCCGCGAGAATCGTTTCCCCCGTCTCCTCCAGCAGACCTTCGACCTCCAGGAATCCGTCGATCAGGTCGGACATCTTCGCCAACACCCGAGCGAGGTTTCTCCCGGTTTCCGCATTCTCGATCACCCGGACGACATCTTGGTTCACCACCCGGCTCATAAACGTTTCTATGGCCGTAAGGGATATGAAGACGATCGCGATGAGGACGCCAAAGAGCAGAAGGGTCGCCGAGTTGGTTGCCAGCAGCTTGGCGCTGATTGACCAGCGGGAAATTCGTATCATTTGGAACTCCTGTCGCTTGAAAAGAAAGCGGCCGGATTTGGAAAAGGCAATTCGAGTGAACCGGTTACTCGGGCAACGCCGACTTCAGAAATCTCAATGTGAAGACCGCTTCCCCGGGAAGTTTTTCATCGATTTCTTTGAACCGGTGCAGGATGTCGATCCCTTTTTTCCAGAAGGTGGTTTCCATATATCCGATGGACGGCATCCCAACGCCGATGGTCGCCAGGAGTTCGAACACCTTCAGCGATTCCGTCTGCTGTTGGACCGATCCGTCGGGAAAATAGGTTTCTACGATGAGGTCGGCGGTTGCCGCCGGGTCTGCGAACGCTGCTTTCCAGCCGCGAAGCGTTGCATCGACAAATTTCTGGACAAGGCCCGGATGATTTTGAATGGTGGTTTCCGTCACAAAGTAAACGCCGCTGTAGAAATCGTACCCGTGCTTGAAGGCGGGGATGATCTGGGGTTCATATCCTGTTTCTCTCAGGGTCAGCGGTTCATTGTTCATATATCCCCCCATCGCATCGATCTTGTCCTCGATAAGGAGATCAAGGTCCCAGCCCCTTTGGACCCATTCAACATCATCGAGGGACAATCCATTGTTGACCAGAACGGTCCGGATCATCAGCTTCGAATCTTCGGAATTGAAGCCGACCTTTTGCCCCGCCAGTTGATCCGGCGACCGGATCCCTTTCTCCTTCTTGCTGATCAAACAATACGGCGATTTCTGGAACGCGCTCGCAATCGCTTTGATGGGCGCCCCTTTGGCGCGGGTTTTGATGATTCTCGATCCGTCCGCCACGCCGATTTGCGCTTTTCCGTCCAGGACGTCTTCGATGGCGGACGCCCCCGATTGCCAACCTTTTACGGTGAGATCGATGCCGGCTTCTTCGTACCATCCCCGCGCTTTTGCGACCAAAACGCCGGCGAATTCGACGTTTTTCACCCAGTTCAGTTGGATGGTCAATGGTTGCAGCGGTTCCTTGGCCAATGCCTGCCCTGAAAAGAAGCAAACGACGGTTCCCAGCAAAATCACCAGTTCCTTTTTCATAAGATCCTCCTTTTTTGAGAAAAACGATGCCACCCCCCCTTTCTTTTATAACATTCATTTTTTGATTTACCAACCTTGAAATTTCCCAATGGGTTTATGGACGGCGTTTTGAAAGGAAAGGGAGTCCGAAATCGGGCGTGGCGATAATGACAAGTGAGGTTGTTTTCATGAGCCGAATTGGCTAAACTGTCTCCAACATCAACAAAGGAGGCGCCATATGAAAGCAACCGTATGTCGGGCATTCGGCCATCTGGTTTTGGCGGCCCTTTTCGGGCTGAGCATCGCCCCGGTCCAGTCTGCAATCGCCGGGGACAAGGGGGATGAACTCATGGGGGCGGCCATTCAGGGGGATTTGGAAACGGTGAAATCCCTGATCGGTTCCGGCATGGACGTCGATTACACGGAACCTAAGTCCAACGCCACGCCCCTGATCGCAGCTTGCTGGCGGGGGCATGGGGATGTGGTGAGATACCTGGTGGATGCGGGGGCAAACGTGAACGCCCAAAACGCACAGGGCGACACCCCGTTGATGCTGGCGGCCGGAAGCAAACAATTCAGGGAGCTGGTTCCCTTCCTGCTCTCCAGGGGCGCGGACGCCTCGGCCGTGAGAAAAGACAACATGAACGCGGTCTGGAATCTTGTGGTGAAGGTCGGACGGTACGATGCGAAAGACCTGGTGGCCGCGGCAAACCTGCTCGTCGAGCAGGGGGCTTCGATCTCGCTGCCCATCAACGAAGACTTTACCCCCCTCATGTTCGCCAGCCGCGAGGGAAGCCTGGAGATGGTCCGGTTTTTGGTTGAAAACGGCGCCGATGTGAACGCCAGGACGGGAAAGGGCTGGACGCCGTTGCGGCTGGCGCTCAAAGAAGGGCATGATGAGGTGGCGTCGTATCTGGAGTCCAAGGGCGCCGGGAAATAGGCTTTCCTCGAACTTGCTTTATAGACGCATTCCTGATCCATGAGTTTTTGTTTCACGGAACCGCCGTTCCGATCGAAGCGGACCTCGGTTGTGCCGAACAAAACGAATTCAACGAGACCACCCGCCATCGGACGCGGGGAAGTTTTGAAGCAATTGCAGTCCCGTAGGGACGACACATAATAGCGTGGGAATTCATTTCCGCGCGGTCTTACTGAATTTCCGCCCGCTCCACCCGCAGCCGCAGCGCCAGCAGCGACGTGACGGCGGCGAACCCGCCCAGGGGGATGAAGGCGGCCCGGGCCAGGCCGGTGGCGTCCCAGGCCAGTCCGCCGATGAAGGGCACGACAAAGGAGCAGACGTAGCTGACGGTGAACATGCCGGCGGCCAGGCTGGCGGTCCGGTCCCGTCCGCCGATGAGGGGCGGGAGGGCCAGCAGCAGGATCATCATGAAGCTGGAACAGAATCCGACGACGCCGGCGAAAAAGACGACCCAGGGGCCGTCCGCCGTCACGGCGCCGGCCATGCCCGCCACGGCCGTGAGTCCCATGGCCGTCAGGGGCCATCGCTTTCCGGCCAGTTTTTCCGAGAGCACCAGCAACAGGGCCGAGGAGGCCAACTGGACGGCGTTCAGTGAGATGAGGGCGGGGGAGACCAGTTCCGGCCGTCCTTTGGCGTGGAGCAGGTTGGGGAGGTAGGCGTTGGTCCCGAAATAGAGGATGGCGGTGCCCCCCAACAGCAGGCCGAGGAGCCACACGTCGCTTTTGGACCAGTCGGGCCACCAGAGCCCGAAAGGCCGGTCCGCGCTTTCATGGACCGTCGGCCGGAAGGAAAATCCCAGGACCACCAGCACAGCGGGAAGGGACCAGACGGCGATGGCCGCGCGCCAGCTCCCGCCCACCAGCGGAAGGACCACCGGCAGGGTCAGGCCCGAACTGAGGATTTCGCCCACCAGGAGGCCGTTGGTGTAAACGGCGGTGGCAAAGCCGATTTGCCCGGGACACCAGCGGCGCACCAGGGCGGGGAGAGCCGGCTGCATGGCGGCGATGCCCATGCCCATGAGAAACGTGGCGCCGAAGAGCGTCGCGGGTCCGGGCGCGGCGCCCCGGAGGGCCGAGGCCCCGGCGGTGATCATCAGGCCCCAGACGACGGTGCGGCGGGCGCCGAGCCGGCCCGTGATAAACGCGCCGGGGATGGCGAAGGCCGCCAGCAGCAGGGTCGGCAGGGTGGTCAACGCGCCCATGGCGGCCTGACCGAGATCCATGGCCTCGCCAATGGTCGGCGTCAGCGGCGGCGCGGCCAGCACGGTCATGCGGAGATAGAGGCCGGCCAGCCAGAGGAGGATGAAGGCGCCTTTGTCGTGGGAGAGGGAGCGGGAAAGCGGGGAGTCGGT
>CAZZBE010000204.1:0-2349 GCA_964652715.1 uncultured Desulfobacteraceae bacterium
AACATGGCGGCGGCGACCACCGTGGTCCAGAGATGGCCTTCGGCCCCCAGGGCGGCCTGGCTGATGTGCTGGGATTCGACGATCTTGTCGGATATGCGATAGACGTCCCGCCGTTCGTCGTAGTCTTTTTCCGGGTCGAAATCGATGCCCAGGGTGCTGGCCAGCATGGTGGCGGCCAGATCCTCGGCGTATTCGCCGGCTTCGGTTTCGGTCTGGCCGAACCCGTGGTGCTCCGACAGATAGCCGTAGCGGGCGTCCTCCGAGGGCAGGGCCAGGCCGATGCTGGCCACGATCCGCCTTCCGGGTTCCTGGCTTTGTTCCCGGGCCATGACGCAGTGGGTGATTTCTCCCGGTTCCAGGCGGGAGAGGCCGTCCGCCACCGGGATGATGCGGCAGAGGGGCGGGAAGATCGAAGAGACGGTCACCAGGTTCAGATGGGCGATCCCCGCCCCCCTGAGGGCATATTCAAACGAAGAGAGCTTTTCCTTGTGGACGCCCACGCCCTTCACGAAAAACATATATCTTGGCACATACATCGGGTCTCTCTTCTCCTTTCCTTGGCTTCAGGCAACGATATCGAACCGAACTCTAAAACACCAAAAATAATAATTTTTTATCAATTCTGTCAACGGAAAAACGAACGCCGTCCGGCGGGCGGCCCGTATGGTTGGTGAAAATTCCATTGACAAGGGGTTGGGCGGACGGGGATAATAGAAGGTTAAAGCGCCGAACGGTTGCGGTATTCATAGGAATGCATGAAGACGGAGGACATCGAAGAGGAGCATCATGATCGAGATCAAAGACCTCAGATTTTCGGCCCCGGCGGACGACGAGGGCGGCGGGATGCACGACATCGTCAAAGGCATGGATTATACGTTCGAAAAAGGGAAATTCTACGGCATCACCGGCCCCAACGGCAGCGGCAAAACCACGCTGGCCAAGCTGATCATGGGCATCAATCAGCCCACCGGCGGAACCATCCGGTTCCAGGGTGAAGACATTTCCCGCCTGCCCATCACCGATCGGGCCAACATGGGCATCGCCTACAGTTTTCAACATGCCGCCCGGTTCAAGGGGCTTACCTTCCGGGACCTGCTGTCCATCGCCGCCGGAACCGACGATGAGGACGAACTGGTGAAGATCATCGCCCGGGTGGGGATCTGTTCCACGGAATTTCTGGACAAGCCCGTGGACGCCAAGCTCTCCGGGGGCGAGATCAAGAAGATCGAACTGGCCACCACCATCGCCCGGAACCCTAAAGTGGCCATCTATGACGAACCCGATACCGGCATCGACCTGTGGACCATCGGCCCCATGGTCGATCTGCTCAAAAAAGAGCAGCGGGAATACGGGACCACCACGCTGGTGGTCAGCCACAACCGGTCCTTTCTGGAGACCGCCGACGCCGTCCTGCTGATCAAGGACGGCCGGATCGGCTACAGCGGCGATTTCGAAGGGGCGGTTCCCATCCTGACGGATCTGAGCGTTTGCGGGTTCACCGACAGCTGCGAAGGAGTCACCGATGTTAAATGCTATCGATAAGGAATTGCTGAAAGAGGTCGCGGATCTGGAAGGCATCCCCAAGGGCGCCTACAACATCCGGAAGAACGGCGAACTCCTGGGCCGGGAGGTGTCCGCCAATATCGAGATCGAATCCAACGAAGCGGGCAACGGCATCGTGATCCGGATAAAGCCGGGAACGGTCGACGAATCGGTCCACATCCCGGTCATCCTGAGCCAGGCCGGGCTCCACGACGTGGTCTTCAACACCTTCGACATCGGCGAGGATTCCGATGTGACCATCGTGGCCGGGTGCGGCATTCACTGCGGGTCCTCGGAATCCGAGGGGCACGAGGGAATCCACGAGTTCCGGGTGGGAAAAAACGCCTCGGTCAAATACGTGGAAAAGCACGTGGCCACCGGCGAGGGGAAGGGGAAGCGGATCCTCAACCCGACCACCAAGGTCTATCTTGAAGCGGGCGCCCACGCCGAAATGGAACTCAGCCAGCTGGGGGGCGTGGACGAGGCTTACCGGATCAATGAAGCGGAAATCGGCCCCGGCGCCTCCCTGCTCATCACCGAGCGGGTCATGACCGATGGAAACCAGACGGCGACCTCCAAAAACGAACTCGTCCTCAAGGGCGAGGACAGCAAGGCCAACATGGTGTCCCGGTCGGTGATCAAGGGGGATTCCCGCCAGGATTTCTACGTCAACCTGGAGGCCCGGGCCAAATGTTTCGGCCATATCGAATGCGACGCCATCATCATGGACAACGGGGTCAACGAGACGGTGCCGGCACTCAAGGCCCTCCATCCGGACGCGGAGCTGACCCACGAAGCCTCCATCGG
>CAZZBE010000204.1:2449-8318 GCA_964652715.1 uncultured Desulfobacteraceae bacterium
TGGACCTGAACCAATATTGCCCCGAAAAGGTGGTCGGGGCGGAAGAGGCGGTCTCCAAGATCAGGCGGGGCAGCCGGGTGTTTATCGGCACCGGTTGCGGCGAGCCCCAGCACCTGATCCGGACCATGGTCAAGGACATGGCCATGCAGGACATCATGATCTACCAGATGCTCTCCTTTACCCTGGCGGATTATGTGGACGATCCCGCCTTTCTCCGGCGGTTTTCCCTGAAGCTGTTTTTTGTCGGCAAGGCCATGCGGAACGCGGCCTTCGAAGGCAAGATCGACTACATTCCGTCCTATCTTTCCCAGATCCCCCGGTCTTTTTACAGCCAGCGCATCGGGCTCGATGCGGCCCTGATCCAGGTGAGCCCGCCCGACAAGTTCGGGTATTGCAGCCTCGGGGTGTCCGTGGACATCACCCGGTCGGGGATGGACAACGCCAAGCTGGTCATTGTCCAGGTGAACCCCCGGATGCCCAAAACCTGGGGCGACAGCTTCGTCCATGTGGACGACATCGATTACCTGGTGCCCTACGAAGAACCCATCGTGGAGACCCTGAACGATTCCTACATCGCCGACACGCGGAAAGACGAGGTTTCCCGCCGCATCGGACTGTACGTTTCCCAGCTCGTCGATGATGGGGCCACCCTGCAGATCGGGTTCGGCTACCTGCCCAACGTGATCCTCCAGTATCTGGATAAAAAAAAGGACCTGGGCGTCCACACCCAGCTCATCACCGACGGGCTGCTGCCGCTTCTGGAGAAGAAGGTCGTCACCAACAAGAAAAAGACCCTGATTCCCGGCCGGATCGTGGCGTCCCTGTGCATGGGGTCCGAGCGCATCTATCGATATGTGGACAACAACCCCATGTTCTATTTCCGGTCGTCGGAATACGTCAACGACCCCACGGTCATCGCCCGGAACGACAATCTGGTCTCCATCAGTTCGGCCCTGGAGGTGGACCTCACCGGCCAGGTGGCCTCCGATTCCATGGGGGATCTGTTTTACAGCGGCATCGGCGACCAGGTGGATTACCTTCGGGGCAGCGCCATGTCCAAAGGCGGGTTCTCCATCATCGCCCTGCCCTCCACCGCCAAAAAAGGGACCGTGTCCCGCATCGTGCCCCAGCTCAGCCCCGGCGCCGGGGTGGCCACCACCCGGGCCGATGTCTTTTTCGTGGTCACGGAATACGGCATCGCCTCCCTCCAGGGAAAGTCCATCTACCAGCGGGTGATGGAACTGGCCCAGGTCGCCCATCCCAAGTTCCGGGAATGGCTCATCGAAGAGGCCAAAAAACACCACTACATCTTTGGCGACCAATTGCCGCCGGCCCAGGAAGATCTTCTTTTCCTGGAAGGATACAAACAGACCCTGGCGCTTAAAAACGGCCGGACCATCGAATTCCGGCCGCTGCTGCCCTCCGACGAGTTCGCCTACCGGAACTTCTTCTACTCTCTCCAGGAACGGACCATCTACTACCGCTTTTTCTACAAGATGAAGCTGTTTTCCCACGAGGTGGTTCAGAAACAGTGGGCCAGCGTCGATTACCGGAAGAACATGTCCATCATCGGGCTGGTCCAGAAAAAAGGCCACCAGGAAATCATGGCCATCGGTTCCTATGCGGAGGCCGACGACGACTGGGCCGAGGCGGCGTTCGTGGTGCGGGAGGATTTCCAGGGCATGGGGATCGCCTCTTACCTGCTCGGGATGCTGGAGGACATCGCCCGGGAGAACGGGTATTCCGGCTTTGTGGCCACGGTGCTCCGGGAAAACGCCGGCATGATCCATGTGTTCAAAAAGCGGTATCCCAACGCAAAGACGGTCAACGCCGAAGGGGAGGTGGAGATCTACATGGAGTTCAGCGATGCGCGGAAGCCGGGGAATGAATGATGCTGTTGGGAAATGCGACCCCGTCCGCTATTGCCGCGCGGGAGTGAACTCCCACGCTACTATGTGTCGTCCCTACAGGACTGAAATTGCAAAAAATGTCCTGTAGGGACATCATAAAATAGCGTGGGAGTTTACTCCCGCGCGGCAAAAGGCTGGTCGTCTCGGGGGATTGCCCAAAATGCGGATCGGTTCCACGGAATGGCGGCGGATCATTCAGGAGGGCGGGGCGATTCTGGGCGTCCCGGTTTCATCGGAAGCCGTTGATCGATTCGCCGTTTACGGCCGGGAGTTGCGGCACTGGAATCGCCGGATGAACCTGACGGCCATCGATGATCCGGTGGAAATGGCGATCAAACACTTCCTGGATTCCGCGGCGGCGGCCCCGTACATCCCCTCCGATGCGAATAAGCTTCTGGACATCGGCGCCGGCGCCGGCTTTCCCGGGCTGGTCCTCAAAATCCTGCGGCCGGACCTCGACGTCGCCCTCGTGGATTCGGTCCGGAAAAAGGTCAGTTTCCAGCAACACATGATCCGGACGCTGAATCTCGGCGGCATCCGCGCCGTTCATGTCCGGGCGGAGGCCATGGCGGAATCGGGCGAAAGCCGGTTCGATGCGGTTATATGCAGGGCCGTGACCGAACTGTCCCGGTTTTTTTCCATGGCCCGTCCGCTGCTGGCGCCAAACGGCTTGTGCATCGCCATGAAAGGCCGGCCGGAGGAGGTCGGGGCGGAGATCAGGGAATGCCGTTCAAAGCATGGACCGGGCGTCCGATGGCGGACGATTCCCTATTCCCTTCCTTATCTGGATGCGCGCCGGACGCTGGCGATCCATTCCGCTTCGAAATCCGCCATGGAATAACCGATGGCGGCCCGCAGGGCCGCTTCAGGCGACATTCCGTCCCGAAGTCCCTCCAGCAGGCTTTGAAGGCTGAACAGGTCGAAGGCGTCGATGAGATAGGATGTGGCCGAAAGGGCCAGGGAATAGGCGGCGACGGCGGCCTGGGGGTCGGCGGTCAGTTGCCGGGGCAACCCCTCCAGCGACGGGCGATGCCCGTCCGCGAGGATGTCCTCGGCGATGTCGTGTTTCCGCCGGTTGCCATGGGGGTCGGGGGAAAAATACTGCGCCAGCCCCTCGTTGAGCCACCAGGGGCAGCGGTCCGACAGAAAATCGAAGAGCACGGCGTGGATGTATTCGTGGTGGAGGACCGTTTCGAGGCGATCGCGGCGGTATCCGGCCACCGGCACCTTGATCTGCCCTTCGTAGATGCCGGCGGCCCAGCCGGGCGACCCGGTGATGTCGAAAAAGGCGGCCCGGGTCAGGAGCATCACGCCGATCTGTCGATTGGGCCAGATATTGAGCCGCTGACCGATTTCGAAAGCGGCGTCGCCCAGTATCTCCAGCACGATGTCCCGCAATCGCGGGTTCCGCCCGCCGTCGAACCGGACCGAAAACCGGTGGTCGGCCACGGTCTCGAAATGACGGGACGCCGCCAGTTGACGCCGCAACCGTTCCAGGCGGGCGGCCAGGGCCGGATCCGGGCCGCCGAATTCGAGGGCCCGTTCCCAGTGGTAGACCGCCGATTCGGCGTCGTCCGTGAGATAGTAGAGGCGGCCGAGGCGGCGGTGGGCCGAAGGGTCCTCCGGGCGCAGGGCGATGGCGTCCTGGAGGGCCGACCCGGCGGCGGCGTAATCCGACGCCATGAGATAGGCGCTTCCCAGGCCGAGATGGAGGTCCGGGTCTCCGGACGCGAACCGGAGCCCCCGGTCAAAGGCGTCGATGGCCGCCGCCGACCGGTTCTCCGCCAGCGCGTTCCCCCCGATTCTCTTGTAACACAGGGCGATGTAGAATCGGAGGTTTGGGTCCGATCCCGGCTCCTGGAAAGCGGGGAGCAGCCGATCGAGGGCCTCCGACCAGCGACCGGTTTCGAGCAAGATCGACGTGTCGGGGTCCAGGGCAACGGGCGGACCCGATTTCTCGGCGGCCATGACCTGGCCGGCCGCCATAAGCAAGACGGCCAGGGCCAGGAAGAGGACGCTCCGAAAATCAGCCCGACCGTTTGGGTAGAAAGATTCGTTGTTTTTCCGGGTCATGGTGTTGCCGATTCTCCGTCATCCCCTGGCGGCCGACAAAAACCACCGGTTTCAGGCCATGGGCGAGCCCCCTGAGATATTTCTTTTCAAATCCTTCCAAAATTTTCATTCCATGCGCTTTCCTGGATCGTGTTTCCGGTTTAAGATGCTAAAATATCCAGCCGGAGGGAATCCGTCAAGTGCAGAGAGGGGCGGGTCGCCGGTCAACATGGCGGAGACTGCTTTTAGTTGACAAATCCTGGAAAATTTGGAAGGTTGTCAAATATAAGGAATAAATTATTAACTGCTTTATCAGATTGGGAGATCGGTCATGCCTCAATTGCATATTACGATAAAAGACGAAGATAAGGCGGTCCAAGACATCAGGTGAATTACGGAAAAAAGCTCACCGCCGGCCGCGCGGGAGTGAACTCCCACGCTATTTTATCATGTCCCTACAGGACATTTTGAAGCAATTATAGTCCTGTAGGGACGACGCATAATAGCGTGGGAATTTATTCCCGCGCGGTCTCAGCATCTTTAAAAAAAATGCCGAACGTGTTATTGAAACGGTCAGGGAGAAGAGGCCTCTGCCAGGTTCACATCCATTGCCGCGGGGAGAAGCATGAGTTTTCCGGAAGCTGCTTTTAAAATCATCGAAGATAACCACTGCCCTCTTTACACGACGGGGGACGTTGTGACGTTGTCGGGCAAAGCCCATGTTTTGAAGCGCCGGAAGGAGAAAACCTTTGTGACCAGCTCCGTGGTTCGACTGCCTGTCGGCAAGTCGGTCTGCCGCATCCTGGTTTCGGACCTCACCTCGGTGTTGATCGAGTACGGGACCGTCAACAACCTGCCCGGCCACCACATCATCCCCTGCGGCGGCTGCACCGGAAAAATCCGGCTCGAGCACGACGGCATTGAAAAATCCATCGAACCCGCCAGCCTCCCCCGGGACGACAGTGAAATCGGCTTCGCCACGAAGCTGCTCACCAAATTCCCGATTTTCGACAGCCTGAAAGAATCGGATGTCAAAAAACTGGTCCCGATGCTCAAGATGAAGAAGTTCCCCCGGGGGTCTTCCATCATTAAAAAGGGGGACCCGGGAAGCAATCTTTACATTATCCTGGCCGGGAAGGCCGAGGTGCTGGTGGACGACGGCATCAGCATCGGGTTTATGGAGCGGGGAGAGGTGTTCGGCGAGATCAGTCTGTTGATCGGCACGCCGGCCGGGGCCACCATCAAGGTCGTCAATACGGTGACGGTGTTGCTCATTTACGGCAAGGATTTCAAGCAGGCGCTCAATACGTTCCCGTCTTTGCAGATGTATTTTGCAAGGCTTCTGGCCAAGCGGCTCGCGAAGACCAATGTGGAACGGTTTGAAGAGATCGCGTCGGGCATGTCCGGGAAGCTTCAGGACAACCCGCCGTCGGAGCTGTTGCAAACCCTCAATCTCAATCGTAAAACCGGCATCTTGACCCTTAATGTGGCAAGCGGCGCGGCGGAGCTGGCTTTCCGTGAAGGGGGGCTGATCCGGGCCAAACACAACAACAAAGAGGGCCAGGAGGCCTTTTTCTCGATCCTCGGGGAAAAGGAGGGGCGATTCACATTCGCCCCGCGCCTGTCGCCCAAATATGATCACCTGGATGAGATCGGAGATTTCATGTGGCTCCTGATGGAGGGCATCCGCCGGGTGGATGAAGAGCGCGTGGGCATTTGACAACCTCGAAGGAGTGGCGGTATGACTGTTGCGTTTAAGATACTGGAAGCGGTGTGCGTACTGGCGGCGGCGATCATTGTGGGGAATATGTTTCTGGCGGAGGTCCGGAAAACCCAGGCCAGGAAAGGCCCCTGGTACGCGCCTTACCTGTCGCTTCCCGGCATCGTCATCATTATTGTTCTGGTGG
>CAZZBE010000205.1:0-8317 GCA_964652715.1 uncultured Desulfobacteraceae bacterium
GATGGTTCCCATGGCCGCCTAACTTGAACATCCCATTCAACTGAACCAGTGCCAACTGGCCGCGCCCCAGCGAAAAACTTACCAGCCCGAGATGGTTTTCCGGGACTGGCACGTCAGGGAGGTTTTTCGCGGCGAAGTGAGGGAACTGCCGGAGACGGGAACCCATCCAAGTAGCGGGTTTGGCTATCGATGATTATTCAATCACAAATGCTTTGAGACTTTTAACCGATTTCCCGCCTCGAGAATCATGCTGAAGACATAAAGCTTTCAATATTGGAAAAATTCGCCAAGGCATTGGGCAAAACACTGGAAATACACGTGGCATAGAAAAGACGAAAAAATGCCCGACTACTACCACATCAACCCCCAAACCTACCACCAAAACACCTTCTCCATCGACCCCGCCCCCTTCTTGACGCCCCTCGCGGACCGCCTCCCCGCCGACAGCCTGGTCCTGGATGTCGGCTGCGGCTCCGGCCGCGATCTTTGCTGGATGAAATCCAAAGGATTCCGGGTCATCGGCCTGGAACGATCCCCCGGGCTGGCCGGGATCGCCCGTCGCCAGGCCGGATGCCGGGTCATCCAGGCGGATTTCGAACAGTTCGATTTTTCAACCTTGTCGGTGGACGCGGTGCTTCTAATTGGCGCCTTGGTCCATATCCCGCACCCACGGTTCGCAACGACCTTGACCCGCATCCTGCTGGCCCTGAAAGACGGAGGAATTGCCCTGCTGACCGTCAAGGAAGGCTCGGGTCAACGGTCTGATGCATCCGGCCGGACGTTTTATCTCTGGCGGCCTGAAGAGATGGCGCGTGCTTTGGGGTTAGAAGGGATCACCGTCCATCATTTTTTGAAACAGGAATCCGCCATGGGAACAGGGGAAGCATGGCTGACCTATATCGTGGAACCCGAATGACGAACGCATAAAACGGCCGCCGAGAACCCCCACCCACTTCGTGGCGAACCAAAAGATAATAAAAGAGCAAACGCATGATCCAACGTCAGACCGATACCCAATCCATTTTGATCCTTGCCGCCATTCAGAAAATAGCTGCGCCAAAACAGGAAAAACATATTGACATAAGCCTCCTGTTCAACATAGAATTGATATTCGCGAATCCCGAATAGCGAATGAGACGTTAATGATCCTGAAACCTCAAGATTTGGTCATCCTCCTCAAAATGGTTGCCGTTGGGCAGGAAAAATGGTCTTACACGACGCTCTCGGTCTCTTTGTCCATGAGCGCTTCCGAAGTTCATGCCGGCATCCGTCGCGCCCTGGCCGCACGCCTGGCCGTTCACCTCGGCGATCGTATAATCCCTGCCCTGAATGGACTGGAAGAATTCATTATCCACGGGCTCCGCTACGTTTTCGTGCCCGACCGAGGCGAGATGACGCGGGGTATGCCCACAGCCCACGCAGGCCCACCGTTGGCGGGAATGCTTGTCGCCACTACGGACCCCGCTCCCGTCTGGCCCGACCCTGAAGGCGAAGTGCGGGGTGAATCTTTTTCGCCGCTTTACAAATCCGTGCCCAAGGCTGCGAAAGCAGATCACAGGCTTTATGAGTTGCTGGTACTGGTGGACGCCATTCGCGGCGGTCGATCCCGGGAGCGTGAAATAGCGATTCGGGAACTTTCACAACGATTGCGAGATTTCGGTGGCGATCAACCCTAACCTACCTCTCCTGGAAGCGGTCGTCGAACGATTGGGAAAATTGTCCGAGCACATGGTTTTCGTCGGCGGGTGCGCGGTCGGTCTTTCGAGGCGAAAGAGACTATTTGCTAAGCCGGGACATGGAAGATATTGTTTCCGTATTGGATGGCAGGCCGGAAATCATAGCTGAAGTGCATCACGCCGACAACCCATTGCGGTTGTATCTGGCCCAACGGTTTGTCTCTCTGTTGGAAACCCGAAATTTTTTCGAAGCACTGCCGGGTCTTTTGCCCCCCGATGCGGCCAGCCAAGCGAGATCAACGCTCATCATCAAGCGAATCGAGTCAATGGCCAGGACATCGGATCAATGAGCCATCACGCTCGTGTCCGGCGACCTCGCTCACCTCATTTTCGCCATCACCGCCCTGAGATGATCATGCGCCCGCGTCCTCATGGACGAATAATGGTCGGCGGTACAAAAATAATATCCAAAGGAGATAACACCCGATGCTCCGCGTCTTCCAGAACGACCTCTCCGACCCCGCCCCCTTCTTGACGCCCCTCGCGGACCGCCTCCCCGCCGGCAGCCTGGTCCTGGATGTCGGCTGCGGATCGGGCCGGGATCTTTGCTGGATGAAATCCAAAGGATTCCGGGTCATGGGCCTGGAACGCTCGCCCTGACTGGCAGAGATCGCCCGCCGCCATGCCGGATGCCAGGTCATCCAGGCGGATTTCGAAAGATTCGATTTTTCACCCCTGTCGGTGGATGCCGTTCTTCTGGTCGGCGCACTGGTCCACATTCCACACTCACAGCTTGTGGCGACTTTGAAACGCATCCTGGCCGCCCTGAAAGATAGAGGGATCGCCCTGCTGACCGTCAAGGAGGGCGCGGGAGAACGGTCGGACGCCACCGGCCGCACATTTTATCTCTGGCGGCACGAAGAGATGCAGCGATTGCTGCTTGATGATGGATTTAAAATCCGTTATTTTAATAAACAGCGTTCCGCAATGGGAACGGGTGAAGCGTGGCCGACCTATGTTTTGGCGCGGCATTGCATTGCCGGCGCCTGCATCATGCCCTGAGATAACCTCGAAGAGGCCTTCCAATTCGAAGCCCTCAAAATGCTGAAAAAAGAGGGCAAGATAAACGACGCCGTAACCGAAACCATGCTTTCATGGCGCCACACGAGCTTCCGCGTTTATGTCGGCGGCAAAATTTTGCCCAAAGACGAAAACGGGCTCGGCAACTCCGCCAAGTACATCGTCCGAGGCCGCAGCCTTCTGAAAATTTTGTAGGGTTGCGGTTTTGCGGACAAACAATCATAGAGAAAAAAATCAATATGATCCCCAAAATGAAAAAAACAACCATGCTGTTCATCCTTATTCAGATCTTGCTTTTGACATTGTTTCAGCAGGTTTATGCTCAAACCCCGGATATCCGGTTCGACCATCTCACCCCGGACGACGGTCTTTCCGCCCAATATGTTTCTTCGATTTTTCAGGACAGACAGGGATTTATCTCGATAGGCACTTCCAGCGGACTTGACAGGTATGACGGCTACAAATTCAAGACATTCAGACATGATCCGGATAACCCGAACAGTCTGAGCAGCAGCGCGGTGAATGCCATTTTGCAGGACAGAACCGGTACCCTGTGGTTTGCCACGCTGAACGGACTTACCCGCTTTGACCCGCAGGCGGGCAAATTCAAAAGATATCTGAATGATCACACGAATCGGATCCGATCGTTTTGTGAGGATTCCGAGGGATATTCATGGCTCGGAACCAGAGATAAAGGGTTATATCGCTTTGATCCGGGTACGGAATCCTTCAGCCTGTATCAGTCCGATCCCCGGAATCCCGGCAGCCTCGGCAGCAATACCGTCGAAGCCGTATATCAGGACAAAAGCGAAAATCCCTGGGTCGGGACATCCGGCGGTCTGGATCGGTTTAATCCGGAAACAAAGACCTTTGTTCATTACAGAAATGATCCCCGGAATCCGCACAGCATCAGTGGAAATTCGGTGATGAGCATCTATGAGGACGGCGAAGGCGTATTGTGGATCGGAACCGACAACGGACTGAACATCTTTCATCATGAAACATACACATTTGAAAGATTGCTTCATGACGCCGCCGATCCGGGGTCGATCAGCAGCAATTCCATATCGTTTATCCGGGAAGACGGCAAAAAGAATTTATGGGTGGGAACACTCGGCGGCGGGCTGAACCGTTTCGACCGGAAAACCTGCAAATTCGAACATTTCCGAAAATCGACTAAAAATTCCCGCAGTCTGCCGGACGATTCACCCATATCCTTCTGTGAAGACCGCGCCGGCGGTTTATGGTTCGGCGCCATGGCATACGTCATCGGCAGAATCATTCCCTGGTCGCGGAAATTCACCCTGTACCGGCATGTTGAAAATAACCCTGACAGTCTGGGAGGCAATTCCGTCAATGCCATTCTCGAAGACAGCCGGGGGAATTTCTGGTTCGGGATGACCGGAAACGGTCTGGACGGATATGACCCGAAATCCGGCGGATATTTTCACTACATGCCGGAAAAAAACAACCCCGACAGTCTTAGCCATGTCAACGCAATCAGCATCATTGAAGACGGCGGAGGGCTGATGTGGATCACCACATTCGGCGGTGGTTTGAACTGTTTTAATCCTGAAACCAATACTTTCACCCGATATCGACATGACAGGAACAATCCGGACGGCATCAGTTCCGATGCGCTGCTTCCGATTGTCGAAGACAGTGAAAACCGGCTGAGGATCGGATCATGGGAAGGCGGGCTGAACCGCCTGAATCCGCTGACCAAGGTCTTTACCCGGTACCGGCATAACGACAATGACCCGAAAAGCCTTGCTGATAACCGGATGCTTTCCCTGTGTGCGGACAGCAAAGGCGCCATATGGGTTGGTCTTGCCGGAGCCGGACTGGCAAAATATATTCCTGAAACCGATTCATTTATTCATTACAAACATAGAAACGACAATCCGGAAATCATCAGCCATTCCACAGTGACACATATATTTGAAGACAGTTCGGGAACCCTGTGGACAGGAACCGCGGGCGGAGGGTTTAACCGATTTGACCGGCAAACGGAAAAATTCAGGCGATATACGGAAAAAGACGGTCTGCCCGACAATACGGTTTACGGAATTTTAGAAGACGACAGCGGAAAGTTATGGATCAGCACCAACAAAGGGCTTTCCCGTTTTGATCCGAAAAAGGAAACCTTCCGTAATTATGATATCGGAGACGGTTTGCAGGGAATGCCGTTCAAAATGGGATCCTGCTTCAAATCCCGCGGCGGCGAACTCTGGTTCGGGGGCAACAAGGGACTCAACCGCTTTCATCCCGGCAACATCAAGGACAATCCGCATATCCCCCCGGTTGTGCTGACGGATTTCAAAGTGTCGGGTCAGTCCGTGCTGCCGGCGTATCTGTCCATCGGCGGATTTACCGGCAAGGCATTGGCGTTCTGCAAGCAAAATGGCATGGGTACGGCGGAGCGGATTGCTTTTTTCGACTGATTGGCATGGTGCGGCGGAGCGGGTAAAAAGGAATGGGTTTTTATTGTTGACGATTTCAACAAAAAAGGAGGATGTGATGAAGCGGAAAAAGTGCGGCGAAAAAAATCCGTGGATGATTGTTTTGATGGCGGCGTTGGTTTTTGTCCTGGGGACAACCGGTTACGCGTCCGATAAAGACGATGCGCTCAGGATTCTTTTGTGGCAGGCCCCCGGCCCCGTATCATCGCCTTATCTGATCAAGGCGTACAAAGAGATTGAATCCTGGCGCATGGTGTTTGAACCTCTGGCGAGTTTTGACGCGGAGGGCAAACTGGTTCCGATTCTGGCGGCTGAAATTCCCTCGGAGGAAAACGGGGGGCTTTCTCCGGACAAAACCTCTGTTACATGGAAACTGAAACAAGGGGTAAAATGGGCCGACGGAACGGAATTTACCGCGGACGATGTGATTTTTACCTTTCGTCAAATGATGAATCCGGAGTTTGAGATCGGCGCGGCTTTTCAGGCAATTTATGAATCAGTTGAGCAGATTGAAAAAACAGACCGGTATTCGGTGAAAATCATTTTCAAATCCTCCAACCTGTCATGGTTTCTACCGTTTACCGGCAGACTTGGAATGATCGTGCCCGCCCATCGTTTCAAA
The DNA here is from genome assembly GCA_964652715.1 of uncultured Desulfobacteraceae bacterium. Lineage (GTDB taxonomy): Bacteria > Desulfobacterota > Desulfobacteria > Desulfobacterales > JAABSP01 > JAABTD01. Next base: position 5,841 of record CAZZBE010000205.1, read on the forward strand.
CCTGTTTCCAAAGGCAAAATCCCGGATTTTTCCGAATTCAAGGAATTTATCGGAACCGGGCCTTATGTTTTAAAGGAATGCACGCCCCAGGAAACCCTGATAATCGGCGGAAATGTCATTGGAATGATTAAAATTGTATATGAAGCCAATCCGGTGTTCCGTGAACCCGGCAAACCGTATTTTTCACGGGTGGAACTTCTCGGGGGCGGAGATGCGGGCGCCGCCGCCGCCGCGGTTCTGAAAGACGGTGTTGCGGATTTTGCTTATAACGTGCAGGTGGAAGCGGATATCCTGGCCCGGCTGGAATCGGAGGCAAAAGGACGCATCCTTCAGGTGTTCGGACCTGACGTTGAATGCATCATGCTCAATTTTACGGATCCCCGGTGGGATCCTGAAACCGATCAGCCGTCCAGCCTGACAAATCCCAATCCGTTTTTCAAAGACAAACGGGTCAGACAGGCCATCGCCCACGCCATTGATCGGGACGCGGTTGCGGCTCTGTACGGAAAAGCGGGACGTCCGGCAAAACATGTCGTCGTATCTCCGCCGATATATCAGTCTAAAAAATCCTTTTATGAATTCGACCCCGGAAAAGCCGCCGCGCTTCTGGATGAAGCCGGGTGGAAAGATCATGACAAAGACGGAATCCGGGATAAGGACGGAATGAAAATGGCGCTGAGATATCAGACCACCCTGAATCCGTTGCGGCAGAAGATCCAGGAACTCATAAAAAAGAATCTGAACGGTCTTGGCATTGAGGTCAACCTCAAGGCAATCGAATCCAGCGTGTTTTTCGGCAAACTTGAAAAGGGCCGCAATAAAGAGATGACGAGATTCTTTTATGCGGACCTTCAGGAATATTACACAGGCAATCAAAGTCCGGATCCCATTTCCTATTTGAAACGCTGGCATTCAAGCGACATCCCCCAGATCACCAACAATTGGGCGGGGTATAATTTTGAGCGATGGGCCAATCCCGAATATGACGCGCTGTATGAAAAAGCCGTTGCGGAGACGAACGCCGGGAAACGCCGGGATCTGATGATTCGGATGAATGACATGATCGTGGAGGAGGTTGTCCGCATTCCTCTGGTGAACCGGGCCCTGATCAACGCGGCGGGCGACGACATTGACGGGGTTGAACTCACCCCCTGGGACGCGTCGGTGTGGAAAATCAAGGATTGGAAGCGGAAGAAGTAAAACAGGAACGTAAACAATGAAAATCAGGACAAAACTCTTTGCCGGTTTCGGGATTCTCGTGATGATGACCCTGTCGGTCGCCGCGCTGAACCATTTTGCAGGCGGATATGCGGTTTCAACCATTGAGCGCACCTACGGATACCGCGTTCCCGTGATGTTTGCCGCGTCCCGCGCCCAGGCCGACATGTTACGGATGTTCAACGCCGTCCGGGGCTATCTGGCAACGGGAGAACCCGTTTTTTTAAATCATTACAGAGAGTCCCGGGAGAATTTCATGGCGGATCTGGAAAAACTGGACGTTCTGTCGCCGGAATTCGATCCCGAAAGCCTGAACCAATATCTCAATCTGAAAAAAACGGTGGAAGCGTGGGACCGGATGCCGACCCGCCTTTTCCGCCTCCGGGACAACCGGATGCTGCGGGAACCGGCTTACGCGTGGCTGAACACGTCCGGGGCAAAACTGATCGGAGAAATCGTTGTGAACATCAGGCAGATGATCCGCACACAGTCGGAATCCACCCCGTCGGTTCAAAATAACAGGCTGATGAAGGAGTTGTCTGATTTGCAGGTCTCTTTTATCGAAATGTTTTCAGGTCTGAGAACTTTTGTTGTTACGCGAAATCCCAATTTCAGGTTTGAGTATCATGCGAATCTGACCATCAACAACAACGCGTGGGGAAATCTTGCCCGGCAAAAAGAGGCGTTGTCCCCGGCTCATCAGAAAACTTTCGAGATTATTGCGAATTCCAGGAAAGAACTGTTCTCGGAAATTCCTGAAAAAATTTTTGCCGTGATGGACAGCGACAGGTGGCGGGAGGATTTGTATCTGTTCAAAACCAAAGTGGAACCCCTGACCGGACAAATTCAGAATCTGCTGGGACGGATTACCCACACAGGTCAGCGCCTGCTGGAATCGGATATTGAACAGGGGGTCGGAGAACTTGAGCTTTTCAGATGGCTGACGCTTTTCGGCGGAATCGCGGCTTGTATTACGGGATTGATATTTTCCTGGCTTTTGGGAAGAAATATTGTCAGGCCCGTGGAAAGCCTCACGAAAACCGCGCGTGAGATTCAGGAGGGAAATCTGAAAACCCAGGCTCAGGTTCAGTCCACCGATGAAATCGGAACATTGGCGGCGACCTTCAACCAGATGACGCGCCGTCTCCGTGAAACCCTTGAAAATTTCAGTCAGGCAAAAGATGCCGCTGAAGCCGCCACCGGCGCCAAATCGGAATTTCTGGCCAACATGAGCCATGAAATCAGAACCCCGATGAACG
>CAZZBE010000206.1:0-8292 GCA_964652715.1 uncultured Desulfobacteraceae bacterium
CGAAAGAAGCCCTTTCCGCCGCCCAGGAACAGGCGGATGCCCTACTGAAACAATACCGCTAAATTCAAACAACAGCGGAAATCCGGCGGGGACCCGAGCCGGTCCCCGCCGGTCCCGCCCCGGACCAAAACGCCCATGATGCGGCAAACCCGATTCAATCATGTCCATGCCTGGCTTCTCCTGATGCCGGCGGCCATCCTGCTGGTCGCCTTTACCCATTATCCCGTGGCGGCCACGGTATGGGACAGCCTGTTTTCCAAGGAGACCGCCATCCGGTCTTCCCGGTTTGTCGGCCTGGCCAATTACCAACGGATGCTGGAAGATCCCATCTTCTGGAAGGTCCTGGCCAACAACGCCTGGTTCGCCGTCGGCACCATCCCGACTTCCATTGCCCTGGCCATCCTCATGGCTTTGGTTGTGAACCGGGCCATGCCGGGACGCGCCTGGGCGCGCATGGCGTTTTTCACCCCCACCATCCTGCCCATGATCGCCGTGGCCAACATCTGGCTTTTCTTTTATACGCCGGATATCGGCCTCATCGATCAGATCGCGGTCCGGCTCGGTTTTTCCGGGCACAACTGGCTGGGCGACCCGGATACGGCCCTGGGCGCCATCATGGTCATGACCATCTGGAAAGAGGCGGGGTTCTTCATGATCTTCTATCTCGCCGCCATGCAGAACATTCCCCCGGAACTGGGGGAAGCCGCCCGACTGGAGGGATCGGGCCGATGGCATTATTTCCGCCGGGTGATGTTCCCGCTGCTCATGCCCACCACCCTGTTTGTGCTCATCAACGCCGTCCTCAACTCCTTCAAACTCGTGGATCATCTGTTCGTGCTCACCAAGGGCGGACCCGACAATGCCAGCAATCTGCTGCTCTACTATATTTTTGAAACCGCGTTCTCTTATTTTGAAACCCATTTCGCCGCGGCGCTCACCGCGGCGCTGCTCGTGCTGCTGGCGCTCATGGCCCTGGTCCAGTTTTTTATACTGGATAAGCGGGTACACTACAGATGAAACACGTCCGGACCTCCCTGAACGGATGGTTGGAAACCCTGGCCGCCTGGCTGCTGGCCCTGGTATGGGTCTCCCCGCTCCTGTACGCGTTCTGGGCCGCCTTCCATCCCGGGGAATACGCCGTAAACTTCAGCGTGGGCGCCCCCCTGACCCTGGACAATTTCAGGACCGCGCTGTCCCAGGCCCCGTTCCCCCGCTATGCTTTGAACACCTTTTTCCTGGTCTCCATGATCCTGGTCATGCAGTTCATCCTGTGTACCCTGGCCGCCTATGCATTCGCCCGGTTCCGTTTCCCGGGCCGCCAGTTCGCCTTTGCGCTGGTGCTGGTCCAGTTGATGATCACCCCGGAGATCCTCATCGTGGAGAACTACGTGACGCTTTCCCGGCTGGGCCTGGTGGATACCATTCCGGGGATCGGTCTGCCCTACATGGCCAGCGCTTTCGGCATTTTTCTTCTGCGCCAGGCATTCAAATCCACTCCCAAGGAGCTGGAAGAGGCGGCCCGACTTGAAGGCTGCGGCGTCATTGGCATTTTATGGCGGGTATACGTCCCCCTGGCCAGGCCCACCTACCTGGCCTATGGATTGGTATCCGTCAGCCACCACTGGAACAATTTTTTATGGCCCCTGATCATCACCAACTCCGTTGAAACCCGTCCACTGACCGTGGGACTGGGCATTTTCAGCGCGCCTGAATCCGGCGTGAACTGGTCCGTGGTTTCCGCCGCCACCCTGCTGTCCGTCGCCCCCCTGCTCATCGCGTTTCTGTTGTTCCAGCGTCAGTTCGTCCAATCCTTCATGTATGCGGGAATCAAATAGGCAACGGCATCTCCCCGTTTTTCAGCCGCCGGTCGATGTCGTCGATGATGGCGGGGCAGGACCAGATGCCGGCGGCCACGTAGTGGGCGCCCGCCTCGATGAACCGCTCTTCGACGACGGACAGCCGCCCCAGGAGGTCTTCGGCGGTCAGGGCGGCCGCTTCCACCTCGGACAGGCCGAGTTCGTTGCCGGTCTGGGTTATGCCGATGGTCCACATGCCGGCGTTGAGGCCCTCGTGGATATCGGTCGCGGTGTCGCCGATTTTGACCAGGGCCGACATGGGATAGACGCCGAGCCGGATGGCGTTGAGATAGCACATCCAGGGGTAAGGACGCCCGTTCGGCGCATCGGATGAACAGACCGATGCATCGGGCGCATACCCGCGCTTCGAGGCTTCCGGGGCCAGCACCGCCATGATGGGCGCCGTGTAGCCGGTGGAGGCGCCGATGCGGACGCCCCGGTCCCGGAAGGCGGCCGCCGCCTTGAGCAGCCCGGGGATCGGTTCGGCGTGCCGGGCGACCGCCGAGACCATCATGGGTTCCGTGTCGGCATAGAGGCGCGCCACGGCGTCTTCGTCCGGCGCGGCGCCGTGGGCCGCCCGCCAGCGCTCCGCAATGGCCGGGACGCCCAGCATCTCCCGGATGTGGTCCTTCTTGGCCATTCCCATGAACGCCCGGGCTTCGGCGATGCTCACCGTTACGCCGTGCTTTCCGAAGACCTCCACGAATACGGCGACGGGTCCCCTCGACCCGTAATCCACCGCCGTCCCCGCCCAGTCCAGGATCACGCCCCGCACCGGGCCGCGATACCGTTTTTTTTGGACAAACCGTTCCATCGTTTCTCCCCTTTATTGTTCCGTGAACTGACCCCTTAGACAGGCTGTCACATGACAGCCGTTTGTTAGGGAAATGTTAGCCCGGGATAAAAAACGCCTTGATCCGGCGCCGGAACCCGCCCCTCATCGAATTCTAACAAACGATTTACAAAGCGCTAACAATGGCGTGGTACCCATCGAATCATGCGGGCCGCCGGATCGAACCGGGTCGCCCGCCATACGCAAACCACTTAAAGGACGAAGCGCCATGGGCTTTTATTATGGATAACCGATCGAACTTCACGCCCAGCGTTTCGGTCCGGAGACCGCCGGACCTGGGGTTGAACGCCCTCAGCAAGCGGTTCGGAGATACGATCGCCGTGGACGCCGTCGATCTTCACATTCCCGCCGGTCAGATGGTGGGGATCATCGGCCGCTCCGGGGCCGGCAAATCGACCCTGCTGCGGCTCCTCAACCGGCTCATCGACCCCACCGGCGGCGCCATCTTCTTCGGCGACGCCGATGTGAGCGGCCTCAAGGGGCGGGCTCTGCTGCGCTGGCGCACCCGGTGCGCCATGATCTTTCAGCAGTTCAACCTGGTGGACCGCCTCGACGTGCTCACCAACGTCATGGTGGGTCGGTTGGGCTACCACCGGACCCTGCCGTCCCTGTTCAAGATGTTTTCCGGAAAGGAAAAAGCCATGGCCATCGACGCTTTGGACAGTCTGGGGATGGCCGGGACCGCCCTGCAGCGGGCCGACACCCTCTCCGGCGGGCAGCAGCAACGGGTGGCCATCGCCCGGGCCCTGGTCCAGGAGCCGGAACTGATTCTGGCCGACGAACCCATCGCCTCCCTGGACCCCCACAATGCGGCCAAAGTGATGGACGCCCTTAAACGGATCAACGGCGACTACGGCATCACGGTCATCTGCAACCTCCATCACCTGGATACGGCCCGGTCTTACTGTCACCGGGTGGTGGGGATGCGATCGGGCCGGATCGTGTTCGACGGCGCGCCGTCGGAACTGACCGACGGGGCGGCCCTGGACATCTATGGCGGACAGACCGGCGCCGAGGAACTGGAAGAGGCTTTTTCGGATGCCCAGGACGGTTCCCCGGATCTAAGGGAAGCCGCCTGTGCATAAGAAGCGCCGAACACCCCAAACTGAAAGGAGACCATCATGACATCCGCGAAAACCCTGTTGACCCTGGCCGCGGCGGCTATCTGCGTTCTGGCCGCCCATCCGACCCCGGCCGCCGCCGGGGACTGGCGAACCGAATACCCCGAGATCACCCTCGGGGTCATCACCGAAGAAAACGCCGAGGACCGGGCCAAACGGTGGGAACCGTTCCGGTCCTATCTGACCGACACTCTCGGCGTGGACGTCCAGTGGCGGGAAGCCACCGATTACGCCGGCGTGATCGAGGCGCTCAAGGCCAAAAAGGTCGAGCTGGCCTGGTTTGGCCCCGCCTCCTTCGCCCGGGCCTGGATCGTCACCGACGAAGCGGCCGAGCCCCTGGCGGCGGAAATCGACAAGGACGGCGGCTTCGGGTATTTCGGCGTCATCATCGTCAAAAAAGACAGCCCCTACAACAGCGTGGACGATCTCAAGGGGAAACGGTTCGGGTTCGCCGACCCCAATTCCACCTCCGGCCACCAGGCCCCCCGCTATTTCCTGGGGGAAGCCGGCTTCGACGTGGATAATTTTTTCGGGTCCACCACCTTTTCCGGGAGCCACGAAAACAGCGTGAAGATGCTCTACGACGGCCAGTTCGACGCCGTGGCCACCTGGTGGACCAATGAAAAGAAGTCCAACATGAGCCGCATGGAGGAAAAGGGGATGATCGAATCGGGCCAGTACCGCATCATCTGGAAATCCCCCCGCCTGCCCTCCGACCCCTTCACCGTGCCCGCCTGGCTGCCCAGGGAGATGAAGGCGGACATCAAGGACGCCCTGGTCGATTTTCACGAAAAAGACCCCAAGGCGTTCGAGGCCCTCATGGGCGGTTCCCAGCGGCTGCGGGCGGTGAGCCTGGAGGATTATCAGCCGGTGATCCGGTTCATCAAGGCCAACATGGAGGACCGGAAAGGGTAGGGCGCCCGGCCGATGACCGCCGCATCCCCCCACAGCCCGGCCTTCGAGGCCTTTCTCAGGGCAGAGGCCGACGCCAAACGCGCCAAAAACCGGGAGACCCTCCTGTTTGGCCTGATGTTTCTCGGCGCACTGGCCGGGTCCATCCATGTGGGCGAAGTCAGCATCGGGGAGTTCGTGAACGGACTCCCCGCCTTTTTCAATTATTTCGAAGACATCATGCCCCGGCTCCGGGCCGGCCATTTTTTCCAGGACCTCTCCGACTGGTACTGGGGCATCGACCAATGGCTGGCCTATCTGTGGGACACCATGCTCATCGCTTTTCTGGCCACCCTTTTCGGCTTTTCCGGCGCGTTCATCCTCTGCTTCCCCGCGGCCCGGAACCTCAACGGGCACTACTGGAGCTATTTCATCTGCCGCCGTCTGACCGAATTCGGGCGGTCGGTGCCGGAACTGGTTTTTGCGCTGATCTTCGTCTTCTCCTTCGGCATCGGGCCCCTGTCCGGCGTGCTGGCCATCGCGCTGCACAGCGGCGGCGCTTTGGGCAAACTCTTTTCAGAGATCAACGAGAACCTCGACCGGTCGTCCATCGAGGGGGTGAAGGCGGCGGGCGCCAACTGGGTCCAGACGGTCCGATACGCGGTCGTCCCCCAGGTGTTGCCCAATTTCATGAGCTACACCCTGCTGCGGCTTGAGATCAACGTCCGGGCCGCATCGGTGGTGGGGTTCGTGGGCGCCGGCGGGATCGGACAGGAACTGATGACCGTCATCCGACAGTTCTTCTACAAAGACATCAGCGCCATCGTGCTCATGATCATCGCCGCGGTCTCCATCATCGACATCGTCTGCGAAAAGATCCGCCACCGGATGATCGGGGGATGGGTCGCCCCATGAACGCGTCCCCTTTGGCCGGGCCGCCCCTGTCCCTCCGGATCCGCCGATGGACCGCCGGACTGGCGTTTTCCGGGTTTACCCTCTATTGTCTGGCCGCCCTGGGGTTTTTCGACCTCGACCGGATCATGGACGGCCTGGCCAAGCTGGCGGGCGTCGTCCGGTTCATGCTGCCCCCCGCCGCCCATGGCCGGACCCTGAGCTTTCTGGGCGCGTTGGTGGAGACCCTGGGCATGGCCTTTCTGGGGACCCTGCTGGCCTTTCTCTTTTCCCTGCCCATGGGGTTCATGGGGGCGCGGAACGTGATCCCCAACCGGCTGTTCCACTTCGGCCTCCGCCGGATTTTCGACGTGCTCCGGGGCGTTGACGCCCTCATCTGGGCTTTGGTCTGGATCAACGTGGTGGGTCTGGGGCCCTTCGCCGGCATTCTGGCCATCGCCGTCAGCAACACCGGCGAACTCTCCAAGCTGTTTTCCGAGGCCATCGAAAACCTCGACCGCCGGTCCGTCGACGGGGTCCGGTCCGCCGGCGCCGGGTCGCTCCAGGTCGTCCGGTACGCCATGCTGCCGCAGGTCTTTCCGGTGATCCTGTCCACCACCCTCTATTATTTCGAGTCCAACACCCGGTCCGCCACCATCCTGGGCATCGTGGGCGCCGGCGGGATCGGTCTGCAACTGGCCGACCGGATCCGGGTCATGGCCTGGGACCAGGTCTCCCTCCTGATCATCATGATCCTGATCACCGTCTACCTCATCGACACCCTGTCCGGCTGGATCCGCCATCGATTCATCTGAGGCCGGCCACCCTGAAATCCTCAATGCTGAAATAAGGAGCCGCTTTATGGGAACCATTCGCATGATCATGTTCGACCTGTCCGGCACCACCATCCAGGACGACACCGCTGTCCAGGACTGCCTCTGCGCCGCGGCCCGGGAATTCAATCTCGACACGTCCCCCGAAGAGATCGCCCGGTACCTGGGGTTGAACAAGATCCATCTGTATCAGTTTCTCATCGCCCGGTCCGAGGGAAAACCGGTGGACATCCGCACCTTCGAATCCCACCTTGATCCGGACACCCGCCAGCGGGCCGAACAAATCTTCAACCGGTACGAGGAGCGGATGCTCTCCCACTACCGGTCCGGGGTGACGCCCATGCCGGGCGCGGAGGAGACCTTCCGTTGGTGTCATGACCACGGCATCCGGGTGGCCACCGACACCGGATTTCACGGCGCCATCGCCGACGCTGTCATGGGGGGGACCGGCTGGCGCCGGGACGGCCTGGTGGACATCTCCGTCCATGTGGAATCGATCCCCGGACAGCGGGGACGCCCCGCGCCCTACATGATCTTCCACGCCATGGAGCGACTCGACATCGCGAGCGTCCACGAGGTGATCAAGGTGGGGGATACGCCCGCCGACATGCTGGAGGGCCGAAACGCCGGCTGCACCGGCATTGTCGGCGTCCTCAGCGGCGCCCAGCCAGTGGAATCGTGGGGCGTCTATCGGCACACGCATGTGATCCCGAGCGTGGCGGACCTGCCGGACCTGGTGGCTACGGAGTTTCTCTGATGGAAGCAGCAGCCAAAGCGGCGGTCATGACGGCGCCGGGACAGGACCTGGAATTCCGGACCTATCCGCTGGAACCGGTCGGACCCGGTGAACTCCTCGTCCGGGTGACCTGTTGCACCATCTGCGGATCGGACCTCCACTCCTGGACCGGCCGCCGGCAGGTTCCCACGCCGATTATCCTGGGACACGAGATCGTGGGCCGGATCGAGGCCATGGGAGAGGGCGTTTCCCGGGACGCCGGCGACCGGCTTCTGTCCACTGGCGACCGGATCACCTGGACCATCGCCGACAGTTGCGGCGGATGCTTCAACTGCCGCCAGGCGGGACTGCCCATGAAATGCCGGGACCTGAAAAAATACGGACATGACCGGTGCGACGCGCCGCCCCATTTCCGGGGCGGGTTCGCGGAATACTGTTACATCGGAGCGGGGACCGGGGTGGTCAAGCTGCCGGAAGGCATCGCCGACGAAACGGCGGCGCCGGCCAACTGCGCCCTGGCCACCGCGGCGGCCGGATGGGAGGCGGCGGGGTTGCGCCCGTTTCAAAATGTTCTGATTCTGGGGGCCGGGGCGTTGGGGTTCTATGCATCCGCCTTCGCCCGCCACGCCGGATGCCGGCGCATCATCGTCGCCGATATCGCCCCCCAGCGGCTGACGGCGGTCCGGCGGTTTGGCGCCGATCATACGCTGAACCTCCGGGGGCTTGCGACCGATCAAACCGTCCGCGCCGTCCGGGACATGACCGACGGCCGGGGCGCCGACTGCGTTCTGGAGGCGGCCGGGGCGCCGGCCCTGGTCCCCCTCGGGTTGAAATGCCTCCGCACCGGCGGATGTTTCATCGAAATCGGCAACAGCTTTCCCGAAGCCTATTTCAGTTACGACGCCTGCGACATCGTCTGGCGGCGGCTCACCATCAAAGGGGTCCACAACTACGACGTCCGGCACCTTCAGGCGGGGGTCGATCTGCTGGAGACGGCAAAAGACCGCTTCCCCTTCCACGAGATCGCGACTCACCGGGTAGGGCTCACGGATATCAACGAGGGGCTGCGGCTGGCCCGGTCGCCTTCGTCCCTTCGTGTGGCGGTGTTGCC
>CAZZBE010000207.1:0-1397 GCA_964652715.1 uncultured Desulfobacteraceae bacterium
TTCAGTTGATACTTCTTTGCTGATCTCTAGTCTAGTTTTCTTCATGACATTTACTTACATCATTTTCATTTCTCACCCAGCGTTAGCTGGCATAATGATTAAATCCATGCATGAAATTATTAGCCAGTCTTTTTTTAGGGCTTTAGTATGTTACCAAAGCCCTAATCTTTATCATGCTGTAATTTCGTGTTCAGATATGCGGGCATCTATTTTGCGCCTTAGCTCTAAATAGGCGGGAACTAACAGACGCATAATTGTTAATGCAATAGTTTTTGGGGTTCGTCCATAAGTAAGTGTAATCTTTTTATGAAGTTGATCTAGTTCATCTCGTCTGACAAACTCTCGAAATTTAGAAAGATCATTTTGTATAATAATCTTTCCATTGGAACATTTACACAAAAAACTAATTTCTCCTGAATTGCCAGGTTTAGATTGTAGTTTGTACCCATAATTAGTTTTAAGTAAGTGCCAATATCCTGGTAAATATTCTTTAGCATTATTAAGGCTGTATGCTAAAGCCATATTCTCGTCATTTCTTTGTAAGGTTTCTGCCAGCGATTCTTTTTTGTTCATGATATAATGTGTGTTGTAAGCTTGATCGTTTACAAAGTATAGCACGGGTTGATACGCCCGTGCTATTAGTATAGTATTAATCTGCTATTTAGTTAACCTCCTCATGAGTTACGTTTAATGTCTGCTCCACTTGAATCAACCTTAGTTTTTTCAAAAAGTCCTTTAGTTCCTCCATTGTCATTTGTTGCCGTGTAGTCTTTCCACCATAATTTCTCTCAAGATACCGTCTTCCTTCTATGTTGCTCCATCCTAATCTAGTCATTTCTTGATTAATTGCTTGGATAAGTGAATTAAATTCACTAGATTGGTTTTGCTGAACTGAGCTATCTTGAGTTTTTGGCAAAGACTTTGTTCTGTAAAATCTTCCATCATCATCTTCCCTTTCAGAAGGTACTTCCGAAAGAAGGGCCAAAATGGCATATCGCCTGACATAGGTTGAAATTTTTCCTAGATCTTGTGGATTGGTGTCTTCCTGAACCAAAGGAAGTTCACTCTGAATAAATTCACCAGATAAGTGAATAATCTTTGTAACAAGCACTACAACAGGAAGCTTGTATGATGTCTTGCTACTTTTAGGAATAGGCTTTTTTGCATTGTTAATTAACGCTTCTGGTACAATGTATTCAATCTCTTGTTTTATTTCCACAAAATCTGCCCTGACATAAGAATATTGGGTAATCATTAAATTATTCTTAGTCAGAGCAGGCTCAATCGCAAATAGAATACTTTCAAGTGTTGAATACTTCGATCTGTACACTGGATTATTCCGATCTTTTCTAATTGTACTAAACTCTTGCTTTGCTTTAAACAAAGCTTGTAGTACA
>CAZZBE010000207.1:1497-3880 GCA_964652715.1 uncultured Desulfobacteraceae bacterium
TAGCTTATATCTGTAACTTTCCAGAAGTAGTAAGATTCTCCTTCTACTTCATATTCTTCCATGACTGCGGTACATGTTTTCATAGGTCCCATAGTCATAGGTTCCCGTTTCTTAAAGTCTAAAACAGGTATGGGCTCAATAACAGGTTCAAGAAAGAATGATATTGAGTTGCTAAACTTAAGGTTTTTAAGTTCTTCTGGTTCAGCCCAAGCATAGTCACCAACTTCTAGAAGTTCTTGATTTAATGATCGAAACGAAATCAAAGCTACAAAAACAATTTTTGTTAGAGTAATTAAGTATTTTTGTTCTGTCTGTTCCGTAATCCAATCTGTCTCAAAAATCCTATAGTTTTTTCTTGGATTAATAGACTTAATTACTCTAGAGTATAGCTGTTGTTTTCGACGACTTTTGACAGCATCAATTCGTTCAGGGTCAAAGTTATCAGTAAGTAAAAACTGATCTTCATAGAATGGCTTTTTCATTGTTTTTTACTTTTTACCAACACTGCTAATAAAAGGTGGGCAGGTTTTTACCCACCTTACAAAACTAATTATTGCACTTTTAGCTTAGCTATCCACAAAACCAAAATCAAAACGGGTTGTTTGCTAGTTTTTCGTCTGATAAAATTTGGTTAGAATATTGCTCAGCATTTCGTGGAAGTGCAAAGGGATTTTCAGAAAGACAATTGCGGGAAAGCTTATTGATTGCTTCTGCTTTTGCTTCAAAAACAGAAAGATGGAGACTCATAATTGTAGCTTTCTTTAAATGATGTGGCAAATTATCCACAGCCTTAAAAGTTCGGTCTTTCAGGTCTTCGATACATTGATCTAGCATATCCTCTACAGTTTTGCCTTCTTGTTGGAAATCAACTACCCATTTTTCTTTCAGCCAGATTTCTTCTTGAATTGAAGCTTGAACTGTGATATTATAAAGCATGAGTGATTACCTTGTTTGGTGGTGGTCTTTTGGTGGAGCTAGCACCAGTCATCAATAGAGCGAGGTTCATGGACATTGATTCCTCGGTATTCATAGTACCGAAGTGTTAAGTGGCAGTAAGCGCTGTCACTTAACGGATCAATGTAAACAGGACATTCTGCTTTGCTACTAGGATCGACATACACGCTAAGAAGTTTAGAGTCACTTTTAGGATCAACGCATATAACGTCTTTCAAAATGACTAAACTATTCAGCATGTCTAGTGGATCAGTTTGTTGGCATTTAATTTCATCCAGATAAAAATCTCTGCCTTGAAGATCATTGTTACAAGCAAACTGATCTGTTTGCAAGCTGTAATATATATCCATAAACTTCTTGGCTATTTTCATCATTTGTTATACAGCGTTAGCTGCACGTTAGAATGAATTGCCTTTAAAGTTTAGAAAGAAATTTGTTAGGCTACTCTATTCAGAATGTGTGTAAACATTGAAAGAGTATTGAGTTGGAACCGAAACGCGATTTATTAACATCGTGACATCGTGTATAACTCTAAGGTAAATAGTGAAAAAATGTTCTACTGCTGCTTAATAGTGATCTTTATATTACTATTAAACAGTGGTCAAAATGCGTCGGAATTTTCTATTGATGTTATCACTTCAATTGTGATAGAAATGTTTATTCCATTTTTGAAAGAGGAATAAACACTAAAAGGGCGACTTGCAATGCCGCCCTTCACACTATGCTACTTTTTTTTTGATGATGATTGCATTCTTTGTTTAGCATCATCTATCTGTAGATATAGTCTGTTTTGGATTGGAAGCAGATGTAAAATGATTTCAGCAACCAATGAGTGAGGATAAGTGTTTTTGTCAAAACACAAATCTTTGTGGAAGTCTAAAACATCACTTCTGTTCAAAAAACAAATCCATCCCAAATTCTCTTTGCAAAAAACATTAGATACAGTTATATGTTTTTTGCACACACATAAAGCAATCCTAAGTCTTTGTCCAACATTACAACTTAAAAATCTTACTTTTCTTTTTTCTCCTCGACTTTTTTTAAATTCAACTGTCCAGGGGCTTAAGGTTTCTTTTGAAAGAGATTGCTGAATTGCATCTGCAATTTTATCTAACTCATCATTGTTTTCTTTAGCTTTTTCTTCGATCTGTTTAATTGTCAATGCCTGTTTAATTGTTAATGCCATGACTTTCATTTCCTTTCTTTACACTAAAATTCTAAAATTCTTGTGGATCTACAATTTTCAATTGATCTCCTCTCTTTACAATTTGATATCCAATTAATTGACACTGCTTTTTAACTTTGTCAAGTATGAGATTACCACCTACATTCTTTCTTGCAGTATCAATTAAAGATTGAAGAACTCCAATGTCTTTTGGAAACTCTTCTCTTTGATAGCCAAACATATCATCAAAATATGTTTTTGCGC
>CAZZBE010000207.1:3980-8290 GCA_964652715.1 uncultured Desulfobacteraceae bacterium
CACTTTTCCATGATTTAATTGTCTCATACTTTGCTGGATAATTATTTTTCAAGTGTTTGCTAACTTCCACCTTGTATTCTAAATGCCAAGCATTTGAAATTGAGTAGACTTCTTCCCATGATACAGCAAAAGCAAGTTTCTTAGCATCTGATGCAGCAGTAGCTATATCTTTCTTAATTAACTCTTTTAAGATGTCAGAGTTAATTCCCCAAATTTTCAGTTCGTACTTTAAAGAATTGGCAGATCGCTTGCTACGTCTTAAACAAACTAATTCTGCTAATCCTTTTGATTGAAGATAAGCTTGCATCTTGACAGCATTATGATAATCCTTACCAGGAAAACCAATATAAACTGTATGAAGAAACTTTCCATTTGGTTCTTCATAAGAACAAGAACGTATTCTGTAACTATGGTGTTCATCGTGCCATCGAATTACATTGTTTGGACATTTTAAAATTGTATCCCGCACATACCAAATAGCATGAATAAGTTCACTCTTGTTCATGTTGCTAACATACTTACCAAACTGTGCTTTAGTAATAGTTTTACCCATTTGATTGTTAATTAAAAAACGGGCAATCCAGCGTAGAACTCTTACGGTAAAACCAGGACGCTGTAAATCTTCAATGCAATTGATTCTACTAAAACGTATCTTTTTGAAAAATCTTCTATCTTGATCGTAAGACATTGTTTTTTGCTCCAAAATAAAAAAAGAGAGCTACCTATAAGTTACTTATAAGTAGCCCTTTGGTTTACCAAATTGTTTTAGCTAGAAGTCTATCTCTTCTAGCTTTGAGTCTTTGCAGATAACAATACCCTCCTTAATAATTACTTTATTAAGTAGTAAAGTAATTATTTCCAGCTTGCGAATTTTGGGCTTATAGAAAATTTTATTGTCATCGCAAAAACCTTTAAGCTGCTTAACCGTCATAGATTCAAGATGCTTTTTAATTTCATCTTCATTTTGTTTTGGAATGGTATTAGCTTGAACCTCAATTGTTTCAATTGTTTTATCTTCATCATTTAGTTCATCATCTGGATGTTTTGGGAATTCTTCCTTGTCAAGTGACACACTTTCAACTGGATGTTTTGGGAATTCTTCTTTGTCAAGTGACACATTTTCAACTAAATCATTTGAGCTGTTTTCAGTTTCACTCCCAATTTGTGGTGTTCCTGAATTCTTAAGCAATTGCTTATTTAGTTCTGTCATTGCAGCTTCTAAATCTTTTGGATTGTCTTTAAAAGCTGCATTAATTGCGGCCTTAATATCTTGAACTTGTTCCACAACTTTTTCGCAAGCTTCACCTATAGCAGCTCTAGTACTAAGCTGACGATTGTTATAGGCAATTTCATTTTGGACAAGTCTTAATTCTTGTTCCAGTAAATCTTTCCTTTGATTTAATTCTTGTAACTGTTTCTGTGTTTGATCTATTAAACTTTTAAACATTGTCTTACTCTTTGTGTCTACTCTTTGTGTCGTATGTAAGTACAAGTTTTGTAGAGAACCTGTACTTCATTTCTTATACAGCGTTAGCTGCATTAAAAAAGAGGAGGGCAAATAATTTACCCCCCCTCTTTTTCCTAAATTAATTAACCTTAATACATCCAATATGCATTAAGATTAGCTCTAGCTTGTTGTTGAGCTAACTCTTCTCGTTGCTGTTGTTCACGCATAGCGGCTCGTCTAGATGATTCAACTCCTATTAACCCTATAGCTGCGGCTCCAGCACCTACTCGTTTCCAATCAACATCTGAGAAACGTTTAATTGGTTCTTGAATTTCGGAATCATACTGAAATACTTGTTTTTGCCTTGGCTGACTTCCTGTCGGTGTTGAAACTTGTTCCCATGGATCTGATGGAGAATTATATTTTTGCTTCCCGGCAGTTGCCAAACGCCATACCAATTCCTTTTCCTGTGTAACGTTTGGTGAGGAGTATTGACGATAAAACTCATCTGCTCCAATTGATCGGGATGGCGGCAAGTAAGATACGGAGCGAGATGGGGCATGAACAATTTCCTCAGCAACTACTGGTGTTGGTGTTGGTGACTGCTGAATTGGTGTTGGTGACTGCTGAATTGGTGTTGGCGACTGCTGACGATTTTTTAACGCTGCGATCGCAGCATTGATCCGATCGCGCTGGGATAATACCGGAGCATCTTGTTGAGATTGTGTTACAGGTACTGGCTGAGTAGCAGGTTTTACAACATTAGCAGTGGCACGACGATTTAAGTGTGCGATCGCATCCCGTTCATCCGCTGCTGCTCTGATTGCTTCCCATTGATTATTCCGCTGACGGCGACGCTGTTGTCCTTGTTCTCGCAAAGCAATGAACTCAGGATCGCCTATAACCTCATCGGTCGATTTATTTCTTGGATTTGCATAAGCTCTAATTGCTTGAGCAAGTTTAACATGATCTTCAACAGGCAAAACTCCCTCTACAACTAGATCTCCCTGATCATCAAGAACTTCTACACCAAATTCATTAGCTGTATTAATAAGCTTTTGTTTTTGCTCTAGAGAAGATGGTTTGATTCGAGTATGGACTCTTTCACGAACAATATTTTTTTCTGGATCAATTATTTGGATTGCATCCAGAGTTTCTTGGAGTCTTTTTTGTTGTTCTACTCTTTGAAGAAAGAGCTTTTTGGCTTCATTTGCCATATCACCTTGAAATGTTGGTGATCCTCCAAATACTTTACTTTTAAGTACGCCTGTATCTCGATTAAACTGTTGCTGTGCATCTACAGCATCTGGAAGGATCGATGGATCACGAACTCGTTCTGCGTTGGTTCCAACTAGCAGTGCAGCTTCTCCTGTATACGGAACGCGCTTTCCACCAACATCTACGTAAAGACGACTTAGCTGCTGTTGTAGTTCCTCTGGATTTTGGGATGGAATAAAGTCTTGCCATACAGAATCTTCCATCTCTCGCCGAACTTGACGACCGGAAGGAATTACTCCTTCAATCTCTTTTTGACGTAAATATTCACTAACATTATCAGCAACTAAATCTTCTCTATATTCATACGCACCAGGAATAGGAGCAGGTTCTACTAGCATTGGACGATACTCAACATCTCGTTGATATCCTTGAATATCAGCTGTGGGAAGAATTTGATAGTTAGTTGCCCGTGGTTGTTGTTTGATGGCATTAGCCGCTAATATTTTTCGAGCATCGCGATCTATTTGTGCTGCTGCTAAAAATCTAGGATCATTAGGTTCAGCAAAAGATAGCTCTTGTGGATCTCCACTTGGACTAGGAAATCCATACTCGTTTACGGCAACAGTCCTAGATTGCGCTTCGGGAAATATTGGTAGACGCTCAATATTTCGTTCAGACTGAAATATTCTTTGTGGAGGTGAAGTGTTAAAACTTGAAATTGCAGGGGTTGCCGCATCAGGATGAGCTTGGGGAGTTTCTGTTATTCCAGATACAAATCCTTGTGGCGAGTAGGTAGGAATTCCACCAGTATAATACTGGTATTCAAACGGAGCACGTTCTCCAAGATCTTGTCTATAAATGTCTCCAAGAGAAATCGATTGACTACTAGAAAGATTTTTAGGAAAATCAATTGATTGTTCTAAATCATTAGGAGATGCTGTATCAATCCAAGTTTTGCCTGTTGGTCGCCAACTATATTGGTAAGTTTCTTTGGGTCGTATCAAAACATCTCCTGCTTCTAAACTTCGCCCAAGAGCTTCCTCTTGAGCCTGCTCAATTTCATACATTGATTTATTCAAATTCTTCATATATTTGCCGAAAGGTGGAGTATCATCTACTCCTTCAAGTGGACGATCAATATATTCCCAGTCTAAATATCCACCCTCAGCTGCATCTTTTAATGGTTCTGGCAAATTTTGATAGTCTAAAGAACCATGTTTTTCACGGGTTACAGGCATGAAATCTTTACTACGAGAGTTAACAATATCCGCAGGAATTGATCCCACAAACGGAATATTATAAAAAGGTTCCCAGCGTGATTTAGAGGCTGCACGCTTAGCTAAGCTAACTGCATCCCATTGTTTTCCTAATCCATAAGTTGTTTGTGGATTAACTATATTTTTACTCAATTGTCTCAAAATTTTAGATGGATAACGCCATCCCGACTGAGGCGGTAGCATTGGTGTTCTTGATCCTAAAACAGGATTTTCGTAATAATCTATCTTTGCAAATTCTGGGTATATTCCTGTTTCTACAGGTTGCTTCCGAAGTTTTACAATAGGCGATGCAATTCCTATTGTAAATGTATCTCCCATAGGATTAATTGCTTGTACAGATTTAGATGATGGAATTCTAGACACAAGAT
>CAZZBE010000208.1:0-8212 GCA_964652715.1 uncultured Desulfobacteraceae bacterium
GTTTGTAATCGGAAGAAAAATTCGATCTTATGGAAGCTTTATGGGCAGATCTTTCGATCCATGGAGCGGCGATTGAAGCCCCAGAGTGGCATAGAAACGCTCTTGAGGAAACAGAGCATCGCCTCAAATCAGGGGAAGAAAAGATTCTGGAAATGTTGATATCAATTGGTTATAGATTTTCATGCGTCGGCGCCGCCATCTAAACCCTCTCCCCCGAGCGGATGAAATCCTGCCCCCACATCCTGGCCCAGTGGGAGCTGTCCGGCCCGATAGCCTTGCCAATTCCCGCCCCGGGTCTTAGTGTTCGTCTTGAAAACGAACGCCCAAGGAGACCCTTTCCCATGACCGAACTCGATAAATTTCAAATCATGCAGATCATAACCAACATCGTCCAGAAGCACGGCTGCGAACTGCTGGAACTGGATATCGACAACCAGATCATCAACATCGACGGCCCCGAAGAGGCGCGGATCGCCTGCGCCATGGAGATCGAAGCGGCCCTGGAGTAACCGTGGAGACCGACTGGATCTGGACGGCGTCACGCTTTTCGTCCAGGACTGGGGCGGCCCGGTCGGCCGGCATCTCATCCGACGCCACAATGCCTTCGCCCGGTGGGTCATGCCCATGGCCTTCGGCGACCGGGCCCGGCTGACGAACGAGATCCATTCCCAGTATCTGCACCCATTTTCCGATCCCGGGTCCCGGGTCCCGGAAGGGGTGCTGGGTCTTTCCGCAACAGATCGTGGGGGCCGCCCCATGGCTGGAGCGGCTCTGGCGAAACCGGCGACGAATGGCCGACAAAGCCTTCCGGGAAAAAGAACTCCACCGCTGGGGGACGGTGTTTCCCGACGCCCGCGTCGCGCGGCTGGACGATGTGGGCCGTTTCCTTCCCGAGGAAGCCGGCGACCGGCTGATGGCGGCGGTCGAAGAGTTTTTGGAATGAAAGCCTTGCGGGCCCCTTCCGTTTCCCGTAAAAAGAACCCCGTGAAGTGCTGTTTTGACGTCCGTACAAGGGGTCTGTTGACGTGAAATTCATTCTGACCAACGACGACGGCATCGACGCGCCGGGGCTCGCGGCCCTGGAAGAGACGCTGCGGGATATGGGGACAATTGTCGTGGCCGCCCCGGAGGTGGAGCAGTCGGGCGTGGGCCATCAGGTGACGGCCCACACGCCGTTTCGGATGACGGAAGTGAGCGAAAACCGGTTCAAGATCGCCGGCACGCCGGCCGACTGCGCCCGCGTGGGGCTGACCCGGATCGCGCCCGACGCCGACTGGCTGATATCGGGCATCAACAAAGGCGCCAACCTGGGCATCGACACCTACACATCCGGCACCGTGGCCGCGGCCCGGGAGGCGGCCGCACTGGGGGTCCCGGCCATGGCCGTCTCGCAGTACGTGGGCAAAAACCGGGAACTCGACTGGGACATGACCAAAGGGCTGGCGGGCCGGATCATCCGAAAGCTGTTGACCCTGGAGCTGAAGAAAGGGTGTTACTGGAACGTCAACCTCCCCCACCCCGAACCGTCGGACCCCGATCCGGAGATCCATTTTTGCGAACTGGACATCTCGCCCCACCGGTTCAGCTACGACCAGCAGGGCGAGGATCTCGTTTACGTGGGGGATTTCCACGGCCGGCCCCGTCTCTCGGAGCACGATGTGGACCTCTGCATGAGCGGGCTTATTACCGTGACCCGCATGCCCCTGGGATGCGCTACAGACTGAGCACGGCGCTCTGGCACGAAAGCTCGATCAGCTCGTTGGCGGTGGCCATCCGGGCGCCGTCCACCAGGTCGGCTTCCTCGATCATGCGGGATTTGGCGCAGGGGGTGCAGACCAGGATCGGCACTTCATATTCCTGGAGAAACGCGAGATGGTCGTCGGCCGCATCGCCGGTGGCGGCCCGAAGATTGACCGTGGCGCCTTTTTTGGCCAGGTAGACGCCTTCGTCCAGCAGGAAAACCGTGGTCTTTTTGCCCATCTTGGCCGCGAAATGGGCCATTTGAAGGCCCCGGGTGGCACGGTTGGGGTTGTCGGTACCGCAGGACACCGCAACGAGAAAATTGTCGGTCATGGATTTTCCTCCTGATTCAGTGGTGAAAAGATGATGCCGATGCGATTACACAGGATTCAAATCTATCCTATTTTGACGCCCATCGCAAGCGGAGAGACAAAATGAAACGAACGATTTCCATCGCCCTCGCCCTGGACGGACCGCTTTACAATCCCAAATCTCAAAGCGGATAACGCGCCTTAATCAATCCCTCCAAACACATACCGCAAATCGATTTCCACTTCCCCGAACGGCGGTATCCTCACTTTTTTGAAATCTTCCGGCGATCTGCACTCAACGGCGAAGGCCACGCGATAGGTTTCATCGGCGAGTTTGTAAGCGATCAGTGTTTTATCTTCCGGAGAAATCAGCCAGTAACAGGGGACCTTGTTTCGTTGCAGCATCATGAAATGATGGAAGACATCCTTCCGCTCATGCCCCGGCGAGGTGATTTCGCAGACCCAATCCGGCGTCACATTCATGATTCCCGTCGGCCGGTCGGGCACGCGCTCTTTCCGCCATCCGGCCAAATCGTGGCTGGGGCATTGATGTTCATTGTAAACGACGCTGATCTCGGACATGATCCACCACCCGCCCGAACCATCTTTCCGCTTATACAGGGCAACCTCGTCTGAAATGCCGGATTGGACCAGCGCGTGTTCGGAACGGGCCATGGGCCGCCTGATGATCTCGCCGTCGATCAACTCGATGCGCTCCTCGCCGGATTGCACTAAGTCATCGACGGTTTTGAAACGTTTCGCTTCCAAGACGCCTCCAGTAACGGTTGCAAAATGCGTCAAAGCTCACTTATGAATTTGATGTGCGATGCACGTCATTTGAAGATACCTTAAAACCCCCACGACGCGCAACCGCTTTCCAATCCGACCTTTAGAGCTATTGCTAATCCACCAGCCAACTCTCGCTCAAATACAGATCCAGCAGCACCGGGTGCATCAATGTATTAACCTCCGAATGCCGGGCCTCCAGCATCCCCTTCCCGAACACCATGGCGCCCCGGAACACCGCCGGCGTCAAAAACCGCGTCGGCGCATCGAAATCCAGCCCCGCCACCCGCCTTTCCATCCTTTGTCCCTCTGTCCCTTTGTCCCTTTGTCCCTTTTTTTGGCACAGAATCCACCCCCAATCCCCAAAACTCGGCACGTTCAGATGCACCGGCAGCGTCTCGAACCCGGCGCTTTCCAGGGTCCGCCGGATGCACAGAAAGCTTTCTTTCGCGTGATAGGGGGAGGTGGCCTGGACGGCCATGACGCCCGTTTCGGACAACCGGGCCCGGGCCTTGAGATAGAACTCCCGGGTGTAGAGCTTGACCAGTTCCGGGGAGGAGGGATCGGGCAGGTCCACCAGGATCACGTTGAACCGGTCGGCGCCGGCCTCCGACAGGTACCGGTCGGCGTCGATGTTCAGGACCCGGACCGTGGCGACCCGTTCCGTTTCCGCCAGCCCGTTTGGGTCGTAACGGCCGGTCTCCCGCCAGATCTCCCGGTACCGGCCCGGAGAGACGCCATCGGCGGGTTTGGCGACGACCCGCGCGTCCCGAAAGGCGTCTCCGTTAAGCCGCCGCAACACCGGATGCCCGGCGCAAAGTCGCACCATGTCCGGATCGAGGTCCACCAGCAGGACCGATTCGACCTCCGGGTATTTGAGCACCTCCCGCAGGGCCATCCCGTCCCCGCCGCCCAGGATGAGCACCCGGCGATGATCCGGAACCCGGGCCATGGCCGGGTGAACGAGCATTTCGTGGTACCGGGCTTCGTCCAGGCTGCTGAACTGGAGGTTGCCGTTGATGTAGAACCGGTATTCGTCCAGGAGCCGGTTATGGGTCATGACCAGGTGCTGGTACCGGGTGGTCCGGGACAGGACCATGGCGTCGTCGTAGAGCCGTTGCTCGGTCGTCAGCCGCCAGTCGCGGTTCCGGGCGTAACCGACGGTCAGGCAGACGGCCGTCAGAACGATGAATCCCGTGATCCGGATGTTGCCGCCGATGAGGCCCCGCCGGCGGAAGTAGCCATAGGCGATCACGGCGATGCCGAAATTGACGCCGGCCAGGATGAAGCTCGTCTCGGTGAGGGGAAACCGCCGCAAAAAAAAGAAGACCCACAGGAGCGCCCCCGCCAGGGCGCCGATGTAGTCCGCGCTGAAGACCTGTCCGATGTTGGTGCTGAGCCGGTCGGCGTAGGTCTCGTTGATCCGGAGGACCACCGGAATCTCCAGGCCGATGAGAAACCCGATGGACATGATAAAGGCGTAATGGACCAGGGCGAAATGGCTCTCCATGACCCCGTAGGCCCAGTAGGTCGCGATGGGCGCGAATCCGCCCACCAGGGCCAGGAGGGTCTCCACGAGGATGAAGGTCCGGATGAGACGCTCCGACCGGAAAACGGACTGGACCGCCCCGGCGATCCCCATCATGAAGAGCATGAGCCCGATGACCACGCCGAACTGCTCGAGGGAATTGCCCAGAAGATAGGTGGCCACCGTGGCCTGGATGTACTCCAGCACCAGCCCGCACGCCCCCGAGGCGAACATGCAGGACATGAGGAGGAACGTCGCCATATTGAACCGGGGCCGGGCCATGGCGCGGCCGCCGGACGCGGAATTCGGCGAAGCGGCCTCTCCGTCAGACGACATTGCTGATGATCACCGCCATGGCGATGACCACGCCCTCGGTCAGGGCCAGGGCCGCGACGTTCCGGTCCCGGGCCACCTCCACCGACAGGTCGGCGTTGGGCAGCAGGAAGATGTCCGTCAACTTCTTGAAGATCAGCAGCATGACGATGCCGAAAGCCGCCGCCATGCCGAAGGAGATCAGGTCCGGAATCCACCCGATGAACGGACCGGCGACGCTGTCCCGGAGGATAACGCCCAGGGCCACCAGCACGCCCCCCAGGGCCAGGCCGGCGGCGGCGTTGCCCGCGGCGATCTCCCCCTTGATGTCGAAGGGAAGGATTTTCTCGTAGACCACCCCGCAGATCAGCAGCACCATCTGGCCCAGGGCGAAAAAGGCCAGGGCGCTCAGGGCGCCGGCGACCATGTCGGCGCTCTCGCCGAAAAACGCGCCGTTGAGGACGAGGCCGGTGGCGATGTACATGCCGCATTCCACCAGCCCCACGGCGACGTTCCCCTTCTGAGCCGCCTCGTCGTTGTCGACGTTGGGAAGCATCAGGCGGTCGTTGATTTCCCGGCAGGCGAACAGGCAGACGGTGATGAGGACGCTGTCGAGCAGCAGCCACACGATGTCGTTGACGAACCCGACGCTCTTGCCGCCCAGGGACCCGGCCAGCCCGACGGCGAAAGCCAGGTAGAGCCCGGCCCGCCGAAGACCCACCGCGGCGTTGCTCTTTTCCTCGATCTCGTGATCGTCGTCGAACCGGACGGTCCGCTTGTCCGCGATCCTTTTGGTGATGACGATGAAAACGAAGGTGATGGCGCAGTAGACGATCCCCTTCCCGTAACTCGTCAGCAAAAATGTGAACTGGTCCATCTGGATCATAAGGTTTTCCCTTCCGCTGATTGGTTTTTCGAATCGTTATTTCCCGAATCCACCCGGCCCCCGCCCCCGCCGGCTTGGCCCGGCCCCCCGGAAAGACCCGGCCGCCGCGGCCAGGCCGCCGGCGGCGACGAAGGCGGATTTCTGAAACCGCGAATCCTTGCGCACACGGGACCCGTTGGTGCCGAAAAGGGGCGGTCCGGCGTCCGCCGATTTCCCGTAATAAGGCTTTTTGCCGCGGAAATCCGATCGCCAGGTCCGCCATTCCTTACGCGAGTACCGGTGCTTTTTCCCGATGTCGATGTCGATCTCGAAGGCGTCGTCGAAGTCGTCGTCCCATTCCCAGTAGCTGTCGCCGGTGGCCGGATCGTCCGCCCATCGGCCGTAGCGGTTTATTCCCACGAACGCCATGCCCGGCGGCGCCGCGACCCGGACGGCCTCGTCCTCGAAAAATCCGTAGGGTTTGTTGACCACGGTCATGCCCAGGTAATCGTAGAGTTCGCCGTAATCCTCTTCATCCACTTCGACCCAATCGGTCTCTTTCACCGTTCCGTTTTCGGTAACCCGGTACTTGTGGTAGGTCTTTACCGGCGCATCCTCCAGCCAAAAGACGCCGGCGTCGTCGCTCCTATCCACGCCCTGCCCCTCGTAAAGTTTCAACGCGTTCCATTGATCTTTGGCCACGACGGGGGCGGCCCTGAACCGGCCGCTGTTCCAGTGCAGCGTAGCCAATTCTTTAGTGGGATCGAGTTTCGTGAAATATTCGTAGCGCCCGGCGCTCACCGGGACCGGGGGGTAGGTAAACGTTTTTTCATAATCGTAATCCGAATCGTTGTCCCAGGTGGCCCGGCCGATAACGAGGTAATAGTCCGCCTTCATGTCCACGAGGGTCTTGGAATAGCTCCGGTAGAGTTCGTCCAGTTTCGCCCGAAGCTTGGCGTCGATGTCCTGCAGCTCGCTGAATTTGGTAAACACTGTTCCGACGCCCTGGTTCATCCGCACGTAGTCGACAAAGGCATCCGTTTCCATTTTGGCCCGTTCGGCTTTGGCCGCCTCAAGCGCCGTCTTGGAGCGGACCAGGATTCGCGGCAACGGCGTGTAAGCCCCCACGGCGCTATCGACGTCCCCGGCCCGGTCCGGAAAATCGGATTTGACTTCGGCGATGCGGCCCTGCAGGTCGTCGATGATGCGATCGGTAATCGGAATCTGCAACTCGGCCGCCGCCACCTTATCCGGCGTCTCTTCCCGGAGGGTTTCAAGTCGGGCCATCCGCTTTTTCACTTCGCCGATGGATGCCTTCACCGCTTCGATCTTTTCCAGGATCCCCGGAAGCCGTTCCCCGAGGGAAAGATCCTCTCGGGCGATAAACGACGACACGATCTCGCCCACCCCTTTTTCAGCCTTTTTGAAGAGGGCGTCCCAGTTCTCCCGCTCCGCGTAGGGGGCGAAAAATTCGAATTCTTCGCTTTTTTTGAAGGCCGCGTACCGGTCCACCGCCTGCTTCAACTCCTGGTGGACATGCAACGCCTTCTGCCACGCCGCCTCCTGTCGTTTCCGTTCTTCGATCATCCCCCAGGTGATCAAGGCGGCTGGGAGGATCACCATGATGACGAACGCGGTGATCAGTTTCGTCAGGCACCCCCCGCATCCCTTTTTTTTCGGTTCGTTTTCTCCCATAGTCTGCCTCCTGAAGTCAGTGGGCGTCCGCCCGGTTTTCGAGTCCGAAATTCTACGCCATTCCCGGCGATTTTG
Source organism: uncultured Desulfobacteraceae bacterium (assembly GCA_964652715.1). Taxonomy (GTDB): domain Bacteria; phylum Desulfobacterota; class Desulfobacteria; order Desulfobacterales; family JAABSP01; genus JAABTD01. The sequence goes on from CAZZBE010000208.1 coordinate 7,313, forward strand.
TCCGGGGATCCGGCGCCACATCCCCCCGCCGGATGGATGCCGCGCCCGCCGCCGCTTCGATCCGGATCACCATATTCTTTGGCAAAATCACGATGCGGTCCGTTCCACCACAAACCACTATTTTTTCCCCTTCAGCAACGCATCCAGCCCGGCAAACGGCGTGTTGATGGAAGACGACGATTTGTCGTCCTCGGGCCCATCGCCCTCGTACCAGTCGGCCACTTCTTCCCGGGCGTGCTCGTTGTCGTGGCAGTAGATACACAGCAGCTCCCAGTTGCCGCCGTCCGGGGGGTTGTTGTCATGGTCGTGGTCCCGGTGGTGGACCGTGAGTTCGCGGAGCCGCTTGCCGGAAAACTCCCGGCCGCAGCGGCCGCAAACGTGGGGAAACAGCTTGAGGGCCCGTTCCCGGTATCCCTTTTCCCGCTGTTCTCTGTTCCGCCGGGCCTCGGCGATGATCTGTCGTTTCTTGTCGGCCTCCGTGGGGGATTTGGGCGTCGCCATGGTATGCACCTCCGATACGGCTGTTACAAAAATATCAATAACAGCTCTTCTTTACCAGAAATTCCAGGGTTTGTCCTGCGCATTTTTCTCTTGGCGTGAAGATTAAAACCGTTGCGAATGCAAAACAGGCCGGAATTAGCAACAACGGTGATCCACCGGCCATGGCTTGCCAGGTCCGAGATACACAGTCCATCCTAAAAATCATGCGAACTCCCGCCCTTGAAAAAATCGCGGTATTGTTTTTACCGAACCATGGAAACAAATGGAAACGACGGAAAAATCGAACATGCGCTGGCATCTTATACAACTCTACAGTCATAAGTTCTCTGCCTGCCGGGTTAACTGCAGTGCTGACGCATGAAAATTTATAAGCAATGATATCAACATTGCAGGCGAACC
>CAZZBE010000209.1:0-4063 GCA_964652715.1 uncultured Desulfobacteraceae bacterium
GCTCCCCCCTTCGCCGACTCCGGCAATTCCCCGGGCAGGCGGATCGTAAACGTCGTGCCTTCCCCCGGTTCCGACGACGCCCGGATCGTCCCGCCGTGCTGGTTGATGATCTTTTTGGATACGAACAGCCCCAGACCGGTGCCCTTCTGCCCCTTCATGGAGAAAAAGAGGGTGAAGAGGGCGTCTAACGCCTCCTTACCCATGCCGATGCCGTCGTCTGCAATGGTGAAGACGACGGCGCCGTCGGTTCCGTCGTCCGGATGGGCGGAGAACCGGATGGTGTGCGTCGCCTTCTCTTTGTCCTCGACGCAGGCGTCCATGGCGTTTTCCAGGATGGAGATCAGCGCCGACCGGACCACGCCGGGGTCGATTTCAAATTCGCCGAGGCTGTCGTCGAAATCCGTTTCGAACCGGATGTCCGCCTCCCCGATCTTGGGGGCGAAGGTCTCCGCCACGTCGGAGACGAACGACAACACGTCCACCCGCTCCCAGTTCAGGTCCCGCTCCTTGGCGTAGTAGAGGATGTCCAGGATCATGGACCGGATCCGCTCGATCATCAGCTTGACCGTGTCCCATCCCTCTTCCATCATCTCCCGGTCGTCTTTGGCGAATCCCCGGTTGAGCAGGTAGACGCCGCCGTCGAGGCCCGTGAGCATCCCCTTGATGCCGTGCGAAATCGACCCGATGAGCAGGCCCAGGTCCGAGAGCTGGTCCCGGAGCTTGTGGAGCTGGGTGATGTTGGTGGACATCTCGATGACGTGGGTGATCTCGCCGGCGGCGTTTTTCAGGGGCGCCGTCCAGATCAGCACGTTGATCTGCTCCCCGTCCCGGGACCGGACCACCGCCTCCTTGGAGTGGGATTGCCCGTCCGCGAAGGAATCCATGACCGGACAGTCGACGCAGGGGTCGGTCCGGCCCTTGTAGATGTTGTAGCAGTATTGCCCCCGCACTTCCCCGAAATCCTCTTTGAACCGCCGGTTCGTTTCGCTCACCTTCAGATTCCGGTCCTGGACCGAGATGTAGCAGGGGACCTCGTCGAACAGGAGCCGGTATTTCCGCCGAACCGCCTGGAGTTCGTCCTGGAGCCGGTTGAACTGGGTGACGTCGGCGGCGATCTCGATGACCAGCTCCACCCGACCGTCGGTGTCGCGGATGGGGGCGGTGTGGACGATGACCGGGATTTCGTCGCCGTTTTGCCGGATGATCTCTTCCTGCCGCCGGCCCCGCTCGTTTCCGAAGGTGCGGCCCACCGGGCAGCGGGCCGGATCGCCCGATTTCCCCGAATAGACCGACCAGGAGTCGGCGCCGACGCGATCCCCCAGCCGCTCCCGGTAGAGTTCGTTGACCGCCAGCACCTTCAGATCCCGGCTGTGGAGGGAGACGAAGCAGGGCAGTTCGTTGAAGCATTTCAGATCCCCGTCGATCTCCCCCGCCAGCCCCCAGATGGCCGACGACAACCCCTCCACCGCCTGGTCCAGCGCCAGGAGCCGCTCCGCTTTTACCAGCTTTTCCGATTTCTCCCGGACCATCTCCTCCAGGTTTTCGGTGTATTCCCGGAGGCGGCGGCGCATGGCGATCCGGTCGTTGGCCCGTTTCAGGGCGATCTCCAGGACGTCGTCGCGAATGGGTTTGGTGATGAAATCGGTGGCCTCGTTTTTCAACGACTCGATGGCCAGCTCCATATCGCCGTGGCCGGTGATCATGATTACTTCGGTATGGGGATTGCGGTTCTTCAGCTTCCGGAGCAGCTCGATCCCGTCGATGCCGGGCATCTTGATGTCCGTGAGGACGATGGGCGGGTCGTCGGCGTCGAACATGTCCAGCGCCTTTTCACCGCTTTCCACCGTCGCGACATCGTACCCCATATCCATCAGCGAGATGGAGAGGGTGGTCCGGATGCCCGGCTCGTCGTCCACCAGCAGTATCCGTCTGTCTTCGGACACGGGTCAGGGCGCTCCGATGGTCTTGCGCACCAGGGCGATGACCTTGTCCGGGTCAAAGGGCTTGGACAGGGTCGCCACCACGTTTTTAATCGCATGCTGCCGCCCCGACAGGCCCGAAATCACGATCACCGGCAGATCCTTGTACTCCTTGTGTTTGGTGAACTTCCGGTAAAACCGGGTCCCCCATTCCTCGGGCATTTCCAGATCCAGGGTGATGAGATCGGGCTTTTCCCGCTCCAGCACCTCGAACGCCTCGGCCCCTGTCTCGGCGCTGCACGTTTCATACCCGTTGTCCTCGAAGACATTGACCAGATATTTCACGATGACCGGATCGTCATCGACCACCATTATTTTTTTCGCCATGATCAAACCTCTCTTTCAATGCGGTTTAGCGCAACGCCCTATCGGTCCCGATGACACTCGGCGCACATCACCGGCCCTTCCTTTGCCTGGGTATGACACCCCTTGCACCGAAGGTGATATTGGGTGGCCAGGGGAATGGGGTCGCCGTCCGGGGCCGCGTGGCATTCGGAGCACTCCATGTCTTCGCTCGTCCAGTCTTCCACCTTCTCGCCGTCTTCGTAGTAGTGGTGGCACAAGGCGCAGTCCCAGATCTCGGCCCGCTCGTTGTGCTCCTCGTGGGGGAAGTAGACCGGCGGACGGATCTTTTCGTAGAAACCGGTGTCCGCCACATACTGGACGTCGTCCTGGGAATACCCGGTGAGCGCCGCGACAAGGCATAGCACACCCACCGCCGCCATTGCAAAACCATATCGTTTCATCGTATCCGTCTCCTATGCCGGTTTTTCCATGATCTCGTAGATGATGTCGGCCAAAAACTTGATGTCCATCCCCAGGCCGTAGTGTTCCACGATGTCCTCCAGCCCCCCGTGACAGTTGTGGCAGGGGGCGACGATGGTCTTGGCGCCCCGGGCCTTGGCCGCGAAAAGCTGTTCGGCCTTCACCCGGTTGCCCTCCACCCGGGTTTTTTTATAGGGAGGGCCGCAGTTGATGACGCCGCCGCCGGCGCAGCAGCAGTAGTTGTGCTCCCGGTTGGGCGTCATCTCGATAAAGGTCTCGCAGGTCTGGTCCACCACGTACCGGGCCTTTTCATGAAGCCCCCGGCCCCGGATCACGTTGCACGGATCGTGGAGGGTCACCGGCGTCTTGAATTTTTCCGGAATCCGGAGCTTTTTTTCCTCCAGCAATTCCGCGTAAAATTCGATGGCATGGACCATGGGAATCGGCGGCATCTTCCACCCCAGCCACCGGTTGCCCACGTCGTAGACCGACCGGAAGGCGTGGCCGCACTCGCCCATGACGATCCGTTTGGCCCTCAGCCGGATGGCCGTTTCGAAGTGGGCCTTCTTGACCCGGCCCATGATCTCGTTGTCTCCGGTGTACATGGCCATGTCGGAGTTGTCCCACCCCGGCGTGGCGGGCATGGTCCAGTCCATGCCGGCGGCGTGCATGATCACCGCCGCCTGGTAGATGAGCTGGGCCCGGTACTTGGGCTCCGGCCCGATCACCGAGTACATGATCTCGGCGCCCTCCTTTTCCAGGGGAATGCGGATGTTGGGGACTTCGTCACGGGCCTCCTCCTCCTGCCACTGGAGGGTGTCGATCCACTCGTCCTCCTTGACCCACATCTGGTTCATGGTGGCCGCGTGACTGTGGGCCGTGTCCTGGATGTACCGGGGCGTGAGGCCCAGCTTGTGGGTGATCCGCCGGACCACCAGCATCAGGTAGGCCACGTCGATGCCGAAGGGGCAGTACATGGCGCACCGCCGGCAGAGGTTGCACTCCGTGGCGGCGATTTCCGCCATCCGCTTGATCTCCTCCACCCCCACGTCGCCCTTTTTGTGGAGCATCTTCCACAGGGTCTGCTTCACCTTCCCGGCGGGGGAATAGATGGGGTCCTTGTCGTGGGACATATAGTAATGGCACCCCTCGGAGCAGAGCCCGCAATGGATGCAGGTGTCCACGTAGGTCTTGAGTCGGGCGCCGGTTTCGTTCTTGATCACCTCGTTGACGACCCGCCGCACCTTCTCGCTGGTCAACCGCGACGCCCCGGTCAGAATGCCCTCGTCGACGATCTCATGGGGCTGTTTTATCGGTTC
>CAZZBE010000209.1:4163-8203 GCA_964652715.1 uncultured Desulfobacteraceae bacterium
CCGAACTCCGACCCCATATAGGCCCGGGTGAAGGGGAAGAAAATCATATGGCTCAGCCGGGTGAAGGGGATGGCCGCCAGCAGGATCTCCCCCGACAGGATGTGAAGGATGCCCATGACCCGGAACCCGGCCCAGTGGTGATACGCCCAGAACCCGGTGATAAAGGGGGCCGCCACCATGAGCAGGATGAAAAAATCCGACGGGCCGGTGAGGAATTTCACTTCCGGCTCGACGAGCCGGCGGACGAGGAAAAAGACGCAGGACGCGATCACCAGCAGGGTCATCATGTCCGCCGTCCCCTCGGGCAAATGGGGCCAGCTCACGCCCCACGCCTCGTCGATGAGCACCACGTGGCCCAGGACGAAGAGGGGCAGGAGCAGCACGCAGATGTGAAAGATGAACGAGACGACGGTGAGATAGGGATGCCGCCGCATGTTCTCGCTGGCGAAGGGGGTGATCCAGTGCAGGATCGACCGGGCGCCGAAATAGGGGCTGGCGTAGGCCAGCACCACGTTGTCTTTTTTCTTCGTCAGAACCCCCATGTAGATGAGCTTTCCCAGGCTTCCGCCCAGGAAGAGGATCACCGAGACCCACACCAGCGGGCCGCTGACAAGGTTGTAGATGGTATGCATCGGTCCTCCTTGTTTATTGTGGTTTCACTACCCCAAGTCCTTGACCTCCACGACGGCGCGCACGAACACCCGGTCTCCGGCCGGATCTTTTTTAACGGCCCGGACCAGCACCTTGTCGCCGTCGGGACTGAACACCGGGTCGGCCATGTCGAGGTAGGTCTGGGCATGGCGGCGGCCGTCCACATGGAGACTGTATTTGCCGCCGGATTCGGTCTTGACGGCCACGTGCCGGCCGTCGGGGCTGAACACCGGGGGCCAGGCCCGCTCGAAAGAGACCGACCACGGCTCGCCGTCCACCACCACCGCGGCTTTTCCCTTGTCTACGCCGATGCAGGCGACCCGCCCGCCGTCGGGGCTGAACCGGACGTCGGCGACATAATCGCCGAAGGTCCGGCGCCAGGGGACGCCGTCCAGGGCCACGGTCCACCGGCCGAACTCGGGCGCCGCGATGGCGGCGATCCTGGATCCGTCCGGCGAATAGACATGGTGCCAGAGCTGGACGAACCGGCGGTCCCAGATGACTTTGCCGTCTTCGGCCAGGGTCCAGGCGCCGCCGGCGCGCACCGGCGCGCTCACGGAATTATTGTTCGGGTGGAACCGCGGCGCCCAGACCGAGGAGAACATGTCGCCCCAGAGGTCGCCGTCCACGGCGATGGTGTAGTCGTAAAGGGTCGTCCGCACCTCGGCGGCCACATGCCGGCCGTCGGCGCTGAAATCCAGCTCCCAGCCGTTGAGGAAGTGTTGTTCCCAGGGCCGTCCGTCCACCGCCACGGTGTAGGCGCCTTTCTGAAATTCGAAGATGTCGCCTTCGCTGATGGGCACGGTCTGGACCACGGCGGCGGTGCGGCCCCCGTCCGGGCTCATGACGGCGCAGGTCAGGTAGTTGAAGTCCGTCTCCCAGGGCGCGTCGTTGACCATGAGGTAATACCGGAGCCCCTTCTGGACCGCGGCCATGATCCGCGACCCGTCCGGGCTGAACTTGAGGTCCCAGGCGAACTCGCCGGTGGTCTCCCAGGGCTGGCCGTCCACGGCCACGGTCCATTCGGCCATCTCCGACACCAGGCCCGCCAGGCGGCCGTCGGGACTGAATTTGAGGGACCAGACCTTGTCCCACCGGCCCTCCCAGGGCTCGCCGTTGTCCAGCACCATGAACTCGGCGTCCTCGTTCATGACGATTGCCGCCGCCCGTTCGCCGTCGGGGCTGAACTTGGGCTCCTCCATATAGCCGAACCGGGATCGCCACTGGCTCAGGTTGGCCACCGGCTTTTCGCCCGGGGCCCAATCCCATTCCTTTTCCGTTCGCATCACGTTGTCTCCTCTTTCTCCTCGATCAGGAAGCGCTCGGCCACTTTGAGCAGTTCCTCGGCCTCCGGGGGCTTTTCCATGTAGGCCTCCGGGTAGGGAATCGCTCCGTTGAGCCGCGCGTTTAGCATTTTCAGGTAATGGGTGAACGTCTTTTTGGCGATGGCCGAGAGCATGATGACCGGGATGCCTTTGAGGGCCTCGTCGGTGCGCAGTTCCTTGTACATGTAAACGCCGCCCTCGCCGGGCATCATCACGTCGAGGATGATCAAATCGGGAGCGTTCTCCCGGGCTTTCTCAACCCCTTCGGTCCCGTTTTTCGCCGCGACGGCGGTGTATCCACCCGTTTTAAACAGGGTGGATACAAAGATTCGCATGTCCAGTTCGTCGTCGACGATCAATACTCTCTTGGGTTCCATCGCCTCGCTCCGTTGCAGGGTTAAGCGTTTATCGGCGCAATCCATTCCGAGGTCCGATTAACGCTTAATCGAAACCGTCCGTCAAGTGCGGATCGGCGGTCAGGCGGCATCCGCCTCGGGTTCGGGTTCGGCCTCCACCTCCGCATGGTCGGGGCGGTTGACGCTGGCCACCGGACAGGAGGCCCGCAGGACCACCTGCTCCACCGTGCTGCCCAGCAGGGCTTTTTCCGGGTCCATCTCCCGGGTATGATGGGCCATGATGATGAGATCGCCGTTGTTCTTCCGGGAATATTTAACGATCTCCACATAAGGGATGCCCTCCCACACATCCACCTCGTAGTTGTCGAAATCGCCCATCTTGGATACGTACCGCTTCTGGATCTTCTCCCCGGCCGCTTCGATTTTTTCTTCGATCTCCTCCTGGGAGAGGACCTTGCCGGCGCTCATGGCGCTGAGATCCAGGCAGTGAAACAGGTAGATCTTGCAGCCGATGGCCTTGGAGACGCTGAGGGCGAACTGGAAGGCGGAATCGGCCTGCCTGGAGAAATCAGCGCAGAAGATGATGTTGGAAAAGTACCAGAAGCAGGTGGTGCAGGGCCGGCTCACGATGAGCACGGGGCACCGGGCCTTCTGGGCCACTTTCTGCATGGTGGAGCCGACGATGTTCCGGTACCGGGTGGCGCCCACGTCCTCTTCCCGGGTGTGAGCCCCCATGACGATGAGGTCGGCCTCGAATTTGCGGGCGGTCCGCAGGATCTCGGTGTGGGGGACCCCCGCCGTGGTGTCGAGGGTGCATTTGGAGCAGTCCTTCAGGTACTTGTCGTAGGTGTTCTTCATCTCGTCGATGACCCAGTTGACGTAATCGGCGTTGGCTTCTTCCACCTCGCCGGTCCGGAGATCCTTCACCTCGGTGGAAAATCCCCGGCTCGGGAGGCCGTAGACGTGGAACACTTTCATCTCCGAGTCGTACTTCTTCGCCAAGTCGAAGGCCACATGGGCCGCATGATCGCTGGCGGGCGACGCGCTGGTCGCGAATAAAATTTTGTCAAACATGGCGCCCTCCTTATGGTCTGATGGTGCATCCATCCGTTGTCGTCTGGAAGCTCAGCTCCCAGGCGATGCCGTCGATAAACTCGTAGAGGCTGAACACCGTTTCAAACTCGAACACATCCACGGTGTCGCCGAAAATCACGTGCTTCAGGTTGCCCAGGGACATGGGGATGTCCACGAGCTGGGTCATGGGGATGGGCCGGATTTCCACCCGTTTGTCGCCGTCCACGCCCTTGAGTGCGTTGTAGATCTCCAGCCGCGGCTCGTTGGGAAACCCGATCATCTCCACCGTCTTGGCGAATTCCAGTTGCCGGATGTCGTCGTGGACGCATCCGGAATCCGGGCAGTGATCGAAACTGTCGCGGATGACGTGGAAGAACTCGTTGAGCCGGGTATAGATGCTGTAATGGGCCAGCATGTTGAAATAGCTTCGGATCGTGAACCCGTCCGTCAGCGATACCTCGTAATTGAGGTACCGGAGCGGGTCGGCGGCGATCTCTTGGCCGTTGTGCTGGATTTCGCCGTTGGGATGTAGGGTGATCTTGTTCATGTTGCGTCCTCTGAGCCGTCGAGGGTTGCGGTTCGTGTTGTTCTGGCGGATGGTAGTGCAGGGGGTGTGCCAAGGGGGGAATCTAAA
>CAZZBE010000210.1:0-8144 GCA_964652715.1 uncultured Desulfobacteraceae bacterium
GCCCAGGACCCCGCCCTCTATTGCGAGATCATCCTGGCCTCTCCCCGGCGCCGGGCCCTGCTCAAGGAGTATGTCGCCTCCATGAACGAAAACCTGGAGATGGTCGAAAAGGGGGACAAAGAGCGCTTCCACGACGAATTCATGAAGATCGCCGACTGGTTCGGCCCCTTCAGCGACCAGGCCATGCGGGAGAGCACCTATCTGATCAATAAGTTGATCGAGCGGTTTTAGGCGCTTAGCCGGAATGACCGGCGTTGATTCGGGAAGCCGAACAAACCGGTGTTGTTTTTTTTCTGTCGGTGCGAATATTCCGTTGACACGGTGTGGGCCGGCTGGTATAAGTCATAGTCAATCGGCAAGGGTCCGCGGTAAAGCGGGCCGGTTTCGTTCTGAAGGGCACATCCATTTCAAGCATCATCCAAAGTGGTCCCCCTGAAGTTGAAACTGAGAGAATTATTATAATGAAAGGAGGGTACCACAATGGCGAATGGTGTTGTTAAATGGTTCAGCGAGAGCAAGGGTTATGGTTTCATCGAGCAGGAAAGCGGCCCGGATGTCTTTGTTCATCACACCGGCATCAACGGAGCCGGTTTCAAGACCTTGCAAGAAGGCGCGCAAGTGACCTTCGAGATTACCCAGGGTAATAAAGGTCCCGCGGCGACGAACGTAACGGTCGTCAGCTAAATCGCTTTTCCCCGAAACGCAAACAGGCCCCCGCGGATTTTCCGCGGGGGCCTGTTTTGCTTTTGGTGAGCGTATGGACGAGAAAAACGGCAAGACCTTCTCGCTTCTCCGGGTCTGGGACCTGCCCACGCGGCTGTTCCATTGGCTGATCGTGTTCCTGTTGGCGGTTTCTTTCGTGACCGCCGACATGGGCGGCAACGCCATGACATGGCACATGAGGGCCGGGTATGCCATCCTCGGATTGTTGCTGTTTCGCATCGCGTGGGGAATTTTTGGCGGTGAAACGGCCCGGTTCTCGTCCTTTGTGCGGGGGCCGTCGGCCGTCGTTCAATATGCCAGGGATCTTCTTAAAAAGGATTCAGCGTCGCATTTGGGGCACAATCCCCTGGGCGGTTGGTCCATCATCGCCATGATGGCGGCGCTGCTGGTCCAGGCCGGAACGGGTCTGTTCGCCAGCGACGACATCTTCATCGAAGGGCCGCTTTATCCCTGGGTCTCCAAGGCCACGAGCGATCTGCTCACCCGAATCCATCGGTTCAACCCCTGGGTAATCGTCGCCCTGGTGACGATTCACGTCCTGGCGGTCTTTTTCTATCTTGTCTACAAGCGGGAGAATCTGATCGGCCCCATGATCACCGGCCGGAAGCGGTGGACGGCCGGTCACGCTGAGCCGCCCGCCGGGAGTTTAACAACGGCGGCCGTGATCGCGGGAATCGTGGGAATTTTGGTCTATCTGCTGGTGAGATAGGTTCCTTTGGGCTCTTGCTTTATTCCGTGTCGGCATCGGTGGCCGTATCCGGCGGCGACTTCCCCCCGTTTTTCCATCAAAAACTGTCGACCGAAATCCATCTCATACATATCCATCGGGCAGCGGGAGAACAGGCTGGCGATCAGTTCCTGGCCCGCTCGGCGCCGTTATCGTCGGCTGTGAGCAGCCGCATCTTCTGCAAGGCCAGGATCGGATCGCTCTCTTCGGCTGGGATGAACCGTCGCCAGAGATATTCCGAGAGGGTCGAACGGTCCGTCTCCGGGACCGGTTGCTCATCGAAGCGGATAAGCCGGGCCTGGCTCCTCTGCCGGAACAACCGCGCCAGGACATCCGGCGGCATTTTTCGCTTGGAACTTCCCAGTCGCTGAAAGTAGCCGCCCGGCCCTTCATGGACGAACAGACTCTGGGGGATGTCGATTTTAAGGACGGGTCTTTTCCCGCCATCGGGGCCCGGCAATTCCGTACGAACGATTTTGGCGAAGAGCGGCGGGGCCGCGGCGTCGTTGCAGATCTGGCGGATATAGGTCTCGACGGCGTCCAGTTTTTCCAAGGGGAGGCCGTCGATTTCCCGTGTCTTATCGTCAACCCCGAGCACTAAGACACCGCCGTTGGCGTTGGCGAAAGCCGCCAATTCATTCGCCAGTTCATCCCGGGCCGGCCCGGCGATCTTTTTGCCCCGGAAGCGAACTGATTTCAGTTCGAGAAGGCTGTCTTCGCCGAGGCGGATTTTATCGAGGAGTGATTGGGGGGTGTTGAACATGATGGTTACCCGACCTGTAAGGGGAGATTGGATTCAATCGACGAATCACGGGTGAACTCTTATTATCGAGTCCACTCCGATATCGCGGCAATTCGATGGTTTTGGATTTGATGTCGAATGACAAATTCGGATGTGCCGAAGACATCAGCCATTTCTTGAATGTCCTCATCGGTGGCGACTTCACCGCTTATGTGGTCGCGGATTTGTTCGGCCGGGGCGATGAATTCGGCGGCAAAGGCCCGGTTGCGTTTTTGATTTTCGGAATGAGACGGGGTCACGATGGCCGCGGGGGGTCCACTACCCGTCAAGTATTCGAATATAGCGCGACAGAGCGTGAATACCTGCCCTCTTTCGTGGCGCTGACCGAGGGCGAAACAGGGCGATTCCCGGCGTGAGGTGGCGACCGCCGCGTCGATGGCGTATCGCCACAGCCCATTTCTATAGGTAATCGCTTGGCGCCATAAGGAAGGGGGAAGGTGAAAGAGGTCGCCGACCGCCTGTATGGATGAAATGGAATTATCGGGCGGCACATTCAGGATGGTCCGGAGTGTTTTAGCTGCTTCGTAACCAACGTTCCACGGAAATAAATCGGATGTTTCGATTGAGGCGGCATTCTGGAACTGATGTCTGACATCCCGAAAAGGAGCAAGATCCAAGTCCGACTGATGCGATTCGTGTAAAAACGACTCAATATCAGCTCCTTGATCTTTGAAACGACCGGGATCGGCGGCGGCGAAAAATTCTTCCCAAATAGTCTCAGGAAGGGAAGACGCCAGCCGTATGACCGTTTCCGAAGCCTTTTCATCCAAATCATAAGGATCGAGGCCAAGCTGGCCGACCGCTTTGCAAAAGGAACGCTCCTCGGCATCCGCGGAACGAATAGCGAGCCATTCATCCGAAAGATAAGAATCGGCGACGCCCTGTTGTTCCAGTCTTGTGACAACGGCGGTCACAAAATTGCTTAATGTCTCCATCGCCTGTTTTAGATCGACCACCGCGTTGCCTTCGCTCAGAAATTCAACCCGGTGAGGAATCGCTGGCCTGCGCCGCCAATCGAGACGCATTTGATGCCCTTCAGGCCGAAAAAAAAGACTTGGCAGGGCGAACCCCTCGCCCGCCGCCGCCAGATTGTGTCGTCGCCAATAAGGGGCGGTCGCTTCGCGTCGAGGCGTGGCGGTCTCGTTGAGAAGACTCCACCAGTTTTTAACGATCCACTCCGCGATAGGATAGAGAGGGCCATAAACGGCTTTACGGATGCTGGCGGCTTGTTTGTCCTCCAGTCGCGTCACTGCTTCATTGTCAACATAGACCGAGAAACGCCCCCAGGTTGCGCGAAGCTCCGACCCCCGCGCCGATTCCGGGTTCTCCCATTCGAATTCAAAGATCATGTCAGTCATTGTATCCCTTGAGGCCTTTCTTCCGGTTCCAATGGATATCCTTTGTATGCGCCATTTCCTCTGTTGACCAATCGGGCTTCGTATACGGCTTCTCCGATGCGGCACCATATATATCGAGGGAATTCGCCCTCCCATGGCGCACCGATGCGTCCGTTGCGGACGGCGGTTTGAAGGTGCTCCGTCAATTGATCTTGGGTCATGGCCAGACCCGGATCACAAATGCTGGCGTCCGCTCTCGGCCTGGGCTGTCCGGCAAAAGAAGGCCGGTCTTTGTGCTCGGGACTGCCGACGTAGCTGACCTGTGAAGCGATTCTTTCCAAGTCCGTTCCTGGGGGCGGATCCATTAATTTGCGGACCCGAGGGCGGCGTCTTTTGGGTGTTCGCATGGCGGTATGTTTCCAATGAATTGTGTTTTAAGTGGGTTTTACGCATAACTCTTATAAAACGCCTCCGCCGTGAATTTCACGAATTCCTCGGTCTTTTCTTGGCTCCGGGCGATCACCTGCCAGGGTTCCATGCGGGCGATTTCGGTTTGGAGGTCTTTGGAGCCACAGCCCAGGAGTTCCTGGAAATCGAAGATGTTTTGTACCTTTTGCCGTCCGCGGCAACTTTGGTCCCCACGCCCGTACCGAAATGGATGCTTTTTCCCCCTTCCGCCAACACCTGGACCTCTTTTTTATCGGATGCGAAGGAGACGATGCTCTCCAGGAAATATTTGGTCTTTCCCGCGTCCCGACCCATTTCCGCCGTTTTCGGGTAAATGGCGATAATTTCGTGGATGGGCTTCCCCAGCCCCTCGAACTCCGTCAGTTCGTACCGGACGCCGGGCTCTTTGAAAATGCGGTCGATGATGTCTTTGGTCATGTTTCCCCTCGATTAAGCTGAATGAACTGGCAATTTACAGGGCGAGTGAAGGCGGGTCAAGGGGATTCGCGGGAATGTGGAGAAAAGGCGGGAAACGACGCGCCAGGCCGTCTGTAAAAGGACGGAGGCGGCCTGGCGACGATGCGTCAGGTTGGTGGAGGCGGGGTTATTTCTTCCGAAACGCTTCGTGGCAGCTTTTGCAGGATTTGGCCACCTCACCGAATGCGGATTTGATGCCGCCCAGATCGCCGCTTTCGGCGGCGGAGATATAGCCTTTGACGGCGGACTGGAACTGCTCGGTTTCAGCTTTGAACTTGTCGGGATTCTCCAGGGCGGCGGCGGTCATGGTGGTGTCGCCCTTTTCGGAGCCCATCACCGCGAAAGCTTCCCAGGGCAGGCTGGAGAGGGTATTGAAGAGCCGGGCTTCGGCTGTAAATGCCTCCTTGTCATAGGATTTCTCGCCCTTGATCACCGCCGCCATCCCCTTGAAATGGGTTCCCATCAGGGACATGGCGGCTTTCCGGTATTTGACGGCGTCTTCGGGCTTGCCGAAATCCGCGGCAACCGCGCTGAAGAACGGGACGGCGATCGCGAGACAGACCAGATACACGAATACTTTTTTCATGCGGTTTTCTCCTTTTTTGACAAGAATTTATCGTACATGAAAAAGATTCTCAAAAGCCGGGTCCATTGTCAAGAAGATTTCATTGGACCCCGAAAACCGGTTCGGAAAAGATGAAGGTCCCCGATCTCGTCCTGTCGGTCGCGGCCCTGGAGAGCCGGAAGCGGTTCGACCGGCTGGCGGACGATCTGCCCGTTGATATCGAATACCGGAAAAGCGGCGGCATGGTGGTCATCGAAACGGACGCGGAACGGGCCGCCATGGAGGCCTTCGTGAACCGGCGGCGGGAGAGCGGCGCCGACGTGATCCTGCTCGACCCGGACGCGGCCCGGGACCGGGCGCCCCACCTGTCCGATACGATCCGGGGCGCGACCTGGTCGCCGCTTGACGGGCAGGTCGATCCCCTGGCCCTGACCCAGGGATTCGCGCTGGGGGCGAAACGGAACGGGGCCGCGATTCTGCCCCATACGCCGGTGAAAGCGCTTCACGTTAAAGGCCGTCGCATCGTTTCGGTCGAAACAGACCGACGGCCTGTGATGGCGAGACGGTCCATGCGGCGCTGCTGGCGGCGGGGATTCGGGGGATGCGGAAGAGCAAAACCGGGGAAGCGCGGTCGGGGTGTTGCGGGATGGGGGTTTGTTTTGAGTGTTTGGCGACGGTTGATGGGGTGGAGGATCAGAGGGCGTGTATGACGGTGGTGGAAGAGGGCATGGTCATCAAGGTTGAGGATGACCGACATTCAAATTGACCGCGCGGTGGCCGCGTGGTATGAAATCATATGATTTTTCGAACCTTATCAACCAAACTGAAGGATTTGGCCGGGCCGTTTCCGGTCCTATTCCTGACCGGCCCCAGGCAGTCGGGGAAGACCACGCTGGCCCGGGCCGCGTTTCCCGAATTTCAGTATATTACCCTGGAAGACCTCCAAAACCGACAGGAGGCCCGGGAAGATCCCCGGGGGTTTCTCCATCGGCTGGAGGGAGACGGCGGCGCCATCCTGGATGAAATCCAGCGGACCCCGGATCTTTTTTCCTATCTCCAGGGATTTGTCGACGAGGAACGGGGCGGGCCGCTGATCCTGACGGGCTCCCAACATTTTCTCCTCACGGAAAAGATCAGCCAGTCCCTGGCGGGCCGGGTCGCCATCCTCGAATTGATGCCCTTTTCGCTGGCGGAACTGGCGGAACGGCGGGCGTTAACCCCGGACAATTTCCTCCAAACCGATGCATATCCCGGACAATCCGAGGGAACGGATCTCTTCGATGCCCTGTTCACCGGATGTTTTCCCCGAATCCATGACCGGGGACTGGATGCGTCGATCTGGCTGGACGGATACCTGCGGACCTATGTGGAGCGGGATGTGCGCCAGATCGCCAACATCGGCGACCTGGACGCCTTCACCCGGTTCGTGGGGCTCTGCGCCGGGCGGGCTGGTTCTCTCTTGAACCTTTCTTCCCTGGGCGCGGACGCGGGCATCAGCCAGGCGACGGTCAAACGATGGCTGTCCGTGCTGCGGGCCGGGTATATCGTCCATCTTTTGCCGCCCCATCATCAGAATTTCTCCAAGCGGTTGATCAAAACCCCCAAGCTTTATTTCGCCGACGCCGGCCTGCTGTGCCATGTCCTCGGCCTCCGCAAACCGGAGGATATCCGCAACCATCCCCTGCGGGGCGCCATTTTCGAGAATTTCGTCTTCAACGAACTGCAAAAACTCTTCTTTCACAACGGTCAGCGCCCGCCGCTTTATTTCTGGCGCGACGCCAGGGGACTGGAGATCGATTTCATCCTCGACATGGGAACCCGCCGCATCCCCGTTGAGGCGAAATCCGGCGCCACGGTGGCGTCGGATTTTTTCAACGCGCTGGATCGATACATCGAGTTGTCCAAAGACCCCGACGGCGTGCTGGTATATGGCGGCAGCGAAAGTTATCGGCGCAACGGGCATCAGGTTCGGTCCTGGCGATTCTGCTCCTGATGGATGGCGCCTGAGGCGGAGTGAAATCTTATTCCTTTAGAACTCAGAACTTCCGAGCCCCCTTCAGGGGGCTTCCTTTTCTTGCCGGGGGGTTCAGCCCCCGCCAGCGCCGCCGGGGGCTGAACCCCCCGGCAAATAGGGGAACCGCCCTGAAGGGCGCTCGGGAGGGGATGGCTATTGATGAAGGGGCCTGGCGACATGCATGGTGTGGGAAAAACTGAATTCGATGTCGCCATCGTTGGGGCCGGCATGGCGGGTTTGTCGGCCGCCGAACTCCTCGCAGCCAATGGTCTGTCGGTGCTGATTCTCGATGAAAATCCTCACACCGGCGGTCAGTTGCTCCGGAAACCGGCGGGTCGGGTGGGATGGTTCGAGCCCGACCGTCTGAAGCACCGGGGATTCGGCCTGATCGACCGGGTTCGGCGAAGCGGCGCTGAGATCCTCTAAGGCGTGCGGGTTCTGGGGTTGTTTCCGGGCCGGGAACTGCTGGTGGAAAGGCAAGGGCGGGCCTTCGAAATCCGTGCCGACGCCGTCCTTCTGGCGACCGGGGCGCGGGAGACGTCCGCGTGCCGGTGAAGCCGATCCGGCTGTCCGCGCTGGCCAAACGAAACGGTCCCTAATCCGCCCGTCCGTCAATAGCCGCACTTGATGCGATCTTTCCCCGCATTCCGGGAAACGAGGGGGGGAGCGGGGATGCCGCAATTGAGGTTGAGAAAGTCCACAAGAAGATGATAGAGTTGTCCCGTCTGTTCATCGAGTCCCGCCCGGACGTGGGCGGCCCTGGCGCTGGCGTGGGCCAACATGCGCCCTGCGCCCGGGACATCCGTCGCGCGAAGGGTCCGCCGGGACGCCGATCCATCCATCCAACCTGCATCCAGAGGGAGGCAACCCAATGGCTTTTCCGGAATTTCTCAAGACGCTCGGTTTGAAAGACACGAATTTCGGCGCCAGCACGGGCGCCGAATGGGGGACGACAAAAGACCACGGCGAAATCAAAAGCGTTTCGCCGGCGGACGGAAAGACCATCGCATCGGTGCTCCAGGCATCCCAGGGGGACTACGACCGGGTCGCGG
>CAZZBE010000211.1:0-1142 GCA_964652715.1 uncultured Desulfobacteraceae bacterium
TCATCCGCCACAGCAAGGGTCAGGACATCGGGGCGGCGTGCGGGCAATTGCGGGGCGCGACCGAAAAGTTCCTTGACAAAGCATCTCCCAGACTGTACATTTAAATGAGCATAAAGAGGAAATCATATTATGAAAACGATTACTTTTACAGATTTCAGGAAAAACGCATCGAGTTTCATAACCGAAGTTGAGAAGGGCGAAACCTTCGTGCTGATCCGACATGGAAAACCGGTTGCGGAGATTGCGCCGGCCGTCGACCGATCCCAAAAAACGCCCTCCTGGAAACGACCCGGTCTTTATCTTGAGATACGAGGCAGCGATTTGTCATCGGCCATTTTAGAAGAGCGCGAATCCGGGTTATGAAACTCGTGGTGGACTCCTCGGCGTTCGCCAAAATATACGTGCCCGAGGACGGAAGCGAAGCCGTGGAACGCCTTCTCGGGAAAGCGTCCCGGTTGGGCCTTTGCATTATCCTTCCTGTAGAAATCATCTCCGGCATGAACCGACGGCGTCGGGAAAACATTCTGTCAGAGAGGGATTATCGCAAAATAAAGGACCGGCTGGCTGCTGATGTAGAAGATGCCACTGTGCTTCAACTCACGGCCGAGGTTATGGCCGGCGCGGTTAAATTATTGGAAACGAACACGCTCCGGGCAATGGACGCGCTTCATGTTGCATGCGCGCTTCAATGGAAAGCAGATCTTTTCGCCACGGCCGATAGGCGGCAGTTGGCGGCCGCGAAGAACGCCGGCCTGCTGAGCGAATACATCGGCCCGTCGGATGATTAACGCCATACGGCGTCGTCTGATTCTATATCAAATAATTCCGGATCTCATCTCTCGCGGGAACAACTACCAGAATCCCCGTCTCGCCCTCCGGGGCCGTTGCGCTTACTTTAGCGGAGGCGCCTTCCCTCGTTTTGCTATAGCCGGCCGCGACCTCCGCCGCCAGCCGGACGGCCTCCGGCGACCCGCCCCCGGGCATGACCACCACTGGACCGGGCACGTCCCGGACCTTTATATGAATGTCCTTTCCGGGATCGAAATACCGCAGGATGGCGTCGTTTTCGGTTTTGGTTCGGCCGACAACGATTTTGGATTCGGCGTCGAGCCGAAAATGACGTCCGTATTTGAGAAGATGGA
>CAZZBE010000211.1:1242-8143 GCA_964652715.1 uncultured Desulfobacteraceae bacterium
TCTGGGACATGGGCCGCTGGCCCAGGACCTCGCCGGAAAACAGGAACCGGCAACCCCGCCAGGCCATGAGCCGGCCGGCCTGCTGGAACATGAGGGCGTGGCAGTCCATGCAGGGGTTCATGTGCTGACCGTAGCCGCAGCGGGGATTTTTAAGCATCTCCATATAAACGGGCGTGATGTTTTCGACGATCAGGGGAATGCCCGTCATCCGGGACGCTTTCCGGGCCTTGTCCGCCGTAAAAAACGGGGTTTCAAAGCTGATCCATTCCACATCCACGCCGGCGTCCCGGAGCACCAGCCCCGCCAAAATGCTGTCCAGACCGCCGGAACACAGGCCCAGAGCCCGAATGGTTTCCGATTGCGTTTTCTCCATTTTTCCCCTATGGCTCCATGGCAACAGCCGCCCGCCATCCACGCGAAACCGGGGCGGCGGAAAGGGACGCCATGCGCAAGAAATCGAATACAGACAAAATCCTTACCATACTAGAAGCGACCTATCCGGATGTCAAGACGCAGCTCGACCACGACGGGCCGTTCCAGATGCTCATCGCCACCATCCTGTCGGCCCAGTGTACCGACCGCCAGGTCAACGCCGTGACGCCCGGACTGTTCCGGGCCCTGCCCACGCCCCGGGCCATGGCCGGGGCCGATCTTTCAACCATCGAAAAACTCATCCGGTCCACGGGGTTTTACCGGAACAAGGCCAAACACATTAAAAATTGCGCCCGGAGCCTGCTGGAACAATACGACGGCCGGGTCCCCGACACGCTGGAAGCGCTCACCGCCCTGCAGGGGGTGGGCCGGAAAACCGCCAACGTGGTATTGAGCGCCTGCTTCGGACAGCAGACCATTGTGGTGGACACCCACGTGGCCCGGCTCTCCCGTCGGTTGGGGCTCACCGATAGGACCGACCCGGTCAGGATCGAATTCGAGCTGATGGATGTCCTGCCCAAAGACCGGTGGAGCGACTTTTGCCTCCGGCTCATCTACCACGGCCGGGCCGTATGCGGCGCCCGGAAGCCCAAATGCCCCGTCTGCCCGCTTGCGTCGGTCTGTCCGTCGGCAGGCCCATAACCGGGACGCCCAACGCAGAAAAATCCGCAATATCTTGTTGACGAATGGGCATTTATTGGCGTATGCAGGACGTTTATGTTCGATCCGGCGGCATCGGCGCCATAAAGGTTTTAAAGGGGAGTTGAACGTCATCGCATGATACAATTAATCAGAGGGTTTAAGGACATCCTTCCCGAAGAGGCGGGGCTGTGGCAGGAGATCGAACGGATCGCCGCCGGCCTGTTCGAGGATTTCGGATACCGGGAAATCCGCATTCCCATCATGGAGCGGACC
The DNA here is from genome assembly GCA_964652715.1 of uncultured Desulfobacteraceae bacterium. Lineage (GTDB taxonomy): Bacteria > Desulfobacterota > Desulfobacteria > Desulfobacterales > JAABSP01 > JAABTD01. Next base: position 2,590 of record CAZZBE010000211.1, read on the forward strand.
GAACTCTTCGCCCGGTCCATCGGGGAAGACACCGACATCGTCGAAAAGGAGATGTACACCTTCCCCGACCGGAAAGGGGATCTGATTACCCTCCGGCCCGAGGCCACCGCCTCCATCGTCCGATCCTACATCCAGCACAAGATGTACGCCGCGGACCCGGTCCGCAAGTTCTATATGACCGGCCCCATGTTCCGCCGGGAGCGGCCCCAGAAGGGACGATACCGCCAGTTCTACCAGATCGACGCGGAGATCTTCGGCGTGACCTCCGCCTACGCCGACGCGGAGCTGATCTACCTGCTGGACATCCTCTTCCGGCGGCTGGGCGTGGACGACATCAAGGCCCACATCAATTCCCTGGGGTGCCCGGCCTGCCGGCCCGGTTTCAAGTCGGCCCTGCTGGACTTCATGGCCGACCGGATGGACGCCCTCTGCGCCGACTGCAAACGCCGCGGCGACCGCAACCCCCTTCGGGCCCTGGACTGCAAGGTCCCCGCCTGCCGCGACGCCATGACCGACGCGCCGTCGATCCTGGATCATCTCTGCGGGGACTGCCGGGACCATTTCGATACGGTGAAAACCGCCCTGACCGATCTCAATGTCCCCTACGCGGTGGACAAACGGCTCGTCCGGGGCCTCGACTACTACACGCGCACCACCTTCGAGATCCTCACCGGCGCGCTGGGCGCCCAGAGCGCCGTGGCCGGCGGCGGCCGGTACGACGGCCTCATCGAGATGCTGGGCGGTCCCAGCCTGCCGGCCACCGGGTTCGCCATCGGCTTCGACCGGCTGGTGGAGATCGTCGGCATGAAGCCGGAAGACTACCAGCGATCGCCCAAAATTTTCATCGCGGCCCTGGGACCCGAAAGCCAGGCCAGAGCCTTTCAATGGTCCTGCGATCTGGGCGCGGCCGGCATTCAGGCGGACATGGATTTCGAGGACCGGAGCCTCAAGAGCCAGATGAAGCGGGCCGACCGGAGCGGGGCCGGGTACGTCCTCATCGTGGGCGAAAAGGAACTGGCCGAGGGTGCGGGCGTGTTGCGGAATATGGCCACCAAGGAACAGGAGACGATCCCCCTGGGCGCCCTCGCGGCCGAAATCAAAAAGCGGTTTGAGTGATCATCCTTAATATGAGGTAAAGGAGAGACGGTTTTGTCGGACATACTCGGAGAAATGCGGCGAACGCGCCACTGTTGCGAACTGGGCACGGCGGATATCGGCAAGGAAGTGGTCTTGATGGGCTGGGCGCAGCGCCGGCGGGATCACGGCGGCGTCATTTTCGTGGACCTGCGGGACCGGGAGGGGCTCACCCAGGTGGTCTTCAATCCCGAAATCAATGCCGACGTCCATGAAAAGGCCCAGGCCATCCGGAACGAATACGTGCTCGGCGTCCGCGGCCGGGTGGACCCGCGGCCCGACGGGATGATCAATCCCAAGCTTCCCACCGGCGAAATCGAGGTGATGGTCTCGGAACTCCGGATCTTCAACGACGCCGAGACGCCCCCCTTCCTCATCGAGGACCGGGTGGAGGTCTCGGAGAACATCCGGCTCAAATACCGCCATGTGGACCTGCGGCGGCCCCGGGTCCAGCGCAACATCATCCTCCGCCACCGGGCCGCGTCGGCCATCCGGCGCTATCTCGACGACAACGGCTTCCTGGACATCGAAACGCCCATGCTCACCCGGTCCACGCCCGAGGGCGCCCGGGACTACCTCGTCCCCAGCCGCGTCAACCCCGGGAAGTTCTACGCCCTGCCCCAGTCGCCCCAGATCTTCAAGCAGCTGTTCATGATCTCCGGGTTCGACAAATATTACCAGATCGCCCGGTGCTTCCGGGACGAAGACCTCCGGGCCGACCGCCAGCCCGAGTTCACCCAGATCGACGTGGAGATGTCCTTTGTGGGCGAAGACGACATCATGGCCATGACCGAGGGCATGATGGCGGCCCTGTTCAGGGAGATTCACGGCATCGACCTCCCCCGCCCCTTCCCGGCCCTGACCTACAGGGAGGCCATCGACCGGTTCGGCCTGGACAAGCCGGACATCCGCTTCGGGCTGGAACTGGTGGATTTGTCGGACATCATGGACGGCTGCGGATTCAAGGTGTTCGCCAACGCGGTCAAAAACGGCGGAGTGGTCAAAGCCATCAACGCCAAGGGCTGCATCGACTTCACCCGCAAGGAACTGGACGACATGACCGACTTCGTGGCGGTCTACCGGGCCAAGGGCATGGCCTGGATCAAGGTCCGGGAGGACAGCTGGCAGTCGCCCATCGCCAAATTCTTCTCCGAGGAGGAGAAAGCGGCCATGGTCGAACGGCTCAACATCGAACCGGGCGACCTGATCCTTTTCGGATCGGACGCCGTAAAAATCGTCAACGAGAGCCTCGGCCATCTTCGAAACCACCTGGGCAAGCGGCTGGGCCTCATCGACGAAGACGCCTTCGCCTTCACCTGGGTCACCCGGTTCCCCCTGCTGGAGTACGACCCGGACCAGAAGCGGTACGACGCCATCCACCACCCCTTCACCGCGCCCATGGAAGAGGATTTCGACCGGCTCAAAACCGATCCCGGCAACGTCCGGTCCCAGGCCTACGACCTGGTGCTCAACGGCTTCGAACTGGGCGGCGGCTCGATCCGGGTCCACCAGATTGAACGGCAGCGCCGGATCTTCGACGCCATCGGCCTCAAGCCAGAAGAATACGAAGAAAAATTCGGTTTTCTGTTGTCCGCCCTGGAATCCGGCGCCCCGCCCCACGGCGGCATCGCCCTGGGCCTCGACCGGCTGGTGATGCTCCTGTGCCGGGAAAGCTCCATCCGCGACGTCATCCCCTTCCCCAAAACCCAGAAGGCGGCGTGCCTGATGACCAACGCGCCGGCGGATGTGGACAAGGCCCAGTTGGATGAATTGAATCTGCGGGTGCGGATCGAATAATTTTTTCCTTGACTTCCTTAAAGGATTTCTTTATACATACGGTCTTAGCTTGAGCCTGTTCCCCAGTAGCTCAGTCGGCAGAGCAGGTGGCTGTTAACCACCGTGTCCGTGGTTCGAGTCCGCGCTGGGGAGCCAAAAAATAAAAGCCCAACCGATAAATTCGGTTGGGCTTTTTTGCTTCTTAAGCTTGATTTTTGGATCGGAACCAGACATATTATTATCATATACGAATAAATGAATACAATTTGTCTGGAATCGATGATGAAAAAACAAGCTGAAGAAATCTTCCGTAAACACGGCGGTCAACTTCGAATGAGCGAAGCCATCGCCCATGGCATAACGCGCTACATGCTATATTCGCTCCGGGACAAGGGCGTTATTGAACAGATCAGCAGGGGCGTCTATCGGCTCGCGGAATTGCCAACGATCAGCAACCCCGACCTGGTTACGGTGAGCCTTCGGTTTCCAAGAGCGGTCGTCTGCCTCATATCCGCTCTAGACTACCATGACATTACAACACAAATCCCCCATGCCGTCTCTGTGGCAGCGCCCAGAAACACACGGACCCCATCAATCGACTTTCCGCCTATTCAGGTTCATCGCTTTTCCGATGAAACGTACAAAGCTGGCATCGAAAAGATCAAAATCGATGAAACGCCTGTAAAGATATACAATCCAGAGAAAACCTTGGCCGATTGCTTTAAATTTCGCAATAAAATCGGAATGGACGTAGTGCTTGAAGCACTGAAGCTCTACAAAGAGAGATTGAAGTTCAATATACCGAAATTGCTAAAATATGCCAGCATTTGCCGCGTAGAAAAAGTCATGCGGCCCTATCTGGAAGCATCAATATGAAGTCGCCCAGAAATATTCCCGCATCGGTCCGCCAGCGTCTCCTTAACCTTGCCAGAAGCGATGGTCGGCCATTTAACGAGTTGCTCCAATACTTTGCGATGGAGAGATTTCTTTACCGGCTATCCCAATCCGATCACGCCGACAAGTTTATCCTCAAAGGCGCCTTGATGCTGAAGGTATGGCACGCTTCGGAGTTCCGTCCGACCATGGACATCGACATGTTGGGCAAAACCAACAATCAGCAAGACCGCGTCGCCGGACAAATCCGGGACATCCTGGCAGTTGATGTGCCGCCGGACGGCCTTGTTTTCGACTCCGACGCAATCCGGGCGGAAAGCATCACGGAAGGTGCGGACTATGAGGGGATCAGGATTCGGTTCACCGGCGCCCTGGAGGCGGCGAAATTCAATATGAGTATCGACATCGGTTTTGGCGATGTTGTATATCCATCCCCCGAAGAATCTGAGTTGCCGAGTCTGCTGAACTTTCCGGCGCCCCGGCTGCTCTGTTACAGCCGAGAAAGTTCCATAGCGGAAAAATTCGAGGCCATGGTCAAGCTGGGAAAATTGAACAGTCGGATGAAAGATTTTTATGACATCTGGTTGCTGTCCCGCCATTTTGATTTGGATGAGAGCCGTTTGGCGCGGGCGATCCATCTGACTTTCAAACGGCGGGGGACGGAAATTCCCGATGTGATTGACGCATTCGCTGATCCATTCATAACATCAAGACAAACGCAGTGGTCGGCATTCCGGAAAAAACTGCGTCAAGAAAACGTACCTGCCTCCTTCGGTGAAATCGTCAAAGCAGTGGATGAATTGCTGATGCCGATTGCGGCGACGCTGAACCAACCCCATTGACATCTTTGCAACTTATCGTATGATAGCCCATCCTGACGGTTGCTAAATTCAACAAAGCGAACCCGAAAATGCCATTGAACGATGCCATGAACCAAACCTCGGAACAAAAAGCCCGCGACCGGATCGACGCCATGCTGGCGGCGGCGGAATTCGCCACCCGACAATCCACCCTCGGATTGCTCGACATCAGCGCCGGCCCGGTCACGGGCGCGAGCATGGACGACCTGGACCCCATTCAGCGGGCGCGCCTCCGTCAGTTTATCGAGCGCAACGCCGGCGACCGGGTCCTGCTGGCGCTGGAAGACGCCCAGCTCGACGGCGCCTTGGGGCTCGCGGCCCGCGACGGCGACGCATGGACGCCCACCCTGACCGGGCTGCTGCTCATCGGCCAGGTCGATAGCCTGCGCCGGCTCGTCCCCACCAATGAAATCGCCTTCCAGGTCCTGGACGGGGAAGATGTCCGCCTCAATGAATTCACCCGCGCCCCCCTGGTCGAATCCCTGGAATGGCTGGAAACCCTTTTCAAGCCCCTCAACCAGGAAAAAGAGATTCAGCTCGGGATGTTCCGCAACCCCGCCCTGGCCGACGCCTGCAAACGCATCGGCATGGTGGAGCGCACCGGCAGGGGCGTGGCTCTGATCTATCGCGGCATGTTGCGCTACGGCCGTCACCGTCCCGACTACAGCCGCACCGACGCCATGAACGTCGTCCTTCGGCTGCACCTCACCGACCCCGACCTCGCCTTTCTGGAGATGATCCTGAAAGAAGAGGATCGACGCGGCGAAGCTCTGCCCATCGACAGCCTGATCGCGTTATCCGCGCTGAAAGAACACAGACGAATCACCGCCGCCGATCTGGCCGAACTGATTGGCAAAAGCCGCGCCAGCGCCGCGCGAATCCTTGAGGTG
>CAZZBE010000212.1:0-6857 GCA_964652715.1 uncultured Desulfobacteraceae bacterium
CGGACTTGGCCACGGAGGTCTTGCCCACGCCGGGCGGGCCCACCAGGCAGAGGATCGGGCCGCGGATTTTGCGGACCAGGCTCTGGACCGCCAGGTATTCGAGAATCCGCTCCTTGGGCTTTTCCAGGCCGAAGTGGTCTTCGTCGAGGATCTTTTCGGCCTCGTCGATGTCCTTGTTGACCCTGGACCGGTCGTTCCAGGGGAGGCTGATGATCCACTCGATGTAGTTTCTCACCACGGTGGCCTCGGCCGACATGGGCGTCATGAGCTTGAGTTTCTTGAACTCCGCCTTGGCCTTGGCCTTGGCCTCCTTGGACATTTTTTTCCGGCGGACGCTGCGCTCCAGCTCGTCGAGTTCGTCGGCGGCGCCTTCGTCCTCGCCCATCTCCTTTTTGATGGCCCGCATCTGCTCGTTGAGATAGTAGTTCTTCTGATTTTTCTCCATCTGGTCCTTGACCCGGCCCCGGATCTTCTTGTCCATCTGGTGGACTTCGATCTCCATCTTGACCAGCTTCAGGAGCAGATCAAGGCGTTCCTGGAGGCCGCGGGTCTCCAGCAGTTTCTGCTTGTCTTCGATCTTGAAGGAGAAATGGGCCGCCACGGTGTCGCCCAGCCGGGACGGGTTGGCGATGTTGGAGACGTTGTTGACCAGATCCTTGGAGATGTTCTGATTGGTCTTGGCGTATTCCTGGAAGCTCTCCACCAGGGCGCGGGTCAGGGCCACCCCTTCGGGGGAGACGCTCTCCTCCTCGAAGACGGGCCTCACGTCCACCCGGAAGAAGTTGTCGTCGTTGATGAAATCGAGGATCTGGCCCCGGGACTTGCCCTCCACCAGCGCCTTGACCGTGCCGTCGGGCAGGCGCAGGAGCTGGAGCACCGTGCCGATGGTGCCGATCTGGCTGATGTCCTTGGCCTTGGGATTATCGATGTTGGCCTTTTTCTGGGTGGAGAGGAAAACGGTCTTGTCCTTGTTCATGGCGTCGGCCAGGGCGTTGACCGATTTGGCGCGGCCCACGAAAAGCGGGGCGACCATGTGGGGGAAGACCACGATGTCCCTGAGGGGCAAGAGCGGCAGGGTGACCTGTGGGTCCATGGTTCCGTCCTGTTTGAATATCTTGGGAATATTGATCATGATGGATAAAACCCCCGGTCAAGCCTGTTTTTTTGTCTGTTCGTACAGCAGGATCGGCTCTTCGTTGTTGAGCACCACGTCCTCCCCGATGACGCATTCCTTCACGTTCTCGGTGGAGGGGATGTCGTACATGATGTCGAGCATGCACTTTTCCATGATGGCCCGAAGCCCTCGGGCCCCGGATTTCCGCTTCAGCGCCTCGCCGGCGATGGCGGTGAGCGCGCTGTCGGTCATGCGAAGGTTGACCCCCTCGATCTCGAACAGCTTCTGGAACTGTTTGATCAGCGCGTTTTTCGGCTCCTTGAGAATCCGCACCAGCGCCGCTTCGTCCAGTTCATGGAGGGTGGCGATCACCGGCAGACGGCCCAGAAACTCGGGGATCAGCCCGTATTTGATCAGGTCCTCGGGCTGGGTCTGCTTGAGGGTCTCGCCGATGTTCTTTTCCTCCATCTTGACCAGCTTGGCGCCGAAGCCCATGGCCTTCTGGGCGATGCGGCGCTGGATGACCTTTTCCAGGCCGTTGAAGGTGCCGCCGCAGATGAACAGGATGTTGGAGGTGTCCACCTTGACGAAGTCCTGCTGGGGATGCTTGCGGCCCCCCTTGGGCGGCACGCTGGCCGTGGTGCCCTCGATGATCTTGAGCAGGGCCTGCTGGACCCCCTCGCCCGAGACGTCCCGGGTGATGGAGGGGTTGTCGGATTTGGAGGCGATCTTGTCGATCTCGTCGATGTAGACGATGCCGCGCTTGGCCCGCTCCACGTCGTAGTCGGCGTTCTGAAGCAGGGACAGGATGATGTTCTCCACGTCCTCCCCCACATAGCCGGCCTCGGTGAGGCTGGTGGCGTCGGCGATGGTGAACGGCACATTGAGAAACCGGGCCAGCGTCTGGGCCAGCAGGGTTTTTCCCGACCCGGTGGGGCCGATGAGCATGATGTTGCTCTTCTGGATCTCCACGTCGTCGGTTTTCACCGCGGAAGTGAGCCGTTTATAATGGTTGTAAACCGCCACGGCGAGCACCTTCTTGGCGGCGTCCTGCTGGATGACGTAGTCGTCCAGCGAGTGCTTGATGTCCCTGGGAAGGGGCGAGGACTCGGTCTCCCGGACGTCCTTTTCGCTTTCTTCCTCGATGATCTCGCTGCAGAGCTGGATGCACTCGTCGCAGATATAGACCGCGGGGCCCGCGATCAGCTTTTTCACCTCTTTCTGGTTCTTTCCGCAGAAGGAGCAAAAGAGGTTTTCGTTGTCGCTTCGCTTTTTGCTCATGTCCGGCTTCCTCCGTCGGTTTATTCGAGTCCTTCCAGATCGTCGCGGTTGATGATCACGTTGTCGATCAGCCCATATTCTTTCGCATCCTCGCCTGACATGAAGAAGTCGCGGTCGGTGTCTTTCTCGATCTGGTCCAGTTCTTTCCCGGTGTGGTGAGAGAGGATTTTGTTCAGGGTTTCCCGGGTGCGCAGGATCTCCTTGGCCTGGATGGCGATGTCCGACGCCTGGCCCTGGGACCCGCCCATGGGCTGGTGGATCATGATCCGGGCGTTGGGCAGGGCGTACCGCTTGCCCTTGGCCCCGGCGCCCAGGAGCAGCGCCCCCATGCTGGCGGCCTGACCGATGCAGACCGTGGCGATGTCGGGCTTGATGTACTGCATGGTGTCGTACACCGCCATGCCGGACGTCACGACGCCGCCCGGTGAATTGATGTAAAAATTGATGTCCTTTTCAGGATCTTCCGATTCCAAAAACAGCAGCTGGGCGATCAGCAGGTTGGCCATCTCGTCCGAGACCGCGGTTCCCAGAAAGATGATCCGGTCCTTGAGCAGCCGCGAGTAGATGTCGTAGGCCCGCTCGCCTCTGCTGCTCTGTTCGATGACCATGGGAATTAATGGCACAGGCAACTCCTTTACGTATTCTTAGACCGCATCCCTATCGTGGACTTGTTTCAGGGGTGCGGCGCTGTGTTGCGGATTACTCGGCGGCGGTTTCGGTCTTTTCTTCCGCTTCAACCTCCGCCGCCCGCGCTTCCGGTTCCGATTGTTCCGGCCGCGCTTCGACCTCTTCGATATCGCTGTTCTCAACAATAAGATCAATCGCCCGTTTTTCAAGCAGGGCGTGCTTCAGGTAGTCGTGCTTGTCCGGATTCTGCTTGTAGTGCTCCTTGACCTGCTCCACGGGTTTCTGCGCCTGCCGGGCCATCTCGGCGTAAGCGTCGTTCAGCTCTTCCTCCGGCACTTTCAGGTTCAGCTGATTGATGAGCTTGCCCAGGAGCAGGCCGCGTCGAGCCAGGGCTTCGGCCGTTTCCCGGTAGTCTTTGGCGATGGCCTCCCGGGTCACCCCGAGGGCCTCCATGGAGAGGTTGCTGGACTCGATCTGACGTCTGAAATCCTCGACAATGGCGTCGAGTTCCGACTGGACCAGGGCTTCGGGGATTTCGAAATCGGTCTTTTCCAGCAGGGCGGCGAAGATCTGCTCGTTGAGTTCCTGCCGGGTTCGTTTGTCGTATCCCTGGCGCAGGTTGGCCCGAATGGCGTCCTTGAGGGCGTCCAGCCCCTCGAAGGGGCCGAAATGCTTGGCCAGGTCGTCGTCCAAAGGGGGGGGAACCTCCTCGCGGATCTCCTTGACGGCGATCTTGAAGGCGACGGTCTGGCTGGCCAGATCGGCGTTGCCGTAATTGTGGGGGAAGGAGGCCCGGACGTTGAAGACGTCTCCGGGCTTTTTGCCCTGGAGGGCCTTGTCGATCTCGGGGGCGATGGCGGCCCGCCCCACTTCAACCGTGTGGTTCTCCGACGTTCCCAGGGGCTCGAACGGGACGCCGTTCTGGGTGGCCTCGTAATCGATGACCGCGAAATCCCCTTTTTGGATGGGTCGGTCCTCGAGTACGGGCTTGTGCTCCGCCACCTTTTTCTGGAGCATCCGCAGCTGGGCGTCCATCTCTTCGTCGGTGACGGGATAGATGTTTTTTTTGAGCTGGAGGCCGGAGTAGTCGATGTCCGGGATGTCCGGGGCGATCTCGACGGTGGCGTCGTACCGGAAGGGGGCGGTTTCATCTAAATCGGGCGGGGCGATCTCCGGCGCGCCCACCACCCGGAGTTCGGTTTCGCGGAGGGCGTCGGGGAGGGACTCCTGGATGAGTTTCTGGGAGACATCCGCGGCCACATCGTTTTTATACAACCGTTCGAGCACGTTCCGCGGCGTCTTGCCGGGCCGGAAGCCCTTCAGTTTGACTTTTTTGTTCAAGTCTTTGTAGGCTTCGTCCACCTTCCGCTTCACCTCTTCCTGGGGCACCTCGACGTGAAGGACCTTCTTGACGCTGCTGAGATCTTCTAAACTAACCGGCATAATCGTTTTTTTCTTCCTTTCTAATAATCAAATGCCTGAAGGCTGGGTGCGTCTTCAGGCACTTTAAAATATGATACACTGAATGTCAGCTGCTTACAATGGCAGAGATTTATCGAAAGGCTCCTGGTGCGAGAGGGGAGACTCGAACTCCCATTCTGTCGCCAGAGCTGGATCCTAAGTCCAGTGCGTCTACCCGTTCCGCCACTCTCGCAGGCGCGCCCTCCGGTCGGGTGGCTGTAAAGCCCCTTCGGATGGACATAAGAAAGAGAGAATCCGAAGAAATCAGCATCAAAAATAGTATCAATCCGCCGGGGTGTCAAGAGAAAACGGCCAAAACCGCCTCTATTAAAAAGAGAAACGGGGCGTTATTTCCATTTTCCGGACCGCCGGCCACTGAAAATCGCATTTCAACCCTTGCGCGGACGCCTGAAAGGTGGTAAATAGACTCCGATTGCGTCGGGGCGTGGCGCAGTCTGGCAGCGCGCCTGCTTTGGGAGCAGGAAGTCGGAGGTTCAAATCCTCTCGCCCCGACCATCAATCCCCCTTTCGTTGTACCCATCCCCCCTCCCGGCGCGGGCTTCGGCCCGCGCCAAAAACCATGGCGGCCGCAACATAACGCGCCGATGCCCCCGCGCCGCCAGCTTCCGGAGTTCCACCAGGTGCTTCAGACCCCGGGCCGGTGCTCACCTCCCGCAATTGAGAAAATCTGTTTTTGCTTGTTGAAATTTTTAAAAAATTGTACTAAGGGGACAATATCTCATTGCCGCCAGGAATTCGGGTGGTTGCAGACGCCCGCCAGGCGGAATGAGGAGGCCGGTTTCGGTTCCGGGCGTGCTCAGCGCGGCGGCGCCGGGGCCACGAGTGGATTTTTGTTTTGTTATTTTAGAGGAGGTTAGTGTTATGGAGAGCGGGGTCGTTAAATGGTTCAGCGACAAAAAAGGGTACGGCTTCATCGAGAAGGAAGAAGGGGGAGATGTGTTCGTGCATCACAGCGCCATTAACATGGAAGGCTTCAGGACCCTGTCCGAAGGCGACCGGGTCAGCTTTGAGGTGGAAGAGGGCAACAGAGGACCTGCCGCGAAAAACGTCAGCAAGGATTAGAGCCTGATATCCCCATAGCCGGGGCATCGCGGGCGGCCGGTCCGCGGTGCCTTTTCGTCCCCGGCGTTTTTCCCCGCCGATGCTTCCCCGCTCCGGCTTCCCGCCATTTTTTCTCCTTGACACCCCGTCATGATTTGGTATCATTGTTTTTAGATAATTATTTTTAAGAGGGCAGAAGGCTGACCACCTCCAACCATCCGGACAGGGCGCCGCTCAATGCGCCGGGAAGGCGATGGCCGCTGCCGTTAGAGGAGGAACGCCCGTGGAAACACCGCAGGAAAGACTGGAATCAATGACCGAGCGCATGAAAGCGCTCGACTACCGCATGACGCCCCAGCGGCGGGCGGTGCTCAAAGTGCTGGCCGAAAGCCGGGAACACCCCACCGTGGATCAGATCTACGAGCGGGTGAAAACCGATTTTCCCATGACCAGTCTGGCCACGATTTACAAGACCGTGACCCTCCTCAAGGAGATCGGCGAGGTCATGGAACTCAATTTCAGCGGGGGCCGCAGCCGCTACGACGGGTTCAACCCGGCCCCCCACCCCCACCTGTATTGCATCAAGTGCGAGCGGGTGACCGACCCCGAGATCGAGACTTTCGAGGGCGTGTCCGACGAATTGTCGGCCAAGACCGGCTACGAGATCGTGGGCCAGCGGCTCGATTTTTTCGGCGTATGCCCCCGGTGCCAGGGGATGGCCCGGGCTTGACCCCTCCGGTCATGCATTTTCCCGATGGTTCGGGAAAATATGGAATGAAAAGATCTTTTTAAAACAGTGGGATGCAGAATAGGCTTTGCATCGGGCGGAATCCTTGTGATAAGATACATCCCGATAGTTAAGGCTTGGATTTATTAACCCCTCACATCAGAAAAAGGAGGAGAAGAAGAATGGCGGAAAGACTGGAAGTTTATAAGTGCGAGGCATGCGGCAACATCGTGGAAGTGCTCACCGGCGGCGCCGGCGAACTGGTCTGTTGCGGCGAGCCCATGAAGCTTATGACCGAAAATACGGTGGACGCGGCCAAGGAGAAGCATGTGCCGGTGATCGAACAGACCGCGGACGGCATCAAGGTCAAGGTGGGAAGCACGGCCCATCCCATGGAAGAGAAACACTACATCGAGTGGATCGAGATCATCGCCGACGGCAAGGCCTACCGGCGGTTTCTCAATCCCGGCGAGGCCCCGGAAGCGGTCTTCCCCATCCAGGCCACCCAGGTGACGGCCCGGGAATACTGCAATCTCCACGGCCTGTGGAAGGCATAGCCCGGCCATCGCCCGAGAATAACCCCCC
>CAZZBE010000212.1:6957-8133 GCA_964652715.1 uncultured Desulfobacteraceae bacterium
CAGGAATAATATCAGGAATAACATATAGGAGGAGGTGATCCCATGGCCAGTTGGAAATGCAGCAACTGCGGGTACTCCCTGGAGGCCGATAAGCCGCCGGAAGAGTGCCCGTCCTGCAAGACAAAATGCGAATTCCTCGACAATACCTGCTACACCCCGGATTGTCAGGTGGAAGGCGTTGACAAGCGGATCGGATAGCCGCAACGAAGGAGCCCAACGATGCCCAATGCACTCGTCGCTTTTGCGACGCGGACCGGCGAATCCCAGAAGATCGCCGAGTTGATCGCCGAAGGCCTCCGGATGTCCGAAGTGGAGGTCGCGGCGGTCAACGCCAACAAGATCAAAAGCGAATCGGAACTGACCGGGTACGACGCCCTGGTTCTGGGCTCGGCGACTTACCATGGCGACATGCTGCAAAAGATGAAAAGCCTCTTGTTCCTGGCCGAAAAGGCCGGGCTTGAAGGCAAGGTCGGGGGCGCCTTCGGCGCCTTCGGCTGGAGCGGCGAAGCGCCGGAGCGCATCTTCGACACCATGAAAAACGTGTTCAAGATGGAGATGGTAAACGGCCCCCTTCGATTGAAAACAAGTTCTCTCGGCGGCGGCGTCAAGATGGCCCAGGACTACGGCCGGGAGATCGCCGAGAAACTGAAGGCCTGACCGCCGAACCGACGACTGAACCCAATCACTGAACCTGTAGAAAAGGAGGCAACATATGGCCAACGCAGGAACCACCACGCCGGCGCACTGCCCCGGATTCGAATCCTTCAGAAATCTGGAAGCCTTCACTTGCAACTGCCCCGAGTGCGGCGCCCAGAAAGAGATCTTCTCCGACGAATTCGGCAAGACCCACAAATGCGATTCGTGCGGCAAACCCATCGATTTCACCCAGTGCTCTCTTGAAGCAGCGGGAAAGGATACGACCGACCGTTAGCGCCTTAGATGACCGCCCCCGGGCCCCGGCGGCGGGGCCCGGCCCCCGCCCAGCCGGGCGTCTTTGCCCTGTTGCCGGGCCGCCGGTTCATCAATATCCACTGTTTCCATCTGGAGGATGTCGCCATGGAAACGCGGTATGCGCGCATCGGGGACGAAACCTATCGTCGGATGACCATGTTCCGGGGCAAGATCACCCGGGAGGGTCTGGCGTATGAGGCGTTTTATTGAAAGAAAACAGGTGAG
>CAZZBE010000213.1:0-8002 GCA_964652715.1 uncultured Desulfobacteraceae bacterium
TTTCGGGCCCAGGTTGAATTGAATGACAACGACGCCATACAGACTATAGCAAATTGTCTCGGTTTATCCAGCGGTTTTTCAGGGGCGGTCGATCCGGCGGGGGATGCTTTTTCGTTCAACCGGATCGGTTCCGAAAAAATCGGCATCGAAAAATCCGGCCGCTGAATTGTTTGCGGCGCCGATCCACCCATGGTAAACTCAATCCAAAAGCATCGGCGTACACACCCATTTTCGCGCCTTTCCATGGCAGTGTTTTCCATAAACGATTTGGAGGAATCCGTGAGAAAATTTTCATCCTACGGGCCTGTTGATAAAGATCAGCATTTTTATGTGCCGAGGTCGGACTTGGTGAATGCCGCCGCGTCTCAATTGACCGGCGAAACTCAGGACAGGGGCGGGCGCTATGTGACGGTTTGGGCGCCCCGGCAGTGCGGCAAAACCTGGATTATGCGGGAGGTTGTCGAAAAAATAAGCCAAAAAGGCGAGTTCGATGTCGCCATCATCAGCATGCAGTCGGCGAAAACGGAAACTTTGGATGAGGGTGTCCTGGATTTGTTCGTAACGAAACTGGAAGAATGGTTTGATCGGTCTTTACCAAAAATCACCGTCTGGAAACATCTTCGCCGCCTGTTTGCCGAACCGAATTTTGAAAACCCCGTGATACTTGTCATTGACGAATTCGACGCCGTGCAGGAGGATTTCATCAATAGATTTGCAAACGAATTTCGGGATATCTACATCACCAGACAAGCGGAATCCTTTTCCGTCGATTCCAGGCAAAAATGTTCTCTCCACGGCCTGGCCCTCATCGGCGTGCGGAGCGTATTGGGCATTGAGAACGATAAGGGCTCGCCGTTTAACGTGCAGCGGTCGATGCACATTCCCAACCTGACCCTGGAAGAGGTGCGATCCATGTTCGGGTGGTACGAAAAGGAAAGCGGGCAGACCGTGGAACCCGATGTCGTTGAGCGCATATTTGCCGAAACATGGGGGCAGCCGGGCCTCGTATCCTGGTTCGGGGAACTGCTGACGGAGGTGTACAATCCCCGTCCGGATCAGCCGATCACCATGAAATCCTTCGATTACGCATTCAAGCGGGCGGTTCAGGCGCTTCCCAATAACAATATTTTGAATATCATCAGCAAAGCAAAGCAGGCCCCGTATAAAGATACCGTGCTGGAGCTGTTCAGGACGGACAGAAAAATCGAATTCGCATTCGATGAGCCCCACCAGAATTTCCTGTACATGAACGGCGTCATCGATTTCGAAGAGGATGAGGATTCGTTGTATGTAAGATTTTCATGCCCGTTTGTCCAAAAACGGCTGTTCAATTATTTCTCCCGCGAGATTTTCCAGACCCTGGATCACCTCTACGACCCGATGACCAACATCGAGGCGATCGTGGCGGCGGACGACATCCGTATCCCGGAATTGATGACGCTTTACGGGACATACCTTTCCCGGAACCGGGAATGGCTGTTGAAAGACGCCCCCCGGCGCAAAACCGATTTGCGGATCCACGAGGCGGTTTTCCATTTCAACCTGTATATGTATCTGAAATCATTTTTCCAGGACAAAGGCGGCGATGTGTTCCCCGAATTTCCCACCGGCAACGGCAAGGTGGATATCCTGATCCGCCGGGCGGGAAAGCTGTACGCCCTGGAACTCAAGTCCTTCAAGGATCGATACGCCTACAAGCTGGCGATACATCGCTCCGCCGAATACGCGATCCAATTGGGAATACAAAACATATTCCTGATCTTTTTCATCGAATCCATCGATGAAGAGAACCGGCGGGCACTGGAAACGCCGCATCGGGATGAGGAGACCGGCGTGGAGGTGCAACCGATTTTCGTGGAAACCGGGAATGTTTCGGGGTGGAATGCGGGGGGATAATATCATTGCTCCGCACGGCGGAAAAACGACCGAAATGGAGGCATCCATGAGAAAATTTTCGTCTTACGGGCCTGTGAGTAAAAAACGGCATTTTTACGTGCCGAGAACGGAATTGGTGAACGCCGCCACCCTTAAATTGACCGGCGACTTTCCGGACGAAGGCGGCCATTACATCACGGTCTGGGCGCCGCGGCAGTGCGGGAAGAGCTGGATTATGAACGAAACGCTTTACCAATTGAATCAAGATGATCGATTTGACGCCTTAAAATTGGAATTGGAAAGTTTGAAGCATATCCAGAACCCTGACCAGGCTGTCGCATCCATCGGGAACCGAATCGCGGGGTATCTCGATTTGGAATGCGGGCTTGTTAAAGGGATAGAGGATTTCGAAGCCCTGTTCAAACGAGATGTCCTTAAAAAGCCGCTTATTTTGATCTGTGACGAATTCGACGCTTTGCCGGAACCCGTTATTTCATGTGTCGTCAGCATATTCAGAAACATTTACAATGTTCGGTTAAAAAATGCGGCCCCTTCTTCCGAAAAGGAATTTCTTCTTCACGGCGTCGCGCTTATCGGCGTGCGCAGCGTGCTGGGCATCGAAAACGTCAAAGGATCGCCATTCAATGTGCAGCGGTCGATGCACATTCCCAACCTGACCCTTGAAGAAGTTCAATCCATGTTCCAATGGTATGAAAAGGAAAGCGGGCAAACGCTGGCGCTTGATGTCGTCGAACGAATCCATGAGGAAACCCGTGGACAGCCTGGGCTGGTTTCCTGGTTCGGGGAATTGCTCACGGAAGGATACGAATGGCGCAAGCCGGATCGCGGGCGACCGATTGTCATGGACGATTTTGGAAAGGTCTTTTCGGACGCGATACATGTTTTGCCGAATAACAACATCCTGAACATTATCAGCAAAGCGAAACAAGAGCCGTACAGGGAGACGGTCCTGGAACTGTTTAAAACCCGCGACATCATGCCGTTCCGATTCGATGATCCCCGGATCAATTTTCTTTACATGAACGGCGTGATCGACCGGGATAACATCGACGGCGCCGAAAACGCGGTGCGATTTTCCTCCCCTTTCGTTCAAAAACGCCTGTTCAATTATTTTTCCCGGGAAATTTTCCGGACAATGGATCACCTCTACGATCCCATGACGGACATCGAAGCCGTGGCGGGCGAAACCGACATCGATGTTTCCGCCCTGATAGCCCTTTATCAAACGTATCTCGACCAGAACAGGGACTGGCTATTGAAGGACGCCCCCCGACGGAAAACCGACCTGCGGATTTTCGAGGCCGTGTTTCATTTCAATCTCTACATGTATCTCAAGGTTTTTTTCCAGGACAAAGGCGGCGATGTGTTCCCCGAATTTCCCACCGGCAACGGCAAGGTGGATATCCTGATCCGCCGGGCGGGAAAGCTGTACGCCCTGGAACTCAAGTCCTTCAAGGATCGATACGCCTACAAGCTGGCGATACATCGCTCCGCCGAATACGCGATCCAATTGGGAATACAAAACATATTCCTGATCTTTTTCATCGAATCCATCGATGAAGAGAACCGGCGGGAGCTGGAAACGCCGCGCCGGGATGATGGAACCGGCGTTGATGTCCAGCCGATTTTCGTGGAAACCGGGAATGTTTCGGGGTGGGAGGGAGCGGGATAGGGGCGCCTGTGCAAAACGCAAGCATGCCGGGCAGCTTTTCCGCGAACGCCGCGCAAGAGGCGCATCGGCGGCTGGAGGGGCTGCATGTGGGGCGAATTTTATGATTCCCATTCAATACTTGGGTTGACTTTAGTGCGGGAATATGCGTTTATGTTCCCCACCGTTCAGCTTTTATGATTAGATCGCGGCCTGAGCCGACCAGAAGTTTTTAACAAAGGAGGGAAAAGATATGAAGCAAGCCATCCGTCTTTTTGCCGTTTGCGCCGTCTTTTTACTGTTGAGTTCCGGTAGCGCATGGTCCCGAACCTATAAAATCGCCGTTGTGCCGTGGGCCGGGTTTTCGCCCATCCAGGTGGCAGAGACGAAGGGGTTTTTCGAATCCCGAGGGGTGGATGTCAGGGTCGTATCCTTTCCCAGCGGTCAGGCGATGCGTTCGGCTTTGGACCAAAAGCTGGTGGATATCGGCTTCCATATGATCGGGACGGTCATCGGCTGGCATAACGAAGGCGACCCGCTGGTCGTGATAGCGGAAACCGGCTGGTCCCATGGCGGCGATAAAATTATTGTCAAGAAAAACGCGGCCGTCGACGCCATGAGGAAAAAGCCGGTGGGCGTTTACATGAACCAGGCGCCCATTCTCTACTTTTTGAACCTGTATCTTCAGGATATCGGGATTCAATTGTCCAATGTCAGAATCGTTGAAATGGAAACGGAGACCCTGGCCGACAAGTTCATCGACGGTCTTTTTCAGATCATCGTGAGCTACGACCCGCAGGCCCTCCGGGCGGAACGTGAGGGAAATGGAACGGTCGTGGCCACAAGCGCGACTTTTGATGGGTCCATTCCGGAGGGTATGATGGCGCGACAGGATGTGCTTTCGGCCATACCGGAACCGGATCTGGTGAAAATATTCGAGGGCTGGATCGAGGCGGCGGAGTGGTGCCGGAACCCGGCCAATTGGCCGGAATATATGGCCATCCTTAATAAGATCACGTTCAGGTCGGACCCTGCGTATTCGGAGGATGACTTGAAAGGGATGCGATCGGCGGTGCGCATCCATGACCGGGAAACCCTTCTGCAACGGAATCGGAATGACGGCGAACTGACGCGGTACCTGGTATTGCTCAAGGAATTTCTTAAAGAAAATGATATGTTGAATCGCGACTACGCGCCGGAGATCATTTTTCAAAATGACGCCATCATGCGCGCCCTCCGGAACTGAAGCGCCATGCGTGTGGAGCCACAATGAAATCCAGGAATCTTTCCCTGCAAGTCAGGTTGGTCGTCGTCTTCGGCATCTGCGTCATTTTGACGGCCGGCGCCATCGTCGTTTATAACCTTGCATCGACCGCTTCGACTATCCGGTTCGTCTCGGAAACCTCTTCAGAGGCGGCGACTCAGGCGGCGAAGGATATTCTCAAGGAAAAGGCGACCGCCGTAGGCTATCTCCTGAAAGCCAAACTGGAATCAGCCCTCTATACAGCACGGAATTTGTCCCAGTTTCTTTACGGCGTCAAGGATCCGGACTTGAAGCTCGATATCAACCGGGACCGGGTCAATGGCATTTTGAAAGCGGTGCTTAAAAGTAATCCACAGTTTTTTGCCGTGTACACCGCCTGGGAACCTGAAGCGTTCGACAGCTTGGATTTTTTATACGCCGGGACGCCCGGGCACGACGAAACCGGACGCTTCATTCCCTATTGGACGAGGAATGACGAAAAAGGCGTTGCCGTCAGGCCGTTGGCGGATTACGAGCAAACCGAACCCCATGAAAACGGCGTCCAAAAAGGGGCCTATTATCTTCTGCCCAGGGAACGCCGGCAGGAAGCCATTATCGCCCCCCATCCTTACCAACAGGGCGAGGAGGCCGTGTGGTTGACCTCTTTGGTGTCGCCGATTATGGCGCAGGATCGGTTTTTCGGCATCGCCGGCGTCGATATTGAACTCAGCGTTCTTCAAGCCATGATAAAAGAGACAAGTCAAGATTTCTATGACGGCGCCGGAACGATCTCTCTGATCAGTCATAACAATCTGCTGGCCGCAGACAGCGATCCTTCCCAGCAATTGGGGGCGTTATTTACCGGGGCTGAAGGCGAAGGAACCACTGCTGTGTCGGAAGCTATGAGGGCAGGCCAAATCGTAACCATCGAGCTGGCGGACCGTCTGGCGGTCGCTGTTCCCATCGCCATAGGGGAAACCGATCTGCCGTGGGTGGTCCGGGTTACGGCGCCGAAGGCGGTCATTTTGGCCGATTCGGCGCGCCTGTCCGCCTCGCTGAAGGAAAAGGCCGCTTCTCAATTGTTTTGGCAATTGGCTGTGGCCGCCGGCATCGCCGTTATCGCGCTTTGCATCGTCTGGTTCATATCCGGCCGGGTCGCCGCTCCCATCCGACGGGTAATCAAGGGCCTCACCGGCAACTACCATCAGTTTGTGACCACTTCCCATCAGTTGACGGAATCGAGTCAGGCTCTGGCGGAAAGGGCGAATGAGCAGGCGGCATCGCTTCAGGAGACCTCTTCCACCATGGAAGAATTGGAAACCATGACCCGTCGCAACGCCGAGAGCGCCCGGGAAACCGACGGTTTAATGAAAAACGCCAACAGCGTCGTCATTGAAACCAGAGACGTGATGGACCGGCTGGGCCGCTCCATGGACGACGTCGCCGCCGCAAGCCGGGAAACCTCCAGGATCGTCAAAACCATTGAGGACATCTCGTTTCAAACGAATTTGCTGGCGCTCAATGCATCCGTGGAGGCCGCGAGAGCGGGAGAGGCCGGGGCCGGTTTTGCCGTCGTCGCCGATGAGGTGAGGAATCTGGCCATGCGGGCCGGCGAAGCGGCGAAAAACACCGCCGATCTGATCGAATCCATTGCGAAGAAGATCCACGATGGCCATGAGTTGATGGCAAGGAATACCGAATCCTTTGGAAAGGTCGAATCGATCGTGTCCAAAGGCGCCGACTTCGTTGGAGAGATCGCCGCGGCTTCGGAAGAACAGTCTCACGGGATCGGACAAGTCAACGCCGGCATGGCCGAAATGGACAAAACAACCCAACAGAACGCGGCGGATGCCCAGGAGACGGCCGCAACCTCCGAAGAGGTGATGTCTCAGTCCGAACTCATGGCCTCCTTCATCGATCAGCTTGAGCGTCTGATCGGCGGCAACAACCGTTCGTCCGGCCATGATCCGCGCAAAACCAGGAGCAAAACCGACGGGGAAGGCCCTGAGAAAGCGGCGACCCCGGTGAAAAGAGCGGATAATGCTCCCGCGCTCGAAGAGACTCGCCCGGACACTCCGCTTTCGATCGATGAATGGGACGATGCACGCATCTTGCGGGGCGGGGGTTCGGATCCAAAAAGAAGATCGATTACTTGATCTTATACTCGAACGAATCGATCAGCTTGTTCCCTCCGGCCATGGCCTTCACGGTATAGGTCCCCGGTTCGTCGAAGTTGACGTCGCCGCCGTAGCCGCCGCTCATGGCCATGCACATGACCTTCTGCTTTCGGCGGTCTGGCCTTCTTCCACCCAGGGCACTTCGTATTCGAAGATGTGGGCCTCCACCCAGACCCGGGATAAATCGGCGATGGTGTAGATATTGGTTCCGGCCTTGATGAAGGCCCCTTGCACGGCGTTTTTGTGGGTGACGATGCCGGTGAAGGGCGAGCGGAGGGTCACCGTCTTTTGGACCTCGCCGGTCTTTTCCATCTCTTCGATTTCGCTTTCCGCCACGTCGTAATATTCCAGCCGACGCCGGGCCGAACCCAGGCTCAATCATCCAAAACCGGCTAAAAGCCGGTTCAAATTGCAAACCGCCATCTCCCCAGCGGCAGCCATAACCGGCTTCCAGCCGGTTTTATGGGTTCAGCCTGGGGTTTTAACCCAAGGCGGCGCGGGCGCTCGACTTGGACTGGAATAAAATCGATTATCCATTGGGATCAGAGGTATATTGTTTTTAGAAAATCACCTAAATCTCGAAAAGCGGGTCGCCTTTTTCCACGGGCTGGCCGGTGAAATCGATGTGGAGGTCCTCAATCCAGCCGCTGAATTTGGGGCTCACCTGGGCGATGCGGGTTTCGTCATAGGTGATGTGGCCGTAGGTCCGGATGGTGCGGGTCATGGTATCCATTTCGGCTTTGGCCGTCCGGACGCCCATGTTCTGCTGGGTCACGCAATCCCCATATCGCTCCTCTTCCGCTGGAGGGTCAGGTTGACGTCCAGCCAGTCCTGATAAGCGCCGATGGCGTCGGCGAAGGGGACCTTGCCCGATTCGTATTCCCGGTTGGTCACGTCCAGCGCGTCCTTGGACAGGGAGATGATGGTGTTCCGGTAGAGCGCCGCCTGCCGCCGGGCCTCGTCGAGCGTGAACCACGCATTTCGGACCATCGTCCGCGTGGCGGCTTCGGCCTTTTCCATATCCTGTTCCAGGGCCTA
>CAZZBE010000214.1:0-2581 GCA_964652715.1 uncultured Desulfobacteraceae bacterium
GTACTGGTCGATGCGGTCGAGGACATCGGCCACCAGTTTTTTGAGGAACACCCGCGGCGCGATGCCCACCTTGCCGCCTAATTTGCCGGCCACCGCGCCGGCCAGATCGGCGGTGTAGGCGTCGTCGGCAAGGGTTGAAATGCGATCCGGGGCCAGGGCGTCGGCGGCGTAGATTTCGCGGACTTTTTGGCCCACCCGCCGGAGGCGGTCCAGATCGAAGGGGGCGAGGCGGATCTGGACGGCCCGGGGGTTGTCGAACCGGGCTTCGGTCTGGAAATCGACGTGGAGCCGCTGGGCCAGGGGCTCCAATCGGCGGACGCCCTGGGGGCCGTCGAAAAAGGCGGGGGTGCCGGTGATGAGCAGGTAGAGGCCGGGAAATTTGCCCGAATCCACCTCGTCGATCAACTGACGAAGGGCGTTGAGGCTCTTGTCCCGGACATCGCTCCGCATCCGCTGAACGGTTTCCACTTCGTCCAGCACCACCAGAAGGCCGGCATTGCCGCAGTCCCGCAGGATGGTCAGGAGCCCCTGGAGAAAACTCATGGCCCCGAAATGGTCGATGTCGCCCTTGATGCCGGCGGCCCGCTTCACCCCGGCGGACACATTGGGTTGGCCGCTCAACCAGGCCGCGACGCCCTCGGCGACGGCGGGATCATTGGCCGCCTGGGCGCGTCGATAGCCCCGGAGTGCGGCGCTGAAGGCGGGGGCGACCTGGGTCACTCCGGCGAGGCGTTGCTCCAGGAGCCCGTCCGTTCGCGCCAGAAGCGCGGTTTCATCCGCCGGGTCCACCAGACCGTCGCTCAGCACATCCTCTTCCAGGGTGTAAAACCACGCATCCAGGATGTTTCGCAGGGCGTTGCCGGGCGTGTCGGCCGTTGACAATCCCTCGTTGAGCCGCCGATAGACGGTTTCCAGACGGTGGAGGGGCGTTTCGGTTTCCGAAATCTGAATTTCGGAGGCGGCGAATCCCATCCGTTTGGCCGATTCGGCCAGCCGGCGCGCGAAAAAGGTTTTCCCGCAGCCGTATTCGCCCCGAACGGCCTTGAAGACCGAACCGCCGGCCTTCACCGAGGCCAGTTCGGCGTCGAGGACCGCATCGTAGGTTTCCAATCCCACGGAAAAGGCGTCCAAACCGTTGCGCGGCACGGTTCCGCGCCGGAGGGCGTCGATGATCTCCCGTCGTCTCTGGGGGCTGATGGTCGCGATCATGGGGTCAGGACTCGTCCAGTTCAAACTGCCGTTTCAGCAGGTCGATGTTGAGGGTGATGGTGTCCGAGGGTTCGTCCCGGCCCAGGATGGCGTATCCGTCCACGTTGAGCAGCCGCTGCGCGGACGCGATCCACCCCCGGAGGCGGAAGGCGGGCATGCCCAACTCCCGGGAAAGGGATTGGGCCGTGATCCGGCCGCCCCGCGCCACCAGGGCCCCAATGCATTTTTGGATCGTCTCGTCATCCGGAACCGCCCGGCCGGCGATGGCCTTCTGGTTTTGGTACACTCCGGATTCGGTCAGGTGGTCGATCCACGGATGAGATGTCGGCGTTGCATTGACGCATCGCGCCCGCCATCCCCAACCCGAAGGAACCGCCCTGTCGTCGGCGGCCAGCAGCGCCATGGGGGCGAGCATTTCCTGGGGCGTCAGCCCGCCGTGGTATCCGTTTTTTTTGGCCCCGTAACGGTACTGTTCCGACCAGAGGCCGATCAACCGGCCGTCCGCCGCCCCCATGACCCGCCCGCCGGAGATTGTCATTTCGCCGTCTTCCGCCTTTTGGGTCGCCGACCGCCAGCGTTCGCCTTCGCCGTCGGGTTTCAGTTTCGTTCCCCATTCCAGTACATGGCCATGATCGCTGACCAGCAGCACCGCCCGGCCGGATGCGCGGGCCTCATAGAGCAGGGCCGGCATGGCCCGGAGGTAGTCCATCGTCCATTTGGGGTCGGTCTGGTCCCCCTTGTTGAGATGGTCGTCCACCGCGTTGAGCACCACGCCGACGATCCGGTGGGCGGGGGATGCCAGGGCGTCGCGCACTTCCTCGGCGAGACTGCCGTCTCCGGCGTCGGTCACGGCGACTTTATGGAACAGCGCGGCCCCGGCCGGCTGACCAGCGGCGGTTTTCAGGGCCGGGTGGTTCTCGAACCCTTTTCTTTCCTCGGGCGCGCCGCCTTCCACCCGCTTGCCGGAAAAAAGGCTGGTTCGAGAAAACCGGGTTACCGAGGGAATGGCGGCAATCACCGGCGGGAGAGGGGAACCGTCGGTCCTTCCCAATTCCGACCATTCCCAGGCCGTGATGTCGGCCATCAGTTCCTGGAACACCGCATGGCTCATGCCGTCGATGAGAATCAGCAGCAGGGGCGTCTCCCGGATCACCGGCGCGATGATCCGGTCGATGACGTTTTCAATGGGCAAGACCGCCTCGCCCGCTGAACCCGCCTCGGTCCAGTCGCGCAGCAGGCCGGCAAAGGCTTGGTTTTGTAGTTCCCGCGGTTTGGCGACCGCTTTTCCCAGGCGGCCGTAGGCCCGGGACAACGCCTTCACTGGTTCTCCCCCGCTGATGAGATTCCGCGCCCAATCCACGAAACCGCCGTG
>CAZZBE010000214.1:2681-7988 GCA_964652715.1 uncultured Desulfobacteraceae bacterium
TCACTGGTTCTCCCCCGCTGATGAGATTCCGCGCCCAATCCACGAAACCGCCGTGCCGGACGTAATCCGCTGTCGCCTCGGCGAAATCCAGATATCGAGCGGACCGGCGCCGGGTTTGATGTTCCAGCCACCGGAGCAGCCGGATCGCCATGGCGACCCGCTCCAGCCGGCGGGACGTTTCGTTTTTCGCCAGGTCATGGGCCAGCACCCGGTCCCGTGCGCCGAGAAGCGCCGGGTCCACCTCGATTTTTGGCCGGGAGAGCGCGTGGTCCAGCGCTTCGCCGAAATGGGAGAGCCGTTGCTCAAAGCCCAGAGGGGAGATATCGCTCAAATGGGCGAAATCCGCCGCGCCGACCGCATGGAGGACTTCGTCGGACCGTTCCAGCCACGCATGGCGCTGTTTTACGTCCGTGAAGCCATGGCGGATCACCTCCACGGCGGCCGCGTGCCACCGACGGGCGATGGGGATGGGGATATCCGCGTTGCCCGTCATTTGCTCCAGCTTGCCGGCGGCTTTGTCGCGCTTTCCCTTGGGTCCGTCGGCTTCGGCGTAGATCACCCCCATGGCCAGCCCCGCCGGCAGGGCCAGCGACTCCCGGGCCGCCATAACGCTGTTGAGGACGGCATCGCCGGCCGGACCCGCGGTCTGGGTGATCCAGGCGGCGGCCTCGGTCTGAAACCGCTCCTCGGCCTCCCGCCACCGGGCCGGGCGGGTTTCGTGGGCGGACCATTGGAGGAGGGCCGATAGGTCCGGACGCCCCGATGTCATGCCCAGTTCCCGCCGCAGCAATATGTCCCAGACGGTGTCGGCGTCCAGAACGCCGCCGGTAACAGGCGGATACCCTTCGGGGGGGACCAGGGCCATGAGCCGGTCGGCGATCCATCCGTGGGCCGTGATCCGGGGATCGATCCGCTTGGCCTTAAAAATCCATCCCACGACATGCCAGCGGCTGATGGCGTGGAGTTTCCGCATCGCCAGCCGAACCCGGATGTCCTCCCCCAGCCGGCGGTCCTCCAGCGGGGTGATCAGGACGGTGGCCGAGACATTGCCGGGGTCGTCGTTGAGCGCCATCCGGAACTGGATGGGCGCGTCGCATTGAAGGATGCGGTAGCGTTTTTCGCCGTCGGCGACGATTTCCGGTCCTTCATAACGATCCGGGGATCGGACGCCGATGATCCGGGCTTCCGCTTTCTGCTCCTGGATTTTCTCGACCAGGGCCTTGATGCCGTGAAACGTGGGCGCGACCGGGGCCGTCATTCGTTTCCGCCCTCCTCGATGACCCAGTTCAGGTTCACTTTCAGGGTCCGGTCGGGCGTCATCTTTTTCTCCAGTTCGGTCAGCAGCGATTGAACCGATGGGGCGTCCAGTTCCTCCCGCTGCCCCTGATCCACTATGCGCCGGGTTTTGACGGGTGGTTTGGGCGGCTTTGGCGGTTGTGGCGGTTTGGGGGGTGGATCGATTTTGCCTTTGGGTTTGTGGGTCAGTATGGCGATGGCCCGCGACTGAGCGTCCTTCAGGATGGAACCCAGTTGGCGGACGTGTTCATCCGCCTCCAGGGCCTCGGCGACCTCGTCACGAATGGCCTGGATGGCCGGATCGGCCTCCGACCCCGCATCGAACACCCGCCATTCGGTGCTGTCCATCCGTCGAACCAGCTCTCCGGCCGCCGACAGGCAATGCCCCATGGCCGTCTCCGACGTATCCACCCTGGCGTCCGCGAGGGTTTCGATGATCGCCGCATCCGATTCCGTGGTCGCCAGGGGGGTCGCCAGGGTCAGCGATGCCGTCGCCGTTTTCATGCGGGGGGCAGCGTCGGCATCGATGCCGAAAGCGGGCAATCGCTTTCGAAGACGGCTGTTCAGGTCCCGGCAGTCCGTCTTCCATCTCGACGCCTTCTCTTTGACCCCGGAGGCCAAAGCCGCCGCGTTGGCGGCGTTGCGCAAGGGCGAAACCGTCACCCCGAAAATGGACCCGGCCCGGCTCACGGCGGCATTCCAGACCGATTCTTCCGGCAGGACCTGCTCCCGGAGTTCCATCTCGGTTTTGAGATTCGTCAGCGTCCCCTCGAACGGAACGCCATGGAAACAGATGCTCCGATCCGTGGTCTCGGCGTAGGCCAGAATGAGAAGATTGCCGACCGCTTCGGGCAGGCCCATGGGGGCGGGTTGATCGATCCATTCCCGCAACTGACGGATGGTGATCGTCCCGCCCGCTTCGGACGCCTTGCGGTTGAAATGGGTTTTCCAGTGCCGGCCCAACACGAAATGGGTTTCAGCCATCTCTCCCAGTTGCAGGGGATTGGCGATTTGGCGAACCACCGTTCGAATGGATTTGTCCACCGGAACCCGGCCGTCCGGGGTGCGGGCCGCCTGCCGGGCCACATCGAGCACCTTGTTGAGAGACGCCGTTTTGATCTCGGTTTCGAAAGCCGGATGGGCCGGAAACTGGTGGATCAGGGCCTGCCCCAGCAGGTCTTCCATGGCGGATTTAAGATTGGGCGCGACCGGCGGGCGGGGATCGAACCCCGGCATCAGCGACTGGAAATGGTCGGTCAGCTCATGCGCGGCGTCGATGGCGTCGTCGGAAGCCGAATCGAGACCGTAGGCCGCGATGAGATCGTTTTTCACCCGCTGCCGCAACTGGCTCCGCTGGTTTTCCAGCAGGGCTTTGGCGGAAGCCCGGTCCTGGGGGGAAAGGTGGGTTGAATACTGGCGATACCGGTCGCCGGTGAGGATGTGTTCCAGAATCACCAGACGGCCGAGCCGCTTTTTGGATGGAATGCTGAAGAAGGAAGGAACCCATGCCAGGGTTTTCAACCCGTTCGGATGCGCTTGCTGGATTTCCTGAAGTTTGCCGACATCATCCATGGGGCCGTGAGGATGCTCGTCAAAGGGGAAATCAATAATGAGTTTCCACTCGTCGCTGTTGGGAATGAAGGAACTGTCCGGCAGGGTTCGGATGTTGCCGTACACCACCTCGCAGGTCCGGCGGGTGTTGCGCCAGAAAAACGAATGCTCGATGAAGAAGGTGTCTTCCTCTTTGATGCCGAGCTGGTCGAAGAGGGTCTCACGAATGTGCCGGATGCGGTTGCCTTCGTTATCCTCCCGGCGGGCCTGGTCGATGATGCTTTCAGTATCGACGCCGGTCAGTTGAACGGAAATGGAGGGGTTGGCCTCCTCGCCCACTTTGATCTCGCCGATCTCGCCGGCCCATTTTTTCACCCGCTGGGCCACCATCTGCCCCTCCCGTCCGGGGATGGGCGACTTGATCGTGCCGTGGTTCAGGGCCGCCAGCCGGGTCGCGGTCAGGGCGCGGAGGGATTCCACGCCGGGGGCCAGGGCGCTGAGCAGAAGCGTCTTGAGCAGCCGGTCTTCGTTGCGGAAATTGATCCGGGCCGGATCGTCGAAGGGCAGCTTCTCCAGTTCCTCGCGCCGTTTGCCGTGCTGGTTCTCCAGAAGCGGCAGCAGTTTCCCATGGTAGAGCCGTTTGGCGTTGTCGAACTGGATGCGCATCTCTTCGCTGAACGCCTCTTCCCCATGGGCGATAACGTCGAACAGATCGCCCACCGGGACTACGTCGCCCAGTTGAAGCGACGCCCGCTGGTTCACCAGCAGTTGCAGCATCACCTTGAGAGCGGTCCGCTCCCGCTGGAGCAGGCTGGAGACCGCGATGAGGGTCTGCACCAGGGCCGGACTGAAGGGATAGACCCGGCGGAACATGGCCCGGTCCCCTTCGCTGGTGAGCAGGGTGTTGAGGACGTCTTCGCGCACTTTTGCGGTTTGTTCAAAAGCGGCGTCCATCTGTTTCCCGGCCGCGTCGTCTTTGGGCGACAGGATGCGGCGGTGGGCGATGACGGGCAGGTTCCGGTCCTCCAGGGTGAGGGTGTCGAACCGTCCCTCCCAGTGGCCCAGGATGTCGCTGAAATTGAGGGCCGCGGACCCGCTCACCTCCTTGCCCACCAGGTCGCGGAGGTCCCGCTGACGGGCCACGAAGCTGACGATGGGGATGGGCCGGTCGGCGGACTGGGCCTCCACGAGTTTGGCCAGCTTCTGGCCCTCCAGTTGAACGAATCCCAGATCGGCGGAATGGCTGGCCAGCCAGAGGATCAGTTCGTCCAGGAAAAGGATCACGCCGTCGTATCCGAGCCCCTTGGCGTGGCGGCTGATGACGCTGAGGCCGTCGTCCAGGTTGATGTAGCCTTCCCCGGAGGATTTGGCGATGTCGTGCTGCGAGGTAAAGAGCGAGCCGACCAGGTCCCCCACCAGGCGAAGCCGGTCGTCGTCGCCGGGCGGGGCCGCGATTGCCCGGTCGAAGCGCTCGGCATTCCATCCGGCGCCTAGCTCGCCCCAGCCGTCTTCATCGTTCGTGGATGTTTCGCCCAAGGCCGCGAAAAAGGCGTCGTCCCCCATTCGGTTCCGAAGGGATGCGGCATCGTTGAAGAGTTTTTCGGCGAGAAAGACGCCGGGGAGGCCCGATTCCGGATGGGTCCGCCGCACGAAATCGGCGTACCCGCCCAGGATGGCCGATTCCATGTTCCTGGCCCCGATCATGTGGTAGGGAACCAGGAGGAATTTCTTCCCGTCCATCCAGGCGTTATGTTTGGCGACCACCTCCGCCAGTTCGGGGATGGACCGCGCCCCGGTGTGGCCCTGGAGGATCAGGTGCAACACGGCCATGAAATGGCTCTTGCCGCTGCCGAAGCTGCCGTGAAGGTAGGACGCCTTGCTGGTGCGGCCTTCCACCGCGGACCGGATGAACATCAGGGCGTGGTCGAAGCATTTGGCCAGTTGGTCGGTGACCACGTAGCTGTCGAGGGTTTGCCCGGGATCCCGGACGCCTTCGGTCAGGCGCAGGACGAAGTCTCCCTTGTTGACCCGTTCGGGGATGGAAATGAGGTCTTTGATGAGGGTCATGGCGTTTCCACCTTCTTTGCGCTCCAATTCTCGATTAACAACTCTGGATGAATTTTTTGAATTTGTTCAAAAATACCGTCACTGCTGACCAGAATGGCGTTATGCGCCAGGGCGGAACCGGCGATCATAAAGTCAATGTCATGTCGTTTAGCGGCTTTTTTATTGATGCCGGTGTGTTCGACATATTTGGCTTTTAGCAATCCGAATTTTTCCGAAGCGTTGAAGGCGAGCGGCAGAATCGGAAAATCACGAACGATGTACCGCTTCATTTTTCTAAACATATCTTCTATTTCTTCTTTTTCCGCCACGGCGACACCGTATTCGATTTCATATATTGTCAGAATGGAAACATAAACTTCACAGCCATCTGGCAATTTCAAGAGGTATTCTTTG
>CAZZBE010000215.1:0-1943 GCA_964652715.1 uncultured Desulfobacteraceae bacterium
TCCAGCCGCGCCCTGGCCTCGACCATGGCTTTATGCAGTTTGGACTTCAGCACTTCCTTGGGTGGCAGCTTCAGCCAGTATTCACCGATATGAATGTTGTCCGGCTCTAAATCCATCAGTTCGACGATTTCTTCATCTTTGCCGCCGCACAGGATGATGGCGATGGGGGATTGTTCGCCTGGATGTTGCTCGTGTTTGGCCAGCCATTTGAGGTACAGCTCGACCTGCCCTTTATAATCGGGTTTGAAATCGCCGAGTTTCAGTTCGATGAGAACCAGCCGTCTGAGTTTGCGGTGATAGAAGAGCAGATCGAGATAGTAGTCGTGAGTGCCGATCTGGATGCGTTTCTGGCGGCCCATGAAGGCGAAGTCGCTGCCCAGTTCGAGAATGAACCGCTCCAGTTCCAGCAGTATGGCGTTCTCCAGGTCTTTTTCGGAAAAGTTGTCCTTGAGGTCGAGAAAGTCGAGCAGGTAGGGGTCTTTGAGAAACAGCGCCGGACTCGCATCGCTTGGTTGCTGTTGCGGTTGTGTCAGCTCCTGGCGGATGAGCGCATCGGGCTGTTTGGAAATGGCCGTGCGTTCAAACAACATGCCGTCCATACGTTCGCGCAGGGTGCGCACGGACCAGCGGCCTTCGACGGCCATCCGGATGTAAAACTCGCGCTTGACGGCGTCACTAATCTTGATGATTTCCACAAAATGGGACCAGCTCAATTGTTGTGACAGTGTCGCAACAATCTCTTGCGTCGGAATAGCGGAATAGAACTTTGCCATCCGGGTCAGTCCGGAGTAACTGAATCCATTGCCATATTCATACGTCAGGCGCTGCGCCAATTGTTTGAGAACGGCGGCGCCATATTGTGCACGACCATCGTCCAGCACTTCCGTCTTGATGGTCTTGCCTATGCGCCAATAGGTGAGCACCAGCGCCTGATTCACCTGGGCAACAACACGCTTCCTGGCTGATTCAATCAGCAGACGTATGTCCTGGTAGAGCTTGTCGGCCGGAACGACCGGCTGGTGGCCTTGTGTCATGTCTTCACCTTTGCCAAATTTTCAATGATCAAAGCATTCAGCCGCGTTTCCTCTTTCAATTGCTCTTCGAACTCGGCCCTGAGCCTGGTAAACCGCTCCTTGAAATCAAAATCTAAATAAAGGCTCGGAAGACTCTTTTCTGTCTATTCCGATATCCCATCATTTCAGAATATTCAATATCCGCTGATTCTGTGTATCATATTATCCATTCGGCGCCGCGTGTTTCCCTGTGGATCGCCTTCATGATATCGTAAGCTTTTTTTCCAGCTTGATCATGGCCACCGGCGAAATTCCAACCATTTCCTCTGTCGGATATCTCTGAGCGGGCGAAAATTCTCGCCGCCATATCAATCAAATGTATTCCGGGACTTTAACCCAAAACCTATTTCAAGGTCAAACCTAATCTGGACAATCAAAGGCCCTGTCAACGTAACGCCGCCAAGCCAAAAACACCAACGGCCCTCATCCGAAGCAACACAGCCAATACTGCGCCGGCCCTCAAGCCCCTCATCGGCGGGCGGGATCGGGCTCCGCCAGCCTGGTCGCCGACATGTTCACCGTCAGCACATTTGCTCCGCCTATATCATTGTTTCGCCCATTCAATGGTCTGCGCCCCTTCAGGGCGCACGGGGGGTCTGACATTTCCGACCTGGGGTTGAAAACCCCAGGCTATATGCCGTTGCCGCTCCGCGGCATTCATTGGCCGAAACGATGATCAAGGCCCGATACATCGTCGATGATGGGTTGAGTTTCGATTACAGGAAAGGGGCGCGGGCGACCGTTGACATGGCGGCTCGGGTGGAAGGGGGGCGCTTCGGTAATCAATGGATCAGATCGCCATCGGTTTCAGTGCGGTTGATTTAAATCTTTACGCCGTCTCGCCGTTCTCTTCGGCGCGTCTTTCCATTT
>CAZZBE010000215.1:2043-7987 GCA_964652715.1 uncultured Desulfobacteraceae bacterium
TTTGAAATAGCCCGCATTCTGCAAGATTCGTTCGAAGGCTTCCCAGGTTCCACCGGTGATGGCGTCGGGATCTCGGTATTTTGCACGTTCCGGAGTTGACTTCGATACTCTCGGGTAGATCGAAATGTGCGGCTTTTGGAGAATCTTAGGCAATATCTCACGGAGCGCCGCTTCCATGGAAGGTTCTTCCACCAACACCTCCACATGGGATACGGTCATCCCAGAGGCCCTTTGCTTTGGGGCATGCCGGAGTTGACCAGTGGATCTCCAAGCCCGAATCGCCCCTCCATCCAGAGATGACCGGGAGAGGCCCCCGAATTCATGAATTCAGTCACACCTGAGATGTCGGAAGCGCGGACCGCCTGGGTGAAGCCATTGTCATCCCGGTATAAAACCCGGATCTCATCCGCGGCCAGTGCGTTTATGAAAAAAGGAGAATGGGTCGTCACGAGCAGTTGGGAGCGGCCGGTTGCCTTCCTGCATTCCTCCGCCAGTTCAGGCAATAAACGCGGATGCAGATAATTCTCCGGTTCTTCTATCCCGATAAATTGAGGCGGTTCGGGAGAATAGAGAACCGTTAAATAAGCGAGCAGTTTAAGTGTACCGTCGGAAGCAAAGCGCGACAAAACCGGACGATCGAAGGGGGCGTCCTTGATCTGCATCAATAACCGACCGTCCGGCATTGGCTCCGCCATGATCTTTTCGAGTCGCGGCACGCGGCCTCTGAGAACATGAAAAATGTTTTCAAGCCGATCAGCGTGTTGCTCCTTTAGATATTGAATGACGTTGGGAAGATTGTCGCCGGTTTTGCTTAGCCTTTCCTGTGGACCCGCCTCGGGCTGACCGCGCGTATCGTCGATAGACAGATATGAGACATACCAGTCCGTGATAAACTCCCGCAGGGCCGCTACCCTCGGATGCTCGGCGAATTGCCCCAGGGTGCTTGCGGCGATCAAATCAGGGGAGCGAAGCGGCGTTTCAACCCGTTTGTCGCTTTCATCCGGGGCCTCGCCGCTGACCGCCGCTCCTTGGCCGCGTCGATAATCGAGAAATCGGAAGGGGCGGCCCACCTGTTTGCCCCGTCGCCAGGAAAGCCATTCTTCTTCTACGAATACTTTTCCGTTTTCCTCGTTGACAGCTAAGTGGTAGGTAATCAGCGGCGTCTTCGGCGTCTCCCGGTATTTCAGCTCGATGACCATCGGGCCATCTTGCCCCCGCGTTTTCAGCTCTTTCGCACGGCCTCGCCGATCCCAGGCATGCCTTAAACCGTACCGGAAGCATTCTGAAAGAAAATTGAAAGCATCGAAAACGGTGGATTTGCCGCTGCCGTTTGGGCCGAGAAGAACGGTTAGCGGCGTCAGGTGCTTGAATTCTACCTGATGGAGGGCGCGATAGTTCTCAATTCGGAAATATTCGATCCGCGCGGGCTTTCGGATTCTGTGGGAAGTTTTGATTTTTGTCGCCATTTTCGTCGGCATGCGGCCTTGTCGTTATACCAACAGCCGCGCCACCGCCCTCGCCACCGCGATCACATAGGTCGGGAAAATCCCCACCACCACCATCACGGCCACAAGTCCCCCGGCCAGCGCCTTCATGGGCGGGGATATCGTCAGGTCCGGCAGGGCTTCTTTGGGCTCGGTCAGATACGCCGCCTTGATCACCAGCAGGTAGTAATAAAGCGAGATCACCACGTTGATCATGGCGATGAGCACCAGGGTGAAGTACCCTTTTTCGATGGCCGCCGTGAAGATCAGCAGCTTGCCGGTGAACCCGATGGTGGGCGGAATCCCCGCCAGTCCGAACAGGGAGAGCATCAGCGCCATGGCCAGGATGGGAGACCGGTAGTGCAGACCCGCCAGCCCGTCCACGGAAAGGTTCCGGCCATCGTCGGCGACCTTCACCACCACCATGAAGCAGGTGAACTTCATGAGCAGCAGGGCCGCGGCGTAGAAGACGACGCTGGTGTAGCCGGCCGGGTTCATGCTCAGGACGCCCAGCAGGATGTACCCGGCCTGGGCCACGCTGGAGTACGCCAGGAGCCGCTTGAGGTCTTTCTGGACGATGGCCGACAGGTTGCCGACGGTCATGGTGATGATGGCCAGGGCCGCCAGGGCGTGGGCCAGGTAGTCGCTGCCGCCGCCGGTCAGGGAGACCAATCGCAGCAACACCGCGATGGCCCCCACCTTGGAGGCCGAAGCGATGTAGGCGGTGACCTGGTTGGGCGCGCCTTCATACACATCCGGGGCCCAGAAGTGGAACGGAAAAACCGCCAGCTTGAACAGAAAGCCGGAAAGGGTCAGCAACACGCCGAAGATCACCAGGGGCTGGTCGAGGACCGTGGGCAGGATCCGGAGCAGTTCTCCCAGGTAGGCGGTCTGGACCGCGCCGTAGACCAGCGCGAACCCGAAAAGCATCACGGCCGAAGCCGTGGCCCCGATAAGGAAATATTTGACCCCGGCGTCGATGCCGTAATCCTCCTGTTTCCGCAGAAAGACCAGGATGTAGAGGGAGTAGGAGGACAGTTCCAGCGCCAGGTACAGGGTCAGAAGATGGACGCTGGAGACCAGCATCATCATGGAAAGCGTGCAGATCGTCAGGAGCAGGTAGAACTCCGAATGCAGCCGTTCCTCGATGCCTTTCAATTCCGAACAGAGGCAGATCACCAGGAAGAGCCCCATGAACAGCAGGGTCTTGAAGACCTGGGAGAAGAGATCGACCCGGTAAGCGCCGCGGAACAGATCCCCGGCGGCCGGAACCGCCGTCAAACAGACGCCGATGCCCACGGCCGAAAGCGCCAGGGCCGTCAGGAAGTCCCGCCGGGGATTGGGGCGGATCAGGGTATAGGTGAAAAAGACGGCGCTCATGAGCAGCGCGTAGAGTTCGGGGGCGAAAACCATGGCGTTCATCAGGGCAACCTATCTAAAAAGGGGATGGCGGCGGTCTGGATCATATCGAACATCAGCGAGGGGAAGAGGCCGAAGAGCACGATCACCGACACCAGAATGATCCGGGGCGCGCCCAGCCCCAGGGAGACGTCCGGCAGATCCGCGAACCGTTCCTGGGCCGGGCCGTAGCAGACCTTCTGGACCACCCGCAGGATGAACAGCGCCGTCACCGCCAGGGCGCAGATGGCCAGGGTTCCGTAGAGCGGATAGACCTTGAAGGCGGAAATGAAAACCATCAGTTCGGCCCAGAAAGAGGCCAGGCACGGCACCCCGATGCCGGTCAGCGCCGCCACGATGAAATACCCGGTGGCCGCGGGCATGGTCTTGAGCATGCCCCCCAGGTCGGCGATGACCTTGGTGTGGGTCTTGTCGTAGATGTAACCCAGGGAGGAGAAGAAGAGCGCGGTCATCAACCCGTGGGCGAACATCTGGAAGACGGCGCCGTTGAGCCCGTCCACCGACACCGTGGCCAGCCCCAGCCCCACGATCCCCATGTGGGAGACGCTGGAATAGCCGATGACGTATTTCACGTCGGTCTGGCTCAGTCCCACGAAGGCGCCGTAGACGATCCCGACAGTGGCCAGAAAAGCCATCAAAGGCGCCCAGAATTGCCAGCCTTCGGGGCACAGGGTCATGCCCAGACGCAACACGCCGAAGGCCCCGATCTTCATGAGCACGCCGGCGTGGATCATGCTGACCGCCGTGGGCGCCGCCACATGGCCCACCGGCGACCAGGTGTGGAAGGGCCAGACGCCGGCCAGGATGCCGAATCCGATGTAAAACAGGATAAAGGCGAACCGCTGCTGTCCCGGCGTGAAGAGACCCGGCTCCGACAGGGCCAGCAGGTCGAAGGTGTTGAGGCCCGCGTGGATCACCAGGTAGATGATCCCCGGAAGGATCAGGGCGCTGCCCGCCAGCAAATAGAGGGTCAGCTTCATGGCCCCGTATTCCTTGCGGGTGGATCCCCAGACGGCGATGAGCAGGTACATGGGAAAAAGCGACACGTCGTACCAGACGAAGATGAAGAACAGATCCAGGGCCATGAACATGCCGAAAACCCCGGCCACCAGCAGGAAGATGAGGGCGAAGAACTCCTTGACCCGGAGGGTCATCTCCCACATGGTGAGGACGCCGGTGAAAAAGACGATCCCCGTCAGGAGCAGCATGGGCAGTCCGAATCCGTCCACGCCGTTGAAGTAGGTGATGCCCATGGAGGGGACCCAGTCGATCCGTTCCACGAACTGGTATCCGCCCAGGTCCTGGTCGTAGGCGATGAACAGGAAGAGCGATATCGCCAGGGTGATCCCCGAGCAGACGGCGCTGACCCATTTGATCTCCCGCTCCCGTTCCGCCGGCAGGAAGAGGATGATCAGCAGCCCCGCCACGCAGGTCAGGAGGATGGTGGAAAGAAACGGAAAAGCAGCGTAGGTTAACGGCATGGAATCGCTCCGCTGGCGCCTTTAAAAGAAGAAGTAGAGTCCGAGAAAGATCATCGTGACGAACAGAACCATGAGTTTGTACTGGATCATCCCCAGGTGCAGGTCCGACAGCCGCCGGCCCGCTTCCACGGTGGACCGCCCCAGTCCGTCGACGCCCCCGTCGATGACCTTACGGTCGTTGGCCGCGAAAAGACGGGAGAAGCCGCCGTAGATGATCCGGTCCAGGAACCACCGGTAGAAACGGTCGATGTACCACCGCTCGGCGAAGAAATGTTTGACCCGGTCCATCCGTTCCACGAACCCGATCCGGGCCGATCCGGGTAGACCGAATTCCAGGTACGCGATCACCACCCCGATGCCGCACAGCCCCACGGCGACAAAGGGCAGCCATCCGTGATGACCGTCTTCCGCGCCGTGATGGGCCGCGTCGGCCATTGTCCCCATGAGGAAATGGTCCAGACCCTTCTGACCGAATCCCAGGACCAGGGTGACCGCCGCCAGAATGATCAGGGGCCAGGCCATGGGCCAGTAGCCGCCTTCGTGATGGTCGTGGTCGTCATGGGCCGCCGGTTCATGAGCGTCCTCATCCGCTTTTCGGGGAAACAGCATGACAAAGATCAGCCGGAACGAATAATAGGACGTCAGAAACGCCCCCAGAAACCCGGCCCAGAGCCATACCGGGTTGTCCAGCTCCGCCAGCGCGCCCATGATGGCTTCCTTGCTGAAAAAGCCGGAAAAGGGCGGCAGGCCGGACAAGGCCGCGGCGGCGATGGTCATGCAGATCATGGGGATCTTGAGGGACCGCCCGCCCGACTGCCCCAGTTCGAACATGTCGTTGCTGCCGAAATGGTGGATGAAGACGCCGGAGCACAGAAACAGCAGGGCCTTGAACCCGGCGTGGGTCGTCAGGTGGAAGACGCCGGCGAAGTAGCTCCCGGCCGCCAGGGCCATGACCATGAACCCGAGCTGGCTGATGG
Source organism: uncultured Desulfobacteraceae bacterium (assembly GCA_964652715.1). Classification (GTDB taxonomy): domain Bacteria; phylum Desulfobacterota; class Desulfobacteria; order Desulfobacterales; family JAABSP01; genus JAABTD01. The sequence goes on from CAZZBE010000215.1 coordinate 7,405, forward strand.
TGGAATAGGCCCAGACCTGTTTGATGTCCCGGGCCACCATGGCCATGGTGGAGGCCATGAGCATGGTGAGCGTGCCGATGGCCAGAAACAGCGTCATGGCCGACGGCGACAGTTCGAAAAACGGAAACAGCCGCGCGAACAGGTAGACCCCGGCCGCCACCATGGTGGCCGAATGGAGCAGGGCGCTCACCGGCGTGGGGCCCTCCATGGCGTCGGGCAGCCAGGTCATCAGCGGGAACTGGGCGCTTTTGCCCACCACCCCGCCGAAAATGAGGATCGCCGCCAGGGTCAGCGTCGCCGGGGGCATCCGGCCGGCCATGGCCGGTCCGTTCATCTCCAGGATGTTGAGGTTGCCCATGTGGAGGAGCACCAGGAGCAGCCCCAGCAGGAAGGCCACGTCCCCCACCCGGGTCATGACAAAGGCCTTCTTGCCGGCCTCCGACGCGCTGAACTTTTCATACCAGAACCCGATGAGCAGATAGGACGCCAGCCCCACCAGTTCCCAGAAGATGTAGAGCTGGAGCATGGTGGGCGAGATGGTCAGGGTGATCATGGCCCAGGCGAACAGCGACATATAGGCGTA
>CAZZBE010000216.1:0-7960 GCA_964652715.1 uncultured Desulfobacteraceae bacterium
CCCTCTCCCCTACCACGCCAACCCCTTGCTCTTCATCCCCCCCCGCTTGATGCCGTAGTCCATGCCGATCTGGGCCCTGGACATGAAAAACAGCACGAAATGGGACAGCTTGGTGAAGGGGATCGCCACCAGAAAGACCTCGCCGGACAGGATGTGGACGATCAGCCAGAACGGGTAGTCGCCGACTTGATGATAGGCGAACAGCCCGGTGAGAAAGGGGGCGACGGCGATGACGATGAGCAGGATGTCGTACCCGGTGGTCAGGTGCCGGACCTCCGGCAGCGCGATGCGGCGCAGGATGATGAAAACCGCCGCCGCCAGAACGAGGATGGTCAGGAAATCGGCCGTGGGATCGGCGATGACCGGCAGGCTGAATCCCCACCGCTCCGCCAGGATCATGTTGTGGGCCCGCAGAAAAATCGGCGTGAAGAGCAGGCCGATGTGGAAGACGAAAAACAGGATCGTCATGCCGGGGTAAAACCGCCAGCTCCGGGTGCCGAAAGGGAGAAGCCAGTAGAGGATGGAGCGGACGGCGCCCCGGAACCCGTAGGCGGGGTACTCGGCGTAGGCCACCCGGTCGGCCTTCCAGTCGAGCCCCCGGATGTACCAGACGGCGCGGTAGATCAGACCGATGAAAAAGATGCCGAAGGCCAGCCATGCCAGCGGGCCGGTGACAAATGCGTACATGAGCCTTTCTCCTTTCCCCCTAGTCGTCGTCCCGGGCGGTCAGAAACGACCAGAACCCCAGGAATCCGATCAGAATGGCGATGATCAGGTAATAGACGACCCCTTTGGTGTAGACCATGAAGTCGTGCAGGGTATAAAAGTCGCTTTCCATGGCGTCTCCTTACATTCAGTGTGCGTCGTAATCAGGGTGTCCGTACAGAACGGGCATCCGGGTGACCACGAACCGGAAGACCAGAACCCCGATGGTGACGATGAAAATGGAGACGGCGAACTCCATCCAGTGGGGAAAATACCGGTCCGCCGCCGGCAGGTGGTAGTTGAAGGCGATGAGCGAGATGTTGAGCCGGTTGATCACGATCCCCAACACGGCGATGCCCGACGTCCACTGGATCAGGTTCAGATTCTTCTCCCGGACCCCCACCGCGTAGAGAAAGCACGGCAGGGCGATGAACCCCAGCAGTTCCACCAGGTACCAGGCCCCGTAGCCGGTGGCCAGATATCCCCATTCGTTGTCCACGGCGATGCCGATGACCTTGATGACGAAGTAGCCGGCCAGCACGAAGGCGGCCGCCTTGCCGAACCCGAGAACCACGTCTTCTTTCTCCTTGAGATGGGCTTCGTCCATTTTATCCGCGAAGTGCTTGTGGGTCAACGCCCCTTCGAAGATCACCATGGAGAGCCCCGCGATGATGGCGGAGACGAAGAAGTAGATGGGAATATAGCCCGAATACCACAAGGGATGGAGCTTGGACGGCGCGATGAGAAAAAGGGCCCCCAGGGAGGACTGGTGGAGCGTGGAGAGGATCACGCCCAGGATGGTCAGGGCCAGGGTCAGCTTCACCACCAGGTTCCGGGCTTTCTTGAACCCGAGCCATTCCAGGGGCGCGGGGGTGAACTCGATGAAGAGCACCGTCAGGTAAAGGGCCACGCAGGCGCCCACTTCAAAGAGGATGGAGGTCGTGCCCGACTGGACCAGGAAGGGATAGGGCAGCCGCCAGGGCCGGCCCACGTCGTAATGGAGGGCGAAGACCACCAGGGCGTAGCCGAGGAACCCGGTGAGGATGGCCGGCCGGACCGCCGAGTGGAACCGCTTCATCCCGAAGATGTAAACCGCGGCCGAGGTGACGAACCCGCCGGCGGCCAGGGCCACGCCCACCAGGAGGTCGAAGCCGATCCAGAGCCCCCAGGGGGTGTAGTCGGAAAGATTGGTGGTGGCGCCCAGTCCGGCGGTGAACCGGAGCACCGTCACGAAGAGGCCCACGATCAGGATGATCCCCGCGATGACGGTCATGGGCGACATGACAGGTTTTGCGTTTGCGGCATCGTGCGACATCAGCTATCCTCCTCGCTATCTTTCTTCCCGGCTTCCCTGGCCGCGTCCTCCAGGGCTTTCTTGACGGCGGTTTCCACCGATTTTTCCTTGTCGGCCCTGGCTTTTTCCATGGCCTTGTCGAGGTTGTCCCTGGCCTGGGCTTCGGTCTCGGACACCGCCGACGCGACGGCGGCCTCCCGCTCCCGCCGGGCGATCTTTTCTTTTCGCTTGTTCATGGCGTAAATGCCGGTCAACAGCACCGGCCAGAGGCCCACCACCATGGGAACCGCGCCCAGGGCGCCGGCGGTCAGTTCCGGCGCCGACATGGTCCCGATATCCTCCCGCATGCCGATTTCGCTGAAGGGGACCGGGGAGAGGTAGAGCCAGTTGGTCCCGCCCATTTCGTTTTCGCCGTAGATGTGGTCTTCGTATCGCTCCGGATGGCGGTAGATCCGCTCCCGGGCGAGCTTGATCAGGTCCTTGCGCTTGCCGAAAGTCAGGGCCTCGGTGGGACAGGCCTCCACGCAGCCGGGCAGAAGACCCTCCTTGATGCGCGGATAGCACAGGGTACACTTCATGATCCGGGGGGTGAAGGCTTTGTCGTACTCGTAGGTGGGGATCTCGAAGGGGCAGGCGATCATGCAGTACCGGCACCCCACGCACACCGAGGCGTCGTAAATCACGGCCCCGGTCTTCGTCTTGGTGAAGGCCCCGACAAAGCAGGCCGAGGCGCAGGCCGGCTCCAGGCAGTGGTTGCACTGGATTTTCCGGTAAAGCGGGCTCTTTTGCCGGGCCACCTCGTATTTGTTGACCACCGTGTAGGTGTCGGCGTGGGTCCGCCGGTTTTCCTCCAGCACCGTCAGGTCGTCGAAGGGGACGTCGGGTTCCGGCAGGTCGTTGACCTTGTTGCACCCGGCCTCGCACCGGCGGCACCCGATGCACTTGACCGCGTCGAAGAGCACCCCGTCGGTGTCCGGAAAGCCCTCGAAATGCTTTCCGCCGGCGGCCCTGGCGGGTTTGGCCAGGATGGCGCTCGCGCCGGCCGCGCCGATCCATCCGAGAAATTTTCTGCGTGATATGGACATAGACGTTACCTCGATCGTGAATGAATAAAGCGGATCTCTATTTCTTTTTTTCCTTGTGACAGGCGATGCAGTCCACGGCGGCCGGCTTCTCGACCCCCATCCGCTCGTGGCAGCCGATGCACTGGTCGTGATAGATGGCCTTGAGGCCCGGCATATCCGGCCGGAGCGGATCGAAGGGTTTGCCGTGGCAACTGGAACACCGGGGCGGCTTTTTGGACGGCGGGGCGTTGTGGTGGCAGCCCTGGCAGAAGGTTCCCTTTTCCTGGTGGAAACGGGCGGCCAGCTTATTGCCCTCGATCTTCTTGAGCATGGACGTCACGATCTTCCGGTGGGGCATCTTCGCCGGCTCGTAATCCTGGGCCATCACGCCCATGGTCACGGTCTCCGGGATGTCTTCCACGTCGTAAGCGCCCTCCACCGGGGTCCGGGCCGCCAGCTGGGCCTGGGCCATGGCCGTCATGGCCTCCGGGGTCATTTCCTTCTCCAGCGCTTCCACCGGCGTCATGTGGCAGGTCTGGCAGAAGGCGTCGGGCTGCTTCCGGTGCTTGGCCATGAAGCCGTGGCACCCGGCGCACTCTTTGGCTTCCTGCTGTTGGCTGTGGCAGCCGATGCAGCTGGTGTCGGTCCGGAGCTGGTGCATGGCCTGGGCCAGGTTGACCGACCCTTCGGTTTTGGTGTCCAGCAGGGGGTGGCAACTGCTGCACGATTTCATCTCTTCATGGTGGCAGACCCGGCAGGTGTCGTTGTAGGTCTCGTGGGCCTTGTGATCAAAGGGGACCGCCGCCATCCGGTTATTCTCCGGCGCGGCCGTCTCTCCGCTCTCGCTGATCTTGACGATCAGGGCGTCGGGCTGGTTTCGCTCCATCCTCGGAACCGGATCCACCTTTTCGATCTTCTTTTGCACCTCGGGATCATGGCAGCCGCCGCACCGGACCGGGCCGGCGACCTGTTCCTTCTCGATGGTCTTCCGGTGGCAGTCGAGGCAGGAGATATGGGAGGCCAGCCGCATGGAGATCCGGTTCTCCTCGGTCTCTTGCCCGTGACAGTAGCGGCAGGTCCCTTCTTCGCCCTTGGCGTAGTAGAGCGCGTCCTTCAGGGGGTCGTATTGATGATGGCAGAGTTCGCACTTTTTCTCCCGGGCCTTGACGTGCCGGTAATGGAGGGACCGGTCCATGCCCATGTCCGCCCGGTTCGACGCCGCCGGGGGTTCCGCCTGGTGGCACTCGCCGCAGGTGACGGGACCGCTTTCGTACCCCTCGTCGGCCGTCCGGTTGTGGCAGCCGATGCACTCGTCGTGGTAGATGTCCATGACCTCCCGCCGGCCCTCGTCCTTGAGCCGCTTGAACTTGGGCGAGAGATGATCGACCCGCTTGATGGCCGCTTCCAGGGTGTCCGGGACCATCTTGAACCGCTTTTCCGACAGGTGGCACGCGTCGCAGCTCTTGCCCTGCTTCTCCAGGGCGTCGGTGTGCCGGTCGTGGAGGAACGTCACATCGGGCCGCTCCAGGTCTCCGAACGCGTGGAGCGTGTCGATGACGATGACGTCGGCCCGTTCGGTCTTCTTTTCGCCCGGCGCCTCGATGCCCTGGGCCGAAATCCCGCGGATGGCGACCAGCGCGATCCCTATAAAGATTCCCGCCCATCGAAACCGTGATCTTCCTTTCTTCATGTCTCTTCCTTACCGTTGGCGATCCGTTTCTAAAATCGTTTCCATATCAAAGAGGGTCTCGCCCATTGGCGACCGCCGCGCAACCCGTTTCGTTGTTGATCAGGTCCTGGATGGTGGTTTGGTCATAGATATGACAGATGGCGTCCTCGATCTGGCTCCACATGGGCATGAAGGCGCATCCTCCGTCCAGGGGGCATTTGCACCGGGAGATGCAGGCGATGCAATGGAGGGGCCGCTCGTTTTGTTCCATGAACCGCAGGATGTCGCCCACGCTGATGCGCTCGGGCGGCGGCACCAGCCGGTAGCCGCCATGGTATCCCCGTTTCGATGTCACGAATCCGCTGCGTTTCAACTGGCCGAGGATGACCTCCAGAAACCGCTCCGGGATCGCCTGGGCCTGGGCGATGTCGGATATCTTGCGCAATCCCCTGTCTCGGTGTTTGGCCAGTTCGAAGATGGCCCGAAGCGCGTATTGTGTCTTCTGTGTGACGAGCATAAGTCAATTTTCTCGACTGTATTAGTCAAGAAAGGGCGCGATTGTCAATTATTTTTTTTATCCTCTTGTATTTCCTTTCGATATCTCATTTGCCCGGCCAAACCGGTTGACGCATCGCAACGGTCATATTATCTCTTAGGATCGACAGAAACCGATCCAGCGTTTAACGCAGCCCCCCATGCCCCAAAGGAGCCCCCATGAGCAGCAAAACCGTCGGCCCCGCGCCCTCCCCCTTTGAAACCAAGGCGATCCACCACGTGATCATGAACGAACTGATCCAGGAAGACATCATGGTCATCGGATCGGACTACCGGGTCCTGGACATCAACGAGCCCATGCTGGAAAAGCTCGGCCTCGACCGCGAAGACGCCATCGGCCGCTACTGCTACGAAATCACCCACCACCAGGACACCCCCTGTTCCGGCGAAGAACACCCCTGCCCGCTGATCCAGACGCTGGAGACCCGCAAGCCCTCCCAGACCACCCACATCCACCTGGACAAAGACAACAACGATATCTTCTACTCCATCTCCTGTTATCCCCTCCTGGAAGACGGCGAGGCCATCGGCGCCATCGAGATCTCCCGGGACATCACCCGGGACATCACCCTCCAGAAAATCATGATGCAGCAGGAGAAACTGGCCTCCATCGGCCGCCTTTCCGCCGGAGTGGCCCACGAAGTCAACAATCCCCTCACCACCATCCTGACCACGGCCCTGCTGATCCAGGAGGACATCGAGGCCGACGACCCCATGTTCGAAGACCTGGAGACCATCGCCCGGGAGACCCTGCGCTGCCGCAAGATCGTCACCAGCCTCCTGGATTTCGCCCGGCAGACCAAGCCGGAAAAGCGGGAGCACAAGATCAACGACATCGTCGAGGAGAGCATTCTGCTGACCAAAAAGCAGGCGGCGTTCAAGGACGTGGGGATCGACTACCACTTCTCGGGCGAGATCCCGCTGATGCGGCTGGACAAAGGGCAGATCCAGCAGGCGCTGATCAACCTTCTGCTCAACGCCGTCGAGGCCACCGGGGCCGACGGCGAGATCCGGGTCCGGACCGACTGGGTCCCGTCCCGGAAAACGGCGGTCATCGCCATCCAGGACACCGGCCGCGGCATCCCCGCGGACAAGCTGGACAGCATCTTCGACCCCTTCTTCACCACCAAGGAGACCGGCACCGGACTGGGCCTGGCCATCACCCACGGCATCGTGGAACAGCACGGCGGCGCCGTCGAGGTGGAAAGCGCGCCCGGCAAGGGGACCACGTTTACCATTACCCTGCCCCGGAACGGAGGCGACCTGAATGCCTGACCGGACCCCCCGCATCCTCATCGTCGACGACGAGGTCAACATCTGCAAGACCTGCGTCAAAATCCTGGCCCGGATGGACTATGCCGCCGAGTACGCCGTCAACGGCTACGAGGCCCTGAAGCGGGTGGAAGAGGCGACCTTCGACGTGGTGATCACCGACCTGAAAATGAGCAGCCTGGGCGGCATGGAGGTGCTGCGGCGGATCAAGGAGATCTCGCCCGAGACCATGGTCATCGTCATCACCGGGTACGCATCGGTCTCCTCCTCGGTGGAGGTGATGAAGCTGGGGGCCTTCGACTATCTGCCCAAACCCTTCACCCCCCACGAACTCCGGTCGGTGGTGATCCAGGCCCTGTCGGAACGGGAAACCCTTGTCCAGAACCGACGCCTCAGCGGGCAGGAGACCGTCCCCCGCCCGGTCTCCCATCAGCTCATCGGCGACAGCCCCAAGATCAAGGGGGTGGTCTCCATGGTGGGAAAGGTGGCGCCCACGGACGCCACCGTCCTTCTTTACGGGGAAAGCGGCGCCGGCAAGGAGCTGGTGGCCCGGGCCATCCACGCCAACAGCCAACGGAAGGAGGCGGTCTTTTTCGCCGTGGACTGCGGCGCCCTGTCGGAGAACCTGCTGGAGAGCGAACTCTTCGGCCATGTCAAGGGGGCCTTCACCGGCGCCCACCGCGACAAGGAGGGGATCTTCGCCCAGGCGGACGGGGGCACGGTCTTTCTGGACGAGATCAGCAACATCGGCATCGAAATCCAGGGAAAACTGCTCCGGTTTCTGGAAACCCGGGAACTGCTGCCCCTGGGATCGACCCGGCGGCGCGCCGTCGATGTCCGGCTCATCTTCGCCACCAACCAGGACCTCAATAAAATGGTGGAGAACGGGACCTTCCGCGAGGATTTCTATTACCGGATCTACGTCTACCCCATCGTCCTGCCGCCCCTGCGGGAGCGCAAATCCGACATCCTGCCCATCGCCTACCATTTCCTCAAAGACTTCAGCCGCCGCATGGGGAAAGGGATCAACGGGTTCGAGGAAACCGCCGTCAACCGGTTGACGGAACACCCCTGGCCGGGCAACGTCCGGCAGTTGAGAAACGCCATGGAGCGGGCGGTGATCCTCTGCGAAGGCAACGAGATCACCCTCCGGGAACTGCCGCTTTTGGGGGACGGGGCCGGCGGCGACCCGCTGTGGGACATCGTCCCCGCCACCAACGAGGAACTCAAAACCGCCAAAAAGCAGATCCGGGAACGGGCCATCCGAAAAGTGGAGCGGAATTTCCTCCTCAACGCCCTGGCCCGGAACGACTGGAACGTCACCCGGGCCGCCGGCAACACCGGCATGCAGCGGACCCAGTTCCAGAAGCTGATGAAAAAATACGGGATCAGCGCGTCGGG
>CAZZBE010000217.1:0-7943 GCA_964652715.1 uncultured Desulfobacteraceae bacterium
AAGTCAAAAAGGAGATGAAGGGGCGGTATCCCAAGCACTACTGGCCGGATGATCCGCTTGATGCGGCGCCGACGAATCGGGCGAAGCCGCCTGCCGGGGGCTGAACCCCCCGGCAAGAAGGGGAAGCCCCCTGAAGGGGGCTCGGGAGATGAAGGTTGTTTTGGAGCATCTTGGTGGCGAAAGGTGAGGTGTTGGAAGTGACAACCTTTTGCCCATTCTTTGAAAGGCGGCCGGTCCCGAGCGCCCTTCATCGCGCCCGCCACCAGCCGGGGGCTAAACCCCCCGGCAAGAAAGGGAAGCCCCCTGAAGGGGGCTCGGGAGATGAAGGTTGTTTTGGAGCATCTTGGTGGCGAAAGGTAAGCTATTGGAAGTGCAAATTTTTTCCCACTCCCTGAAAGGCGGCCGGTCCCGAGCGCCCTTCAGGGCGGTTCCCCTATTTGCCGGGGGGTTCAGCCCCCGGCATGCGGTCGAAATGATCATTATAGAATCATCAGCCTCCGGCGGTGAAAGGACTATATTCATGGCTTTCTGGCGACTCTACTACCATTTGGCATGGGCCACCAAAAACCGATTCGACCTCATCTCCGATGAGATCGAAGGCCGCCTGTTTGCGAATATCATCAGCAAATCGGATTCGATGGAATGCCAGGTCCACGCCATCGGCGGCATGCCCAATCATATCCATGTCATAGCGACCATCCCGCCGAAGCTGTCCATCGTCGACTACATCTCCCGCATCAAAGGGGCCAGCTCCCACTTCGCCAATCACATGATCCCCGACTACAAAAAGAAGTTCGCATGGCAGGACGGCTATGGCGCTTTTTCACTCGGGGGTAAACAACTCGACAGCGCAATTCACTATGTTTTGAATCAAAAAGAACACCACCGAAACGGAACTACCCACACCCAACTCGAAACCTTCACTGATAAAGCCCCGCCCCCAAACGACCCCCCATCACTTCCTTAACCTCCCCAAAAAGAGAACCCCTCCGAGCGCCCTTCAGGGCGGTTCCCCTACTTGCCGGGGGGTTCAGCCCCCGGCATGATGGCGGCCGAAATGATCATTATAGAATCATCAGCCCCAGGCAAGCAAAGGCTACTACAAAAAAATCCCGGAAGCGCCCAAAAGCACTTCCGGGATTTTTAATTCTGCATTTACCGGTTCAGGGTATGCCTACGCCGCCTTCGACACCCTCACCGCGCACACCTTATACTCCGGAATCCCCGACACCGGGTCCAGCGCCGCGTTGGTCAGCTTGTTGGCCGCGGCTTCGGCGTAATGGAACGGAATAAAAACCGTTCCCGTCACCGCCTTGTCGGAAATCTGCACCTGGACTTCGATTTCACCCCGCCGCGAGGCCACGGTCACGGCGGCGCCGTCTTCGATGCCGTATTTATCGGCGTCCTGGGGCGAGATTTCCACGAACGATCCGGGGGCCCGTTCGTTGAGGCCGTCGGTCTTCCGGGTCATGGAGCCGGTGTGGTACTGGTATAGCACCCGGCCCGTGGTCAGGTACATGGGGTAGTCGTCGTCGGCCTGCTCCGCCGGCGGGATGTAGTCGATGGCGTGGAAGGTTCCCTTGCCTTTGGGGAACTGCCCCGAATGGAGGATGGGCGTACCCGGATGGTCCGGCGTGGGGCAGGGCCAGTGAAGCCCCTCCACTTCGATCCGGTCGTAGGACAGCCCGGCGTAGGACGGCGTCACCTCGGTGATCTCCCGGAAAATGGCCTCGCTGTCGGCGTAGTCCATGGTGTAGCCCATGCGTTTGGCGATCTCGCAGGTGATCTTCCAGTCGTCCCAGGCTTCTCCGGGCGGGTCCACGGCCTTGCGGATCCGCTGGACCCGGCGTTCGGTGTTGGAAAATGTGCCGTCTTTTTCCGCAAAGCAGGCCGAGGGCAGGACCACGTCGGCCAGCTGGGCGGTCTCGGTGAGGAAAATGTCCTGGACCACCAGGAAATCGAGGTTCTTGATGCTGGCTTCGGCGTGGTTGAGATCCGGGTCGGAGACCAGGGGATTTTCACCGATGATGTAGAGGGACTTCAACTCGCCGCTGTGGGCCTTGGGCAGCATCTCGGTCACCTTCAGCCCCATTTTGTCGGACATCCCCGTGACGCCCCAGGCTTTTTCCATCCTGGCCACGTTGTCCGGGTTGGTGACCGGCTGGTAGGCGGTGAAGACGTTGGGCAGGCCGCCCAGGTCGCAGGCGCCCTGGACGTTGTTCTGGCCCCGGAGCGGGTTGACCCCGCCGCCCCGGATGCCCATGTTGCCGCAAAGCATGGCCAGGTTGGCCAGGGACTTGACGTTGTCGGTGCCCGTGGTGTGCTGGGTGATCCCCATGCAGTAGAGGATGGACGCGTTTTTGGCGGACGCATAGATCCGGGCCGCGTCGACGAGATCCTGGGCCGGAATTCCGGTGATCTCTTCCACATACTCCGGCGTGAACGTTTCCACCTTTTGCTTCAGTTCTTCGAACCCTTCGGTCCGCTCTTCCACGAATTTCTTGTCGTGGAGATCCTCTTTAATGATAACGTGCATCATCCCGTTGATCCAGGCCACGTCGGTTCCCAGGTTCTGGCGGAGCCACTTGTGGGCGAAGGCGGCGATCTTGATCCGCCGGGGGTCCACCAGGATGAGCCGGGCCCCCCGGAACTTGACGGCCCGTTTGACGGAAGAGGAGATGACGGGGTGGTTCTCCGTGGTGTTGGAGCCCGTGATGAGGATCACCTCCGCCTCTTCGATGTCGGCGATGGTGTTCGTCATCGCGCCACTGCCGAACGCGGCGGCCAGACCGGCCACCGTGGAGCTGTGTCAGAGACGGGCGCAGTGGTCCACCGAGTTGGTCTTGAGGACCGCCCGGGTGAACTTCTGCGCGATGTAGTTCTCTTCGTTGGAGATCCGGGCCGAGGTGAGCACGCCGAAGGCGTCGGGGCCGTGATCGTTTTTGATCCGGGTGAAGTTCTCGGCCACCTTGTCCAGGGCCTCGTCCCAGGAGGCTTCACGGAATTCGCCGTTTTCCTTGATCAGCGGCGCGGTGAGCCGGTCCGGGGAGGAGACGAAGTTGAAGCCGAACCGTCCTTTGACGCAGAGGCTGCCGTAGTTGGGCGCCACGTCCTCGACGCCGGTGACTTTGACCACCTGGTTGTCCTTCACATGGAGGTAGAACTGGCATCCCACGCCGCAGTAGGAGCAGGTGGTGCGGACTTTTTTCGTTTCCCAGGGCCGGACGTGGTACCGAACGTCTTTTTCCACCAGGGCCGCCACCGGGCAGGCCTGGACGCACTCGCCGCAGAAGACGCAGTCGGAATCCTTCAGGGGCCGGTCGCCGGCGGCCACCACCTTGGCGTCGGCGCCGCGGTAGCCGAAGCTGATGGCGTTGTTGACCTGAACGTCGCAGCAGGCCTGGATGCAGCGGCCGCACTTGATGCACCGGGAGAAGTCCCGGACGATGAAGGGGTTGACCGTCTCCATGGGGTAGGGGACGTCGGTTCTGGGGAACTGCTCGCCGGTGACCTGGTACCGGTAGGCCAGTTCCTGGAGCCGGCAGTCGCCCCAGGTGGGACAGAGTTCGGGGCTGCTGTCGTCGGCGTGGACGTCGAGCTGGAACTGGGTCCAGTCGCGGTCGTCGGAGCCCCGGGCCGCGCAGTTGTGGTTGCCCGAAGCCAGCAGCAGCTTGAGCAGCATTTTTCGGGACGCCACCACCTTGGGCGATTCGGTGTAAACGACCATGCCGTTGCCGGCCGGGGCGGTGCAGGCGGTCAGCAGGCTGCGGGCCCCCTCCACTTCCACCACGCACATCCGGCATTCGCCGGTGGGGGTCGCGCCCTTGAGATGGCAGAGGGTCGGTATATCGATGTCGTGTTCGCGGGCCACATCGAGGATCGTCTCTCCCGGCGAAAAGGGAAGGACGTTTCCATTGATGGTCAGGGTGTTCTCTGGGTCCATGGTCGGTTTTCCTCCGTCAGGATTCTAATGTTTATCAGCGCCCGTCGGGCGGCGCCCTTTCGACGCGCTACCTGTTTTTAAAAAAATATCGCCATTTTGTCAATCGGCTAATTGCCGGGATGGCGGGAAAGCCGTTTTTTCGCAGGGCCTCGTATCCGGCGGCCCCGATGAGGGCCCCGGTGAAATCGGCCGCCGCGTCGGCCGGGCTGGGGGTGCGGTTGGGCACGAGGGCCTGGTGCATCTCGTCGCCCACCCCGTAAAGCCCGGTCAGGAGCACGCCGATCCAGATCCGGGCCGCCGCCGTCCGGGGCCATCCGAGTCCGTGGAGCATCCGGTTGAACAATGCCCCCAGGGGCGTGTAGAGCAGCACATGGAGGATCTTGTCCCGGTACGGCACGTCCGGCCCGGGAATGTGCGGGTTCGGCATGGCCGAAAGCAGGAAGATCGCCCCGCAGTAGAGCAGCGGCGGCAGGAGGGCCGACGCCCAGGCCCGAAAAGAGAGTCTCTCCATTATCGTTATGTCGTTATTCCAATGGCGCGCTCGCCTTTTGCCGCGAGGGGATGAATCCCCACGCTATTTTATGATGTCCCTACAGGACATTTTTTGCAATTTTAGTCCCGTAGGGACGACACATAGTAGCGTGGGAGTTCACTCCCGCGCGGCAATGCCGGGCGGCCCCAAATAGATTCAGATTTATCCTTAAAATCATGAAAAAATCACCGTCTCCAGCCGCCGGTGGGTGATGTGGTCGAACACCCGGTTGAGGAACGATTCGTGGGTGAGGCCGTGGGTCACCTTCCCGTCCAGGGTCCGCACGGCCAGCGTGCCGGCGTCCTTTTCCCTGGCGCCGATGGTCAGGATCAGGGGGATGTTGGCCAGCTGGGCCTCCCGCACCTTCCGGTTGAGGCTTTCGGTGCGGCTGTCCACCTCGGTCCGGAGGCCGGCGGCCCGGAATTTGGCGCTCACCTCTTCGGCGTAGGGGGCCAGGTCGTCGTTGATGGGCAGCAGGGAGACCTGGACCGGGGCCAGCCAGAGGGGGAACTTGCCGCCGAAATGCTCGATGAGAATTCCCATGAACCGTTCGATGGAGCCCAGGATCGTCCGGTGGACCATCACCGGCCGGTGCTTTTCGTTGTCCGAACCGATATAGCCCAGGTCGAACCGGTCCGGCAGGGACATGTCGAGCTGGATGGTGCCGCACTGCCAGGTCCGGGCCAGGGCGTCCTTGATGTGGACGTCGATCTTGGGGCCGTAGAAGGCGCCGTCCCCTTCGTTGATTTTGTAATCGGCGCCGTAGGTTTCCAGTCCGGACCGCAGGCCGTCGGTGGCCGTCTCCCACGCCGCGTCCGTGCCGATGGATTTTTCCGGGCGGGTGGAGAGTTCCAGGTGGAAGCCCAAACCGAAGGTCGCGTACATCCGTTCCACCAGCCGGAGGACCCCCACGATCTCGTCCTCGATCATCTCCGGGGTCATGAAGATGTGGGCGTCGTCCTGGTGAAAGGCCCGGACCCGGAAGAGCCCGGACAGGACCCCCGAGAGTTCGTGGCGGTGAACCAGGCCGATCTCCGCGGCCCGGATGGGCAGCTCCCGGTAGGAGTGACGGGTGGATCCGTAGATGAGCATGCCGCCGGGGCAGTTCATGGGTTTCACCGCGTACTCGGCTTCGTCGATGTCGGTGAAGTACATGTTCTCCCGGTAGTTCTCCCAGTGGCCGCTTTGTTCCCAGAGTTCCTTGCGCAGGATGATGGGGGTCTTGGTCTCCACGTACCCGGCGTTCCGGTGTTCCTCCCGCCAGTAGTCGAGGAGGGCGTTCCAGACGGTCATCCCCCTGGCGTGGAAAAAGGGCATCCCGGGCGCTTCGTCGTGAAAGCTGAAAAGATCCAGGGCTTCGCCCAGCTTCCGGTGGTTCCGCTTTTTGGCCTCCTCCAGGAAGTGGAGATACCGTTTGAGGTCTTTTTTGTCGAAAAAGGCGGTGCCGTAGATCCGCTGGAGCTGCTCCCGGTTCTGGTCGGCCCGCCAGTAGGCGCCCGAGGTCTTCAGAAGCTTGAAGGCCCGGACGAACCCCGTGTGGGGCGCGTGGGGGCCGCGGCACAGGTCGGTGAACTCCCCCTGCTCGTAAAAGGAGATCGTGCCGTCGGGCAGGTCGGAGATCATCTCCAGCTTGTAGGGTTCGTTGAGGTAGAATTCCTTGGCCTCGGCCTTGGAGACCTCCCGCCGGCGGACCGGCATTTTCTCCGAGACGATTTTCTTCATCTCGGCCTCGATTTCGGGGAAGTCGTCCTCGGAGATGGGTTCCATGTCGATGTCGTAGTAAAACCCGTCCTCCACCACCGGGCCGATGGTCGGTTTGGCGTCCTTGTAGAGCCGGAGGATGGCCTGGGCCATGACGTGGGCCGCGGTGTGGCGCATGATCGTCAGGGCCTCGGGGTCCTTGGTGGTGATGAGGCGGATATCGGCGTCTTCGTCGATGGGGGCGTCGAGGTCCATGCGCCGGCCGTTGACCTCCATGGCCACGCAGTCGCGGGCCAGCCCTTCGGATATGCCCCGGGCCACGTCCAGGCCCGTGGGCGGATTGTCGTAACGCTTTTGAGTTCCATCGGGAAATGTGATATTGATCATTGTTTTATTCACCAGATGCTGTCGATATGGATTCGGTTGCCGAAACGTTTATGGATTGACAAAGCACATCCTGAAAAATTAGAACAACAACACTTATGGGAAACAGGGAGTCGGGTCAAGACTAAAATGAAGGATAACAATGGGCTTGGGTACCGCGTCATCGACACCGAAGCGGGGCTGGCGTCGTTCGCGGAGCGGTTGAAAGGGGAGGAGCGGATCGCGGTGGATCTGGAGGCCGACTCCATGTACCATTTCCGGGAGAAGGTCTGCCTTGTGCAGATGGGGACCGAATCGGAAAAGGTGGTCATTGATCCCCTCAGTGTCCCGGATCTTTCCGCCCTCCGACCGGTGTTCGCCGATCCCGGGGTCCGGAAGGTCCTTCACGGGGCCGACTACGACATCCGGTCCCTGTACCGGGACTTCCGCATCGAGGTGGAGCACCTTTTCGACACCCAGATCGCCTGCCGGTTTCTGGGGATGAAGGAGACGGGCCTGGAGCCGGTGCTCCACAACTTCTTCGGCGTCGCCCTGGACAAACGGTTCCAGAAAAAGGACTGGTCCAGGCGGCCCCTGCCCCAGGAGATGATCGACTACGCGGCCATGGACGTGACCCATCTCATCCCCCTGGCCGAAAGACTGGAAGCCGAACTCCGGGATCGGGGCCGGCTGGAATGGGTCCGGGAGGAATGCCGGCTCCTGAAATCGGTCCGGTATCCGGATCACGACGGGGAGCCGCTCTTTCTCCGCTTCAAGGGCGCCGGCCGGCTCCGGCCCCGGAGCCTGGCCGTCCTGGAGGGGCTGTTGCGGCTCCGGGCGACCGAAGCCGAGCGGAAGGACCGGCCCCCTTTCAAGATCTTCAGCAACAAGGCCATCCTGGAGATCGCCAAATCCCGCCCCCTTTCGGTCAAAAAGCTCTCCATGCTCGGCGTCCTCAGCGAAAAGCAGATCCGCATGTACGGCGAGGGGCTGGCGGCGGTCGTCCGACAGGGCCTCGACACCGCCGACGAGGACCTGCCGGTCTATCCCCGGAAGCGGGCCCCCGCCGTCCCTCCCAGGGCGCCGGAGCGGGTGCGGATGCTGAAACTCTGGCGGGACGAAAAGGCCGGATCCCTCTCCCTGGACCCCTCCATCGTGCTCAACAAGGCCCTGATCTCGGCCATCGCCGTCCGGAACCCCAAAACGAGGGCGGAACTGGCCGAAGTGGAGGACATCCGGCACTGGCAGATCGACGCCTTCGGGGAGGCGATCATCGAGGTCCTGGAAAAAACCGACGCCAAAAAGCCGAAGAAAAAGCGGAAACGGCGACGGCGGAAGCGGAAGCCGGGCCAGAATTAAAACCGGGCCAGAATTAAAAAAAGAGCGGTCATGGAAACGGCGGCG
>CAZZBE010000218.1:0-7929 GCA_964652715.1 uncultured Desulfobacteraceae bacterium
TTCCGGTTTGGAATCGCGAAACTTCGCCTCAACGCCGCATTTTTCCAGCCTTGCCGCCAGGGCTTCCCGCAGATTGTCCTGCGACAGGGTATCCACCGGGATCACATGTGAAAAATAGTGCGAAGCGCCGAAAAGCCAGTCCATGTTGTCCCATGGCAGGCGGCGGCAGGAAAGCAGCCAGCAATGCCGCTGTCGGGTGCGCATCAGAATGTAAAAAAAAAGTTCAGCGGATTTTCGCCCGCCGACGACCCGAAGAAGAAGGTTGTGGACGCCTTCAAGGACAACCATTCGGGATTCCGCCTGAATCAGTTGTTCAATCAAGGTTTCAACATCCTGCCCCGTGCCATCGATTTGAAACAGTCCGCAAAAAAACGCCCGAACGTTCGTTTCGGTCCTCAATCTTTTTTCCAGACGCCGTCGAATCATCTTGTGTGCAGAGGAATGCCGCCGCAGAAAACAGTTGATCAGGCTCGTCTTCCCGCTGCCCCGCGGCCCCACCAAAATCGCGCTGGTGGGATTGCCGTCGGACCAGCTCCCCACGGCGTCGTCGAGTTGCTCTAACTCCGTCTTTCGCCCGACGAGGAGTTCATCGGTTTCGAGGGGCTTCGGGAGAAAGAAGCGGGCCACATGTCCCGGAAGGCTTTCGGGACCTTCGAGAACCCGCTCGATTGTCGGCAGGGAATGGATCTGAATTGACGTTTTGGCGACGGGATTGATGGACGGTTTGCGTTGAAAAAGTCCATGGAGCCGATTTGGCAGTGAAAGGCTTGCAAAGGATTTGAACATTTCCCGGCCGGTCCGGAAACAAATCCCCCGGCGACGGGCATCGTCAACCGGGAGATCGTTTCGACATCGATAAGGGTTATTTAAATCGGGAAGAGGCGGACGTTACGGCGCTGCCGAGAGAGTCCCAGGCCATTTCAACCCCCGCTTTAAGATCTTCCCATGCGTCGTCTCCGGCGGATTGCATCTCTTTAAGCTTCCCGGCGGCCTCTTCCCGCTTGCTTTTCAGATTTTCGATCTGCTGGTTGTACCCGGCCTGCGCGTCCGCTTTCGCCCCTTGGGCCTTGGCTTCCAGTTTGGCGATGTCGGCGTTCCATTCATCCAGTTTGGCCTGCATTTTTTTCACATACGCGTCCCGACTTTCCATTTCCTATCTCCTTTCCGATTGGATAAAAAGTCCCTTGTTTCCGCCCCTGTCCCCTTTGGATGCGGGGCATCAAGAGATGTTGAAGGCATCATTTCTTTCGTCTTTCAAAATCGCCGCGATATTCGAAGGCATGGAAATCGCCCCATCCTCCAGAACGACCCCTTCTCCAGAGGACAACAGAAGGGTCTTCCGCGAACAGCCGGTCAATGGAATCGTTTGCGCCTCATTGGCGAAATTGACCACGACCAGCACCGATCCGCGGGCCATCATCAGCCATTGCGCCGCTTCATCGAAGTCCACGGTCGTTTGTTCCATTCGCCCGTCCTGAAGCGCCGGCAGTCGTCGGCGGAGGTCGATGAGGGCGCGGTGCCATTCAAACATCTCGGCATGCGGCGGCTTGTCGAATTCCACCCCATCCAGCCGGGACCGCAGGAACGCGTCTTCGGACTGGGGGTCGGCAATGGCGTCGGCTTCCCAGCCGAAAGCGGCGAATTCATCCCGTCGCCCCTGTTTCACGGCCTCGCCCAGTTCAGGGTCCTGGTGGTCGGTAAAATAGAGGAAGGGCGCCGAAGCGGCCCACTCCTCCCCCTGGAACAACATCGGTATGAAAGGGGCCGTCATCACCAGGGCCGCGCCCAGTTTCAGGCGTTCCGGCGGAAGCAAATGGCTGATCCGTTCACCCATCGCGCGGTTGCCCACCTGGTCGTGGTTTTGAAGACAGCCCACGAACCGATGGCCGGACAGGCCCGTTGCGGGCCGACCATGGCGACGGCGGCGATGAAGGGAGTAACATCCATCATATATGAATCCCCTGGTGAGCGCTTTCGCCAGGTCCGCTATTGCCCCATAATCCTGATAGTAACCCTCCCTCTCGCCGGTCAAAACGGCGTGAAGGGCATGATGAAAATCTTCGTTCCACTGGGCGTCGAATCCATATCCCCCCAGTTCGGGGGACCGCACCACGCGGGGGTCGTTGAGATCGCTCTCGGCGATCAGAATCAGGGATCGCCCCAGGTGGGCTTCCAATTGCTTCACTTCAGCGGCGAGTTGCTCCAGAAAATGGATGGCCGAGGTGTCCACGATGGCATGCACGGCGTCGACGCGCAGGCCGTCCATATGATAATCCCTCAACCACATCAGCGCATTGTCGATAAAAAACCGCCGCACCTCGTCGCTGCCGGGTCCATCCAGGTTGACCGCCTGACCCCATGGCGTGGCGTAACGATCGGTGAAGTAAGGACCAAACCGTTCCAGATAGTTGCCGGCCGGCCCGAGGTGATTGTAGACCACATCGAGCAAAACCGCCAATCCCCGCTGGTGGCAGGCGTCCACCAGCCGTTTCAGCCCCTCGGGGCCGCCGTAGGCGTGATGGGGCGCATAGAGATCGACCCCGTCATAGCCCCATCCGCGCGCGCCTGAAAACTCGGCCACCGGCATCAGCTCTAAGTGGGTGATGCCAAGATCCGCCAGATAGTCGACGCATTCGATGGCCGATTCGAAGCCGCCCTCCGCCGTGAATGTGCCCACATGCATTTCATAGATGACGGCCGATCCCATCGGGGGCTGTCGCCATTGATCGTCGGACCAGGCAAAGTCGGCATGATCCACCCATCGCGACGGCCCGTGGACCCCTTCCGGCTGCCACCCGGAGCGGGGGTCCGGAAAGGGCCCCTCGCCGTCGATGCGGAACGCATAATCAACGCCGTGGCAGATGAAAGGCGCTTCCGCGGTCCACCAACCGGCCGGGTTCCGCGCCATGTTCACCGTTCGGTTTTGGCTTTCAATCACCACCTGTCGGGCGTTCGGCGCCCATACGCGAATTTCGGTCATCCGCCCTGCCCCCCCTCCTCCCGAATCAACAGCCCCAGGGGGAAGCGGGACAGCAGTCTCGCAAGCCTGACCGCGCCTCCCGGTTCATTTTCCCCGCTCAGAAGGTTTCGCCAGCGTCCGGCCGGCAATTCCACCTCCGTATCGGCCCAGTCGCCGTTGAGGCTAACCGGCCACCTCGGCGCCACCGTAATGACGTCGGCCCCGCGCATGAACGCAATCACATGATCGGCCTTTTCCCCCCCGGCGTGCAAAGGACGGTATGCGCCTTCGGGACCGAAGAGTTCAGGACGTTTGTGGCGCAGATGCAGGGCCTGACGGATCGTGAACAGCTTGGGCAGACCTTCATCCATCCGCGCCAGAATGTCGTCCGGCGAAAGGCGGAGCATTTCCGCCAGCAGACGCCGGCGCAACGCAAAATCCACGGGGCGTCGGTTGTCGGGATCCACCAGGCTCAAATCCCAAAGTTCGGTTCCCTGGTAGATATCCGGAACGCCCGGCGCCGTGAGTCTGATCAGCGTTTGCGACAGGCTGTTGATCCGGCCGGGATGAACGACAGAGGCCACAAACTCTTGAAGGTCGGCTATAAATGCATCGTCTTGCATCACCGCGGCAATAAAAACCCGCAAATCCTTCTCGTAGTCCTCGTTTGGACGGGTCCATGAGGTATGCGTCTTGCCCTCTCTGGCCGCCTTTTCCATGTAGGCCGTCATGCGCGTCGAATCGATGGGCCAGGCGCCGACCAGCGTTTGATAGAACACGTATTCGGCATTGCCGTCGGGACTGTCCGACCGACGATGACGACGGTTGCGGCCGGCCCACCGTTTCACCGTTTGACCCCATAATTCGGGAATTTCCGAAAGCACCGACAACCGGGCGCGAACGTCCTCGCTCCTTTTGGTATCATGGGTCGTGGATGCCAGAAGCGTCAGCGGACGTTCCGCCTGGGCGGCGGCGCAAAATTCGTGAAAGTGCTCGATGGAAAGTCCGAAGCGATCCGGATTGCCGCCGACCTCGTTGAGCGCAATCAGCCGGTGAAAACGATAAAATGCCGTATCTTCTACGCCTTTGGCCATTGCCGGACCGGTCAGTTGTTGAAACCGCATGGCGAGTTCGCCTTCCAGCGGGCCGGGGATGCGGAGAAGCAGCAGATGTTTTAAAAACAGGAAAAGCTCCGGGTCCAGGTCGGCGCGTTGGGCAGCGGCCCTTTCGATGGCTTCGCCAACCCAATGTTCGTCCCGCCGGCCGGCGACGTTCCGTGCCGCGGAAACATAGGACCGGTAAACAGGGAAATAAACCGCGGTCTCGCAAAGGGCATCGCGCAGCTCTTGCCGGGTGTAGTCCCGGTGCTGCCGATGGCGTTCGCAGATATCCACGAAAAGACTGGCGAGCCGGCTGATCTCGCTGCCAAAAAGCGTCTCGAGCGCCTGGCGCTTGCAGTCGGTGATCAAAGCGGCGAAATCGACCCGCTGCCGGGTAAAGTCTTCATAAATCCGGGTCATTTCCTCTTCGCCCCGGGGGTTTATGAAAACGCCGCCCAAGCGGTTCAGGAAATCGTATCCGGTGGTCCCGGCGACGGGCCAGTCCGACGGCAATTTTTCATCGGATTCGAGGATTTTTTCCGCAACAATCCAGGCGCCGGGGCACGCCTCGTTCAATCGGCGGAAATATTCGGCCGGGTCCCGCAGGCCGTCCGGATGATCGATGCGAAACCCTTGCACCCATCCCTTCTGAAACCACGCCATCGGCAGGGCATGGGCGGCGCGAAACACCTCGATATCCTCCACCCGCAATCCCGCCAGGTCCTTTATGTCGA
Organism: uncultured Desulfobacteraceae bacterium; assembly: GCA_964652715.1. Lineage (GTDB taxonomy): Bacteria > Desulfobacterota > Desulfobacteria > Desulfobacterales > JAABSP01 > JAABTD01. The sequence goes on from CAZZBE010000218.1 coordinate 4,794, forward strand.
AAAAGCGCCGGTAACCGAGATCCCGGTTCGCCGTGCGCCAAAACGCCAGCCGGTAGTTCTGCTGATCGATCAGAGAATCCACCGCATCGGGATGCCGGTTCAGACGATCGACCTCAGCGGTTATGGCCGCCGCCGCTTTCGGCGTCTCCCGGCAAAGCCTTGCCAGCAGATTCGAAAGAACGGTTTTGTCCCGGTGACGGCACGCCGCCGCCGGGCGCGCCGCGACGGCGGGCCGGGGCAGCCGGGCATGGCTTTCCGCCAGAAAAGCAAGGGTTTCCGATCCGCATGATTCGGCCGCGCCGCTCAACACCCCCGCAAGGCTGGAAGGGTCCAGGGGAAACACCTGGTCCTCGTAGTGCAGCATAAAAGCGCCCCCTTCGTGGGACAACCGCAACCCGCCCTCCTCGAGAATGCGGCCATAATGATCCCCCAGAACCGGCAAGAGCACCTTGTTGGGCCAGCGCTCCTCGGATGCGGCCCAATCGACGTCGAAATAGTCCGCATATCGGCTGGACGGCCCGTTTTCCAGCACATCCCACCACCAGGGGTTCTGTCTCCCCGAAATGGCCATATGGTTGGGCGCCATGTCCACCATTTGGCCGAGTCCGGCGGCTTTCAAGGTCTCGCAGAGCCGGGCGTGCGCCCCGGCCCCGCCAAGTTCCTCGTTCACCCGGCTCGGATCGACGACGTCGTAGCCGTGGGCGCTGCCGGCGGCCGCCTGCAAATAAGGGGACGCATAGAGGTGGCTGACGCCGAGGTCGGCCAGATAGGGAACAAGGTCGGCGGCCTGGTCGAAGCCGAAGCCGGGCCGCAACTGCACCCGATAGGTTGCGATCGGTTCAGGATTCATGGCGCAACACCACCAGGCTGCGAGATTCAACGGTCATCGGATCTCCGGCCCCGAACATTTCTTCTGTTTCCACCCAACCGGCGGCGGTATCCAGTTCCTTCACCCAGCGCTCGCCCCATTCGGCGGGCGGCAGCCTGAAATCCAGGGGTTCATGGTGCGCATTGAAAATAATGTAAAAATGATCGTCTTGGACCGGTTCGCCCCGGGGATTGGGATTCGGAATGGTTTCCCCGTTCAAAAAGACCCCCAGGGATTTGGCAAACCCCGTTTCCCAGTCCTCCTCGGCCATCCTCTCGCCTTCCAGGGTGAACCAGGCGATGTCTTCAACGTCGCTCCCATGAATGGGGACGCCCTGGAACCACCGCCGCCGGCGAAAAACCGGGTGGTCTTTCCGGTACCGGATGAGTCGCCGGCAGAAGTCAAGCAGATCTTCGTCGACATGCGCCCAATCGTACCATGAAATCTCGTTGTCCTGACAATAGGCGTTGTTGTTGCCGCCCTGGGTGCGGCCGATTTCATCGCCCCCCAGCAACATGGGCACGCCCTGGGAAAGGAGCAGCGCGGCCATAAAATTCCGCTTCTGGCGGTCTCTCAACCCACCGATCGCCGGGTCGTCCGTCGGCCCTTCCGCCCCGCAGTTCCAGGAGCGGTTGTGGCTTTCCCCGTCGTTGTTGTCCTCGCCGTTGGCCGCGTTGTGCTTTTCGTTGTAGGAAACCAGATCGTTTAATGTGAATCCGTCGTGGGCGGTGATGAAATTGATGCTGGCGTAGGGGAGGCGGGAGGTGTTTTCGTAGAGATCGGAACTGCCGGTAAACCGGGCCGCGAACTCGGCCAGGGTCTGGTCCTCGCCCCGCCAGAAATCCCGCGCGCAGTCGCGGTATTTGCCGTTCCACTCGGTCCAGACCGGCGGGAAGTTGCCGACCTGATACCCTCCTTCGCCCACATCCCAGGGCTCGGCGATGAGTTTGACCTGGCTGATCACGGGATCCTGCTGGATGAGGTCGAAAAACGCCGACAACCGGTCCACATCGTGCAGCTCCCTGGCCAGAGTGGACGCCAGGTCGAAGCGGAAGCCGTCCACATGCATCTCCAGCACCCAGTATCTCAGGGAGTCCATGAGAAGTTGCAGCACATGGGGATTGCGCATGTGCATGCTGTTGCCGGTGCCGGTGTAGTCCATGTAGTAGCGTCGATCGTCGGTGAGTCGGTAGTAGTAGGCGTTGTCGATTCCTTTGAAACAAAGCATCGGGCCGAGATGATTCCCTTCGGCCGTGTGGTTGTAAACCACATCCAGAATCACCTCGATTCCGGCCTGATGAAACGCCTTGACCATCTGCTTGAATTCGGCCACCGCGGCGCCGGGCAGCGTCTCGGACGCATACTCGCCGTGGGGGGCGAAAAAGCCGATGGAATTGTACCCCCAGTAGTTTCGCAGGTCCCGGTCCACCAGATGTTTGTCGTGGATGAAGGAATGAATCGGCATCAGCTCCACCGCCGTGACGCCAAGCGTTTTGAAATGATCGATGATCGGGGGTTGGGCCAGGCCCGCGTAAGTGCCCCGAAGTTCGGGCGGGATGTCCGGATGGTCGGCGGTGAGCCCTTTGACGTGGGCCTCGTAGATGATGGTTTCGTGCCAGGGGATTTGCAGGCGCCGGTCGCCGTTCCAGTCGAAATGCGGCTGATGCACCACGCATCGCGGCATGAAGGGCGCGCTGTCGCTGTCGCTGCGCTCGTCGGGGCCCCCATCGAACCGGTAGGGAAAGACCGCTTCATCCCACCGGACCTGACCATCGATCGCCTTGGCGTAAGGGTCGATCAACAGTTTGGCCGGATTGCAGCGGTGGCCGCCGGCCGGGTCCCAGGGGCCGTGGACCCGGTAACCGTACCGCTGCCCGGGCTGGATCGCCGGCAGATATCCGTGCCAGCAATATCCCGTCACCTCCGGCAGATCGACGCGCGTCTCCTGGTCGTTTTCGTCGAACAGACAGAGTTCGACCCGTTCGGCGATCTCGGCGAACAGAGAAAAATTGGTGCCGGCGCCGTCGAAGACGGCGCCGAGCGGATAAGGGTGCCCCGGCCATATTTTCATTTGCGGTTTCCTCGCTGCCGCCGCAATGGCGGTAAAAAATGTTTGTATTCAAAAAGCTGCATGAACCCGTCATTGGCATCCACGATGACCTCCTCCGGCATTCTCGTCAGGGCAAGAGCGAAAGGGGCCTTGTTAAAGACAATGGAAAACCGATGCTCGCTGTCCCTCAATGCCGCCCCGGTCTTCATACGCCTTGG
>CAZZBE010000219.1:0-3742 GCA_964652715.1 uncultured Desulfobacteraceae bacterium
TAAGCCCGACAACAAAAAGTCGAACAACATTCAATTTAGGATATTATCCGACAGTCGGACTTTATCGCTCAAGACGGCCATCATAACGATTTGAATGCTATCCGACAAAAGAAATCAGCCATGCAAAACCGCGCATGGCTGAGGATATCTGATTTTGTTGATCAGGACCTCCCGTATACGAGGCTCCATTTTCACAAAAGAGATTAAAACATCGTTATACCACTGAAATCCTACTCCTCTTTCCGCAACAACTTACAATGCCGCCGCGGCACGGTCACCGCCACCGGGTCTCCCCGGCGAAACGGCTTGGTCTTTACGATGCCGATGATGTGGATCACCGTGCCGTTTTCCAGCTCCACGAAGTAACTCACCTCGCCGCCCATGTAGATGCGTTCCTTGATCTTGCCGAAAACAGTTGACCTCATCGTCGGTTTGGTAGTCTCGCGGTTGCTGATAATTTCAGGCTTTGTTGAGATCAATATGTCAGATATATCTTTTAGCGATGAGCTTTGATAATTTGTTTGATATTTTTTCCTCGCCAACGGATTTTAATTGCATGGGCAATTCAGGGCGAGATATTGGGAAAATGCCGGAATTAATCAAATGCACGCGAGCAAGCTGAGTGAACATTGTAAGTTGCTGCTCTTCAATAGCCTCTTCATCGCCTATTTTTTCGAGATCTTCAAGCAGATTTTTCGATCTTTCAGCTCGTTTTAGCGCTTCGTCCGCCGATGGCAGCGGCAGGCGGTCTCGCCATCTATTGCAAAGCGCGGTCCAATACCGGTTTTTTTCATGCAAAACAATTCCATATCGGATTGACCACCCTAGAACTTCATTGCCTTTGTTTATCAGCGACCCAACGTCGTTCTTTTTATACGCTCTTACATCAACTTCGATAGGTGGAGAAATCTCAGGTTTTTGGTCGGAATATATGATGAGCAAGTCCACATCGGCGCTATAAGAAACATCTCTGATGCAGGAACCAAATGCAATGACCGCAATGACTTGCTTATTAGAAACATTAAGCGCTATAAATCGCTCAACCCAATTTCTTGACGCTTCGCTTGGCCATCGCTGAATGCCATGCAAAATTTGCGGCGGAAAATCAGCGTTTTTTATTGACAGGCTTTCAGTCAACATTTTTACTCTCTCCACCTTCAATTAATCGAGACACTGCGTCAACATATTCCTCATATCGAAAGGTCTGACCAATCCGTGGGATCATCCCAAGCGTTTTGCACCCGCTCCAGATGATCCTTTGCATATTTCAGAGATTGCTTTGGGTCATCGCTCATCGCTCCTCTTTCCGCAACAACTTACAATGCCTCGGCGGCACGGTCACCGCCACCGGGTCGCCCCGGCGAAACGGCTTGGTCTTTACGATGCCGATGACGTGGATCACCGTGCCGTTTTCCAGCTCCACGAAATAGCTGACTTCGCCGCCCATGTAGCTGCGTTCCTTAACCTTGCCGAAAAAGCAGTTGACCAGGTCGTCGGTTTGGTGAGCATCCCTGTGGACGATATCGAGCTTCTGGGCGCGCACCACCACCTCCACGGCGTCGCCCTCGCGCCAGTCGCCGACATTTTCCGCCATGAGTTCGTTGCCGTCTTCGAGCTTGACGCGAAATCCCTCGCCGTCCCGGCCCTGGATCACGCCGTCCACGAAGTTGGAATGGCCCAGGAAGTCCGCCACGAAATGGTTGACCGGGTTGTTGTAGACCTCCTCCGGCCCGCCTTCCTGCTGCTTTTTGCCCCCCTCCATGACCACGATCTTGTCGGACATGGACAGGGCCTCGCGCTGGTCGTGGGTGACGAAGATGCTGGTGACCCCGAGCATCCGCTGGATGTTGTCGATCTCCATCCGCATCTCCTCCCGCAGGTTTTCGTCCAGGGCCGACAGCGGCTCGTCCATAAGCAGGACGTCCGGCTCGATGACGATGGCCCGGGCCAGGGCGATCCGCTGCTGCTGGCCGCCGGAGAGCTGGGACGGCATCCGGTTCTCCACCCCCGGCAGGCGGACCATCTCCAGGGCCCGGGACACCTTCTCCTTGATCTTGTCCTTGGGAATGTTCCGGTATTTCAACCCGAAAGCGACATTGTCGAAAATGGTTTTATGGGGGAACAGGGCGTAATTCTGGAAAATCATACCGAGGTTCCGCTTGTGGATCGGCACATCGTTGATCCGGTTGCCCTTGATGTAGATGTCGCCCTCGGTGGGCGATTCCAGGCCCGCCACCATCCGCAGCAGGGTGGTCTTGCCGCAGCCGGACGGCCCCAGAAGCGTGACCAGAGAGCCTTCGGGGATGTCCAGATCGGTTTTTTCAACGGCCAGCACCTCGCCGAACCGTTTCATCACCCCTCTGAACTGAACCAGGCCGGGATCTTTCTCCTTTTCCAAAATATCACTCTCCCCTAAAAACAATCATAGTGGATGGCTGAGCAAAAACCCCTCCCCCCGGCCCCCTCCCCTGAGAGGAGAGGGGGTGACGAAATAGTTGGCGTTTCATCTATCGGTGAGACGCTCACTTGTCGATCTCCCCCCTTCCCTCTCAGGGAAGGGGGGCCGGGGGGGTTAGGTTCTTAGGCCCCCGCCTTGATCCGGTCCCATTTCTCGGTCCACTCGAGCTGGTGGCTGTTCCAGTACTCGGGGTCGGCGAACAGGTAACCGTCCAGGGTGCCGGTGGGATCGAAGGCCGGCAGGTTCTGGATCGATTCGGGCATGTCGATCTTCCGCGGATCGAGGCTCGGCGGATACTTCTGGCCTTCGGCCACGGCGATGGCCGGTTCGGGTTCCAGCATGAAGTTGAGGAGCTTCTGGGCCACTTCCATGTCGGTGCCCTTGAGGACGTACATGTACTCCATCCAGGAATAGGTATTGGGCGGCGCCAGGTAGCCGATGGAATGGCCTTCCGCCTGGAGATTGGCCACGCGGCCGGACCAGGCAACGGTGGCGTAGACTTCGTCGTTGGCCAGCAGGCTCATCAGCTCGGAGCCGGAGGCCCAGTATTTCTTGACCATCTCCCGCTGTTCCCGCAGGGCGTTCCAGACGGCGTTCAGGTTGGTGATGTTGTTGGGACTCTGGTTGGTGTGGAGGGCCGCGTACCAAATGTTGGTGCGGAAATCGCCGCCCCAGCTGCCCAGCTTGCCCTTCAACTCCTTGTCCCAGAGGAGGGAGGCGCCCAATTTTTCCGCTTTTTCCTTGCTGATGTACTTGGTGTTGTAGGCGATGCCGGTCTGGCCGTAGTCGTAGGGGACCGCCGAGAGATTGCCGTCGGTGATGGCCCGCAGGGTTTCGAGCATCTTGGGCAGCACGTTTTGAAGATTCGGAATTTTGCTCTCATCCAGCACCGAGTTGAACCCGAGGTTCTTGTAGCGGGCGTAGTCGTAGACGGCGCTGAGGTGGGCGAGATTGAACTCGCCGCCCGGCGGATAGGAGGCCTTGACCTGGGTGAGGAACGCGTCCATGCCGGTGAAGGCGGCGTCCACCACCTCGATGCCGGTCTCTTTGGTAAAGGGGTCGAAGGCGTATTTCCGCAGGGCCTCGGACGTGGACCCGCCCCAGCTGTGGAACGTGATCGACTTGGCGCCGAAGGCCTTCCGGGCCATGCCGAAGGGGCCGCCGACCAGCCCGGCCGCCGCCCCGGCGATTCCGAGGTATTTCATGAAGTCGCGACGGGACACTTTCCCTTCGCGGTACGCATCCATCATCCTGTCGAGGTTTTCTTCCGTCTTCTTTCCCATG
>CAZZBE010000219.1:3842-7903 GCA_964652715.1 uncultured Desulfobacteraceae bacterium
TCCCCCGCGCGAACCGCCGCGACACATACCCCGCCGCCAGCGGCAGCGATACGGTCAATAAGATCATCACCGCGCCCAGAGCGTTGATTTCCGGACTAATGGAGTTTCGGAGCATCCCGAAAATCTTCACCGGCACCGTCTGATTCTGGGCCGTGGCCCAAAAGAGCGTGGCGGTCACATCGTCGAAGGATATCGTGAAGGAAAAAAGCATTCCGGCGAAGATGGCCGGCGCCAGCAACGGAAACGTGACCGACCAGAAGGTCTGGAACGGGCTGGCCCCCAGGGTCTGGGCGGCCTCTTCGTATTCCCTCTTGATGCCCACCAACCGGGCCTGGACCACCAGCAGCACATAGGGCAGCGTCAGCACCACATGCCCGATGAGCAACAGGGCGAAGCTCTTGGGTTGCTGGAGCCACCGGATGAAAATCAGCAGGGCCACGCCCAGGACCACTTCCGGGATCATGATGGGCGCCAGCAGCAGGGTGTTGAGGGTCTCCTTGCCCCGAAACTCATATCGGACAAAGGCCATGGCGGCCGGGATGCCGATGGCCGTGGCGAAGACCGCCGTGAGGGAGCCCAACACCAGGGAATTTTTGAAGGCCCCCAGAATGGTGGCGTTCTGGGCCAGCTTTACATACCAGCGGAAACTGAACCCCTCCATGGGAAACGACCCGAACTGCTGGGGATTGAAGGACAAAAGGACCACCGCCACGATGGGCGTGAACATCCACACGTAGATGAGCAGGGTATAGATCTTGATCAGCGACCAGCCGGATGGCAGTTTCATATCACATCCTATTGCAGGCTTTTGAAAATCTGGTTGATGCCCAGGTACCGGTTGTAGGTGTAGACGATGACCCCCAAAAGGCCCAGCAGGATCGTTGACAGGGCCGACCCGAATGGCCAGTCGAGGGTGCCGACGATCCGTTTGAAGATGAGGTTGGCGATCATGTCGTTGCCCGGTCCGCCCAGGATCATGGGCGGCAGATAGGTCCCGCAGGTCAGCACGAAGACCAGCAGGCAACCCGCGCTGACCCCCGGCAGGCTCAGGGGCAGCGTCACCTCTTTGAAGGCCTGCCACTCGGTGCAGCCGAGGCTTTTGGCCGCCTCGGTCAGGCTTTTGTCGATGCCGTCAAGGCTGACGTAGATGTTGAGGATCATAAACGGCAGGAGGTACTGGAGCAGGCCCATGAGCACCGCCGCCTCGTTGTAAAGCATCTGGAGGGGCGCGTCGAAGAGCCCGATTTTCATCAGGACGTGGTTGATCAGGCCCGAATCGCCCAGGATGTTGATCCAGCTCAGGGTCCGGATGATGAAGCTGATCCAGAAGGGCAGCATGATGAGGATCATCAGGAAGGGTTTGAAGCGGGATTCGGTCCGGTAGAAGAAATAGGCCGGGATGTAGCCCATCACCAGGCAGAGGGCGACGGTCTCCAGGGCGACCCGGATGGTCCGGATCAGCAGGGACGGGTAAAAGAAATCGTCAAAAAATTTGGCGTAATTCCCGAACTGAAAGGCCGGAATGTCCGCCCCGTAGGGGGACCGCAGCCAAAAACTGTAGACCACCACGAAACAGACGGGGATGACCAGCAGGAAAAAAACGGCGCTCAGGGACGGCGCCAGCAATGCCCATGGTTTCCATCGTTTAGTTTCCATCGCCCCTTCAAATGATGATAAAGATTCATCGGTTTGGTGAAACTGAAAAACATTCTCGATATTTAGTAGTGGATGTGGAAACGGATGTCAAGAACGAATCCGGAAAAAGACTTACAGCCGAAAGATCTCGCCGCACGCGTTCTGGGCCGCGACGGACAATCGGATGCGGCCCTGGCCAAGGGCCGGTCCCACGGCGCGCAGGGCCGTTTCCGGGGTGTTGTTCTCCTCGCTCAGATGGGCCAGCACCACATGGGCCAGGCGGTCATGGCGCAGTTCGCCAAGCAAGTCCCGGGACGCCTCGTTCGCCAGATGGCCGGTCCGGCCCCGGACCCGCTGCTTCAGATGCCAGGGATACGGGCCCTCCATGAGCATCTTCGGATCGTGGTTGGATTCCAGGACCAGCAGGGCGCAGTTTTTGAGGTGGGTCCGGACCACGGAAGTGGGGATGCCCAGGTCGGTGGCGATGCCGATCTTGACGCCGTTTCGCGTGACCGTGAAGCCCGCCGAATCGCTGGCGTCGTGGGACGTGCTGAAGGGATGGACCGTCAGATCGTCGACGGCGAACGACCGGCCGCACTCGAAATGGCGGACATCCCGGATCTTCCCCATCCGGCCGGACGCCGCGCCGTCGGTTCCGGGGCTGATGTAGACCGGCAGGCCGTACCGGCGGGAGAGCACCCCGACCCCCCGGACATGGTCCGCGTGCTCGTGGGTCACCAGGATGGCGTCCAGGGTCGTGGGATCAAGCCCCCGGGACCGCATCCGCCGCTCGATCTCCACCCCCGAAAGCCCGGCGTCGATCAGCAGCGACGTCGCGCCGTCGGAGACATAAATGGCGTTTCCCTTGCTTCCGCTGGCCAGGATGCAGAGGGTCAGGTTGGGGTCGTTTGAGATGTCGGCGTTCATTTTAAGTTTGACCTCTGTTTAGATTCGCTGCAAAATAACTATGTATTCATTCCGCATCGTGTTCGCAATGCCCGAAATCTGCCTGGGCAGCATCCGAACGAGCGAAAATCCATGCCCGGCGGCCAGATCGGCCATAACCTGATGAAGCCCCTTGACCGACTCTTTCGGCATATTCAACGCCTTGCTCAACTGGTTGTCGTTTGTACCGATGATGATCGTACAAAACCGGTCTTTCCTCAGTACGCGGGCGCATTCCGCCAAAACCCGGTCCATGTCCTGAACATACAGATCATATTTTTCCCGGAGTGCTTTTCCGCGTAAACCAACCATCCGCGCCCGAAGGGATGCGATATCGATTCCCATGCAACCGAGATGAAACGAATCGTTTTTCAGATAATCAATGGCAAAGCTGTAGGGCGGTGAGAACAAGACGCCGTCAATGCTGTTATCGGGCAAAGGCATTGACCGGGCATCCGCTTCGAGCGGCGCCGCGCTCGCGAAAACCAAGCTGATGGCCTCGGAAACCGTCTGAATTTTTTCCACGACAAACGTATAGCGTTCCAGAATGTCTCGGAATCGCTCCAACGCGCTCTTTCGCTTGCTCCGTTCGGCATAGCCGGCGCTATCCAGATAAGCGAGCACCAGGAAGTTCCGAACAGCTGCGTTCATCAATCCAGTGGGTTCCATGAAGGCTTGATCTTCAATCGAATAGGCCGCATCCGGCTCATTCAAGGCATCTTCGGATTTCGGAAAAAACAGGGAACGCATCGGCCTGTTTTACCGGGTAAAGCGTGAATTGGCTGCTTTCCGGCGGCCATGTCACCAATTGAATCGCCTTTTTGATTTCGTCCAGGATGATTTCCAGCTCCGCTGAATCGGCGAAGGGCCCCTCCTGGATCAAAAAATCAACTTGTATGATCTTCATTCATCAACGTCTCTACGTCGGTAATCAGTTGCCCGGATGACACGCCGAGCGCACGGGATATGAGGAGCATCGTCCTCAATGTGGGCTGGCGCAATCCCCGCTCCAGGAGAGAGATGTAGGTTCGGTCTAGGCCGGTCATCAACGCCAGTTTCTCCTGGGAAATCTTTTTTTCACCACGCAGCCGTCGAAGGGTTTGCCCAAATGCGATCTCAACCTGCAAGTCAGTCTCCTATTGAATAAAGCCGCACTGTATTTGATTTGACATGGCCCGGTCTACGGACTATAGTCTTCAAAAATGTGGTTGCATCCCGCACATGGCTCATGTTAAAGACTCTTTGCGACTTAATTTGACCTTTGGAGAAAGCATGTCCGAATCAGACCATTTTTTTAAGGCGTTAGGCATAAAAAGCAACGACCGGAAAGCCGTCGCCAAGCTTTCCAGAACAACGGGAATCAGCGCAAAAGCGTTGAAATATCACAACAACACCAACACATTGCCGACCGGGGAAGACCTGGACCGTGTATGTTCGGCCGCCGGTATTTCCCCGCTGTTTTTGACGCTTGCGATGGGGAA
>CAZZBE010000220.1:0-6455 GCA_964652715.1 uncultured Desulfobacteraceae bacterium
TGAACATCCAGGATCAGCGCGACCCCGCCGTCGCCGAGAATGGTGGACCCGGAGAACATCTTCGCGTCCTTATAGGCTTTCCCCAGCGGTTTGATCACCGCCTGGTGGAACCCCACCACCTTGTCGACGCCCAGCCCGACAAGGCCGTCGCTTTGCTTGACAACGATCACATATTCGTCCCCGGGGAGATCGCTCCTTGACGTCAGCCATCGGGACAGGCAGATGTACGGAATGAGCCGGCCCCGCAGGCCCATGGCGCCCCGGGACCGGGCGAGGCTCAGATCGTCGCCCCGGAGATCGACGCACTCCGAGGCCTCGGAAAGGGGGACCAGGTACCGGGCGTCGTCGAGCCGGATCAGGAGGCCGTCGATGATGGCCATGGACATGGGGATCTTCAGGGAGATCGTCGTCCCCCGCTCCTTCAGGCTCCGGATGGAGACGCTGCCCTGGAGCGCCTCCACGCGCCGCTTGACCACGTCCATGCCCACGCCCCGGCCCGACAGGTCGGTGACCGCCTCGGCGGTGGAAAATCCCGGCGTGAAAACCAACCGCAGGAGCGCCGCGTCGTCGAGATCCGCCGAGCGGGAGACGATCCCCTTGTCCACGGCCTTTTTCCGGATGTCCGCCGGATCGATCCCGGCGCCGTCGTCGGCGATGTCGAGGATTATATGGCCGCCCTCATGGCGGGCCGTCATGGTGATGGTCCCGTGGGCGGGCTTGCCCCGGGCCGTTCGCACATCCGCCGGTTCCATGCCGTGGTCGATGCTGTTTCTCAGGATGTGGGTCAGGGGATCGTAGAGCCCCTCGAGGACGGTCTTGTCCAGCTCCGCGCTCCCCCCTTCGGTGACCAGGACGACCTCCTTGCCGTGGTGGCGGGAGAGATCCCGGACGAGCCGCCGGAACCGGCCGAAGGCCGTCCGGATGGGCAGCATCCGCACCGCCAGGGCCACGTCCCGGAGGTCGGTGGAAAGACGCTCCACCTGTTCGGCGATGCTCAGAAGACGCGGGGCTTTCAGGGATCTGGCCTCGGCCATGAGGGCCGCCTGCACCGTCACGAACTCCCCGGCCAGATTCACCAGGACGTCGACCTTGTCTTCGGCGATGCGGACACCCGCCGACACCTCCCGACCGGACCTCTCCCGACGAGATTCGCCCCCCGGGGCCGGACGGTCGCAATCGCCCGTGTCGGCGCCTACCGACGGCGCGTCTTTTCGATCATCGGTCCGGTCATCGGACCGGTCACGGCCCCCGCCGTCTCCGCTTTCCCCGGCCCGGACCCGTTCCATGCGGCGCAACCCGCCCCCGACCGTTTTCTCCAGGACCGCCGCCGGTTCCGGGGACGCATAGAGCACTTCGTAGATGAGCGGGATCTCCGCCAGGTCCCCGTGGAGGTCGTCCGCCGGGGCGTCGAGCCGGGCGTCCAGGATTTCGCCCGAGGCCAGCAACCGCTCGATGAGGGCCAGGGGGGTGTCCCGGAGCGCCGTCGCCATTTCGTTCAGATCGTAGGCCAGCGCGTAAAGGCGGACCCCTTCGTCGAGCCGGTTGTAGGTGAACCGGTCGATGGTGAACGGGATTTCGCCGCCCGCCTCGTCCACCAGGGAAAGCGTCGCCGACAGATCCGCCTTCACGTCGGGATGGAGGTGCTCCGACAGGATGTCTTCGATGGCCGTCAGGGCGCCGGAGATGTCGAAGGCGTCGCCGTCGTGGACCCTGTCCAGCATCTCGTTGAGAAGATCGACGCCGGCCAGCAGGGTGTCCACCACCCCGGCCGTCGGCCGGATCTCACGGGACCGGATCAGGGACATCAGCGACTCCATGGCGTGGCTCAGCGCGTTGAGCCGGTCCAGGCCGAGAAACGCGGCCCCGCCCTTGATGGAGTGGACGGCCCGGAACGCCCGGTTCACCAGTTCCGGATCCGGGGCGTCGGCGGTCCGTTCCAGGTCCATGAGAATCCCCTCGATGCCGTCGAGATTCTCCCTGGCCTCGGCGACGAACTCCCCTGTGAATTCACTCATGTCCATCATCGGTTTCGCCCGTTTCGTTTCCCGCGGCGGCGCGGGGCCCCTACAGGAGCATGTAGTGGCCGTCCAGCCGCGTCAGGGTAAAAAGTTTTTGGATGTTGTCGCTGCTGTTGACGATCTCCAGCTCCGCCGCGATCTCCTTTTTCATGAGCATTTTCACGAAAACCACGAACAGGGTGAGGCTGACGGAATCGATCTCCTCCACCCGCCCGAAGTCGAAGGTGTACCGGCCGATCCCCCGGTCGACGAGGTCCATCAGGCGGCCCTTGAGGACGTCCGACGACGCGGCGGTGATGTCGCCCGAGGGCCGGATCGTGGCGCGATCCCCCTCCATCTCGACGTCGTACCGGGTCCCCTGGTCCCGGCGGATGAAGACCGCGACCGCGTTGCCCGCTTCGTTGAAATCGATCTGCTCGCAGACGGCCCGGACCAGCCCGAACCCCCGGGTCCCCTCCCACCGGGGCGCGGAGGATGCCAGGGCCCCGGCGTTTCGGTGGTCGAACCCTTCCCCCTCGTCGGACACCGTGACTTTATAGAGATCGTCCCGGACCCGGACGATCTCGCAGACGACGAGCTTGTCCGGCCGGCGCCGGTTTCCGTGGACCACGGCGTTCTCCAAAAGCTCCCGCAGCACCCGCTGAAGATCCGGAAACGGCGTTGGATCGAATTCCTCCGCGAAGACGCGGGCCGCGCGCAGGGCCCGCTCCACCAGATCCGTCTCCGAGGCGATGGTGATCCCGAGGGCGTCGTCCTCTTCGATGATCAGGAAACGTTTCTTTGGAACGCTCTGGCATTTTCCGGTCACGGCGTCGTCGATGGCCTCCCGCAGTTCCGAGGGTTCGAAGGGTTTGATCACCACCCCGGCGGCGCCGGCGGAGAGGGCCCGGTCCACATCCCGCCGCACCCCCTGGGCGGTGGCCATGAGAAACGGAACCCCGTCGAATCGCTTGTCGGAGCGGACCCATTCCAGCAATTCCATGCCGTTGCGGTTGGGCATGCTCCAGTCGGAAACGATCAGATCGAAGCCCGGCGCCGCATCGAGGATGCGGACGGCGTCGTCCCCGTCCACGGCCGCGGTCACATCGTCGTAACCGAGTTCCCGGAGCATGGCCGTTTCCATGTTCCGGGCCACGTCGGAATCGTCCACCAGCAGTATTTTCAAATGTCGGGACGCGGTCATGTCGGTTTCCTCAATGGCCGCCGTTTCCCCGGGCCCGTTCGTGGCCCGCGGCGGCGGCGGACATCGCAGTTGGACGGCGACCCTGTTGCCCTTGTCGTTGAAGGTCACCTCCTCGGCGAACCCGTGGACCAGGGCCAGGCCCCGATGCCGGTCCGTCAGCGGATCCGCCGGCAGGTGGAAGGTCGTCGCCTCCCGGCTGAAGCCCTCTCCTTCATCGGTCACCACCATCCGGATCCGGTCCGGCCCGGTCCGTTCGATGCGGCAGGAGACGACGGCGTCCGGTCCGCCCGGGGCCGTGCGGCCCCCGTGCTCCACCGCATTGTTCAGCAATTCTCTCAGCACCAGGGACGCGTCGAAAAGCGTTCCGGGACCGCCGGGGCTGAAATGCTCCCGAAAAACCGCCGCGGCCCGGTCCACGGCCGCCATGTTCGATGAAAAGGTCAATTCGATCCCGTCCGGACCGAGATCCGTTTTCCTGAACATCGCCTCCCCCTTTATCATAATTGGATGGTTTTTGCAGTCGTCCTTTTAGCCCGTCCGGCTCTCAACGGCCGGAACCCCGATCCCCGCCAGGAGGATGTCGTCCTTCATGGCGTACCCGCCGTACCGGACCACCGACCGGCCGACGACGTCCACCATCTCCCGGATGGGAAGGCGGCGATGGCGCGCGACAAGCCGCCGCAGGCCCTCGGAGTCGAGCGCGGTCCTGGCGCCGCCGGTCTCCGGGATGCGTCCGGCCCCGACGACGCCGTCGGTGAAGAGGAAAAACCGGTCGCCGGGGTTGAACCTGAACCGCAGGGGCTGAAACGCCACCGTATCGAAGACCCCCAGGATATCGCCCCGAAGGTCGTCCGCCGACGCGGCCCGGCCGGAGGGTTCCAGCCGGATAAAGGGCGGATGACCGGCGCAGACGGCCTCCCCTTCGCCGGCGGCCAGGTCCAGCCGGAGAAAGAGCGCGGTGGCCATCCGCTCCTCCTCCGCGTGGTCCAGGAGCCGGCCGTTGAGGTTCCGGAAAAAGGCGGCGCCGTCGTGGCCGGCGGTCGCGTTTTCATGGAACAGCGTGTTGATGAGCACGGCATGGAAGGCGGCCCCCATGTCGTGCCCCGAGACATCGGCCGCCAGCAGATCGCACCGGGACCCGGTGGAGCGGATGGAAAAGATGTCCCCCCCCAGCCCCGACAGGGGCCGGCTGAAGCACCCGATGTCCACGGGGTGGTCCGCCTCCCGGAAGCGGGTCAGGTTGCGGTAGGCGGTCACGGCGGCGTCGATCTCGGCCCGCATGCCGTTCGCCGCCCGGCCGCTGTCCCGTTCGGCGGACCGGTCGCTTCGATCCCGCCCTTCCGCTTCGATGCTCCGCCGGTCCGCCGACCGGAAAATGGTACGAATGCGGTCGATCATCTCCTTGCAGTCCACCGGTTTTTCGATGAAATCGGCGCACCCCCGCCGGAGAAGTTCCACCACCACGTCCTTTTCCCCGAAGGCGGTGACGGCGAAGACCGGGCAGTCGATCCCCATCCGCTTCATCTCGTCGATGAGGTCGAGGCCGGAGAGCTTCGGCATCATGATGTCCGTGAGCACCAGGTCGATGCGATCGCCGCTTTCGATCAACCGGGAAAGGGTTTCGACCCCGTCCCTGCCGTCCCTGGCCGCGGTCGCCCGGAACCCCGCGTTGGTCAGGGCCGTCGTGAACAGCCGGCGGGAGACGAGGTCATCCTCCACCACGAGAATGTGTTTGTCGGTTGCCATGGCATCGGATCCTGTTAGGGTTGTGCATGATCGCTTGGGTTGTCGATTTATCTTCGTCGTGTTGGACAGCGCTTCAGGGAACGGTTATCTTCAGTAAAAAGAAACGGCCGGCTCCTCCGGCGCCCCCTGTTTTAATATCATCGGAGAAAGCGGTTAGAAAGGGTTTTTGGCGATTTTTAGAAAATGAGCCCCCACCGTTCGGCTATCTTTTCGGTTCGGAGTTCCGCCTTCAGGCGGCGCTTGGCGGGCCGGGCGCTTGACCGCTGTTGGCCGCTCCATGTTGACTTTGAGACGCGGAGTGGGTTAGATAACAAAGACGGAATTTGGAATAAACGACACTGCATACCGGATTTACGCCCGGGCAAACGGAAAATTTTCGATTAATATACTCACGAGTATATTACTTTGGAGTATATTAACATGTTTTTAAATCGATTCGATGAGTTGAGCCATCTGGAAAAACTATGGAAAACGGATAGCGCCCGCTTTATCATCGTTTACGGCCGACGGCGCATCGGGAAAACCGGCTGCCCTTCAAAGCCGCCCGCATGGGGCGATGGTGGGAGGGCGCGGCGGAAATCGACATCGTGGCCCTGGACGGCCGGGGCGGCTTCCTGTTTTGCGAGTGCAAATGGTCCAGGAAAATGATGGGGAAGAAGGTTCTGGATCGTTTTCATTGCATCTAAAATGGCGTTTCCCGTTTAGCCAAACCCGCCGCACCCCGTCATCTCCGCGTGCTTGCGGCTGGCGGGGTACTGCCGGCAGATCTCCGGTTTGACGTCGTGGATGGCGCAGATCCATTTGGCCGTGCCGGGGAGGTTTTCGAGCCAGGGGCAGACTTCGGCGAATCGGGCGGCGCCCGGTTCGCGCCAGATGCTGTAGACGGGCTCGCCGTCCGCGCCCCGGTCCTCGCGGACCCACGCCAGGATGTCGTCCCGGCCCTGACGCCGCCATCGCTCGACATCCCCGGCGGTCGCCTGGTGGCGGTAGTCGAGGCGGCGGCAACAGTCGCCGCACTGCCGGCACCGGTAGGCGGCCATGCCGGTGTCGATCCAGATCCCCTCCTCCGCGCCGTCCCCGCTTCGCCCGACTCGGGCGGATGTCCTAAACACCCGGCCGCAAATTCCCGCCAGTCGGGGCAGCGGCGGGGGATGGGCCTCCAGCGCCCGGCACAGCCGCTCCCGCAAATCTTCGGCGCTGATCCGCCGCATGCGCCTGCCCTCTGAAATCCAGACGCCTTCGCCGCGCGGGTCCGGCGACACGGCGCTGTCGGGTCCCAGGATGATCGGGCTCAGATCGCGGAACAGGCGGATTTGGGCCGAATACTGGCGGAAATCAATGCAGATGGCGGCCACCGCTTCGGGGCCGGTCAGAAAGACGCGATGGACATCGGTCATGACGGTTTCCCATCCGAACCGGCTTTTAGCCGGTTTTGAATGATTGAGCCCGGGGTTTCAACCCAAGGCGGATCGAAACGCCGACGTTTCCCACCGGGCCAGGATTTGGGT
>CAZZBE010000220.1:6555-7888 GCA_964652715.1 uncultured Desulfobacteraceae bacterium
CCGTTCGCTCCCGCATTCCGGAAATCCCCAGGCCCCGCACCCGGCTGTCGGCGATGGCGACCCGGTCCAGGTCGAACCCCACGCCGTCGTCGGTCAGGGCGAGGGCCACGGCGCCGTCGTCCTTGACCAGGGAAAGGGTCACCCGGTCCGCCCGGCTGTATTTGGCGGCGTTGTTGAGGGCCTCCTGGACGATTCTGAAGATGACGATCTTGAGGGATTCGGGAATCTCGTATTCGCGGATGCCGATGGCCTGCTCGATGGCGATGTCGGGGCAGTGGGCCTGGAATTCCCGGCAGCACCAGCCGATGGTGGTGACCAGGCCCAGGTCGTCCAGAAGGGAGGGCCGCAGCCCGGTGCAGATGCGCCGCACCTCTTCGACGGTGTCCTGGATGGTCGGGACGAGGCCGTTCATGGCATCCACGAGCTGAGCCTTGGTCCCCCGCCGCTTGTTCCGCTGGAGGGCGCTTTCCGCCTTCAATTTGATGAGGAGCAGCGATTGACCGATGCTGTCGTGGAGGTCCCCGGCGATCCGCTTCCGCTCTTCCCGAAGCGGCATTCGTAGTTTCTCGGGGCCTTGTCCGGATCGACCCGGCGGAGGAGATGGTAGGTCTGCATCCGCTCCCTGTCGGCCTCGGCGATGAAGTCCCGCCAGGTCTTCCGGCCTTCGATCTCGGCCTTGGCGAATCCGGAAAGCCGTTCGAACTCCGTGTTGACCAGGGAGATGGTGTTGTCCTTTTCCACGACCATGGTGGCCGTGCCGGTGGTTTCGAAAATCGTCCGGTACCTGGCCTCGGAAAGTCGCAGTCGTTCCTGGAGCTTTTTTCTTTCAGTGACGTCCTCCACCATCTCGATGGCGGCGGCGATCTGGCCCTCCTCGTCCCGGATGGGGCTGGAGACGATCCGGAAATGGCGGATTTCGCCCCCCATGGGCGTATCGGTGACCGCCTCGTGCACCTGGCCGTCGTTTAAGGTGCGGATCGTCGGGCAGTACGCGCAGACGCCGTCCCCGGGCGGATCGTTGAAGACATGGAAGCACTTGGCGGATTTGGAAAAATCCATGCGCGGCAGCCATTGCCGCATCTGGCGATTGAGGGTCAGGATCTCCATGGACGGGCTGATGAGGGAGACGCCGATGCCGATGTGCTCCACCAGACTCCGGTATTTTTCCTCCGATTCCCTCAAAGCCTGCTCCGTGCGGTTCTGACGCTGAAGTTCCTCTTTCAACCGGCGGTTTTTCACCAGGAGTTCGGCCGCCCGTTCGGCGACCATCCGTTCCAGCCGTTCGTTGGACTGGCGCAGTTCCGCCTCCGCCTGCTTCAGTTCGGTGATGTCG
>CAZZBE010000221.1:0-6456 GCA_964652715.1 uncultured Desulfobacteraceae bacterium
GAAGCGGGCCCTCTTCCCGCCCCGCCTTATGAGCCCCGAACGATGCGAATGAGGGCGGTTTCCAGGATGATTTTGGGGTTTCCGCCCGTGGATTTAAGGCGCCGGTCGGCGTCGGCCAGCCGTTCCAGCCCGTCCAGGAGTTCCGCGGCGGTGAACCGTTCGGCCCGCTGGAGAAGGAGGTAGACGGGGTAGGGGCTTTTCTGGTTTTTGAGGATGAGCAGGTCGCTGGCCGGGGATTTGGGCGCCCCTTTGCCCCTGGCTTCGGCCTGGGGCGCCATCCGGGCCTCCCAGTCGGTCAGGGTCGCCGTCAGCTCGGCGTCGAAGGCCTTGATGGCCGGGATGACGGCGGACTGGAACGCGTTGTAGGGAATCCCCTTTTTCCAGGCGTGTCCGTGGGGACTCTCCAGGAAATCCCGCATCACCAGAAGTTTCCGGACCTGGTTGACCAGGGCGGCCAGGAGCTGGAGGGGGACGAGCCCGGCGGTGAGCAGGGAGTCGACGAGGAAGAGGGCGGCGTCGAGGTTCCGGTCGGCCAGGGCGCCGGTCAGCTCGTAGATGGGGTCCTGGCGGGTCCGCTTCAGGATTTCGTCCACATCCGCCGGGGTGATGCGGTCGCGGTCGCCCACGAACTGGATCAGTTTCTCCAGGCCGGCGGTGAAGGTGCGCACATCGAACCCGGTCCGCTGGACCATGGCGGCGTGGGCCGCCGGCTCCAGCCGCTTGCCCGACGGGGCGAGCACGGCCCGGGCCCGGTCCCGGAGGATGGCGTCCTGGGCGTCTTTGTCGGCCTTCCGGCTTCCCTTGGGGACCGAGCAGTCCACCACCGTCCCGGCCTGGACCAGGGTCTTATACAGGGCCCGGCGGCGGTCGATCATGTCGGTCGTAATGATGAGGTGGTGGTCCTCGGGAAACCCTTTTTCGATGGCGGTCTGGAGGTCCCGGCCCTGGTCCCTGGGGGCCGCCGGGGAGAGATTTTTGTCCCGGCAATGGTCGATGATCTCGTCCAGCCAGCCGCTGTCGGCCAGCAGGTCGGCGTCCCCCTTGAGCCGGTCCGCCCGCGTGTCCGCGTCGGAGACGTCGTCCAGGGTCAGCCCCTGGAGGCCCAGGAGACTCAGAAAGAGGCGGGCCGCCTTTTTGACGTTTTTGTCGTCGTAGGCGTCCCGGGCTTTCCGGAGCAGGGCGTCCTCTTCCTGCCTGGCGTAGAAGATCCGGGAGTCGGGCAGGGCCACCACCTTGGTTCCCGGGATCAGGGAGAAGGTGTTGACGATTTCAAGGGCGGTGTAGACGTTGTCGTCGGTGACCGGTTCATACCGGAGGCTCTTTCGCCCCTCCGGGAGGATGGCCCGGACCAGGGCGTCCAGGGCGGTTTTGTAGAGGACCTCCTCGCCGTGGAGGAGGTAGACCGGGGAGAAGCCGCTTTTCCGGGCCTCCCGGAGGTGGGCGTCCAGTCCCTTGTGGGGGATTTCAGCCATGGTCGGCCGCGCGGTTCCGCCGGTGGAGATAGACGAGCAGGATCACGGCCGCGACGCCGGTCAGCACCCCGATGGTCTGGGAAACGGTGAACCGGTCCAGGATGAGCTGCCCCCGGAAATCCCCCCGGAAGGCTTCGATGATCGCCCGGGTGACGCCGTAGAGGAAGACGTAGATCAGGAAGATCTGGCCGTGGAACCGTTTCCGCTTCCGGAGCGCCCAGAGGATGGCGAAGATGATCAGGTTGTTGAGGGCGGAGTAGAGCTGGGTGGGGTGGAGGGGGATCCGCGTGGGGGCCAGGCTTTCGGGATGGGTGAAGGTGACGGCCCAGGGAAGCGTACAGATTTCGCCGTAGCAGCATCCGGCGAAGAAACAGCCGATGCGGCCCAGGAAATGGCCGAAAGCGCCGCCCGGGACCAGAATGTCCATGCTCCGCCATGGCGGCATGCCCTGGTAGCGCATGTAGGCGATCGCCGCGGCCAGGGCGCCGAGAAAGCCGCCGTAGAAGACGAGGCCGCCGTTCCAGATCCGGAAGATCTCCAGGGGGTCTTTCAAAAAAGCGTCCGGCGCCGTGATCACGTAAAAAAGCCGGGAGCCGACGATGGCGGCGACGAGGATGAAAAAACACAGATCGGTGATCCGCTCCGGGTTTTCCCCCACCCGCCGGGCCTCTTTCTTGGCGATGGCGATGCCCGACAAAAATCCCAGGGCGATGAAGAGCCCGTAGGTGTAGATGGCCACGTTGCCGAATTTGAACAAAACTGGATGCATGGGTCCGCCCCGCTCCGTTATTCGGGAAGTTTGTTGAACAGGATATGGAAAGCGAAGATCGCCACCCCCACGGTGATGGCGCTGTCGGCCACGTTGAAGGCGGGCCAGTGGTAGGGGCCGATGTAGAAGAGGAGGAAATCGACCACGATGCCGAACCGCAACCGGTCGATGAGGTTGCCGACGGCGCCCCCGAAGATGAGCGCGAACCCGGCCGACAGCCAGACGCAGGACCGCGGGGTCTTCAGGTAGAAATAGAGCACCACGCCGGCGGCCAGGGCCGAGACCGCCAGAAACAGGATTTTCCGCAACAGGGGATGCCCGTCGGCCAGCAGGCCGAAGGCGCCCCCGGGGTTGTGGATGTGGGTGATATTGAAAAACCCCGGAATCACCGGGAAGCTGTCATAGAGCGGCAGCGACCGGAGGATGAGGGTTTTGGTGATCTGGTCCAGAAGGACGATGAGACCGGCGATGGCCGCCAGGCGGAGGTATTTCCAGGCGTTTGCCTGGCCGTTCCCGGCGGCCGCGCCGGTCTCGCGGTTGGATGACGGCATGGCTATCCCATGGCGGAAAGGGCGGTTTCGCACCGGTTGCAGATGGTGGGATGGTCGGCGCTTTCGCCCACGGTGGGGTCGTGGACCCAGCACCGCTCGCATTTCTCCACGCCGGAGGGCGCTACCCCGATGGTCAGCCCCTTGATCTCGTCGCTCCGGAAGCCCTCGGTCAGCGGTTCAAGGGAAAGGCGCGCTTCGGAGACGATGAAGACGGACCGCAGCTCCCGGGCATAGGCGTTGAGGAGTTCGAACAGGTCGCCTTCGGCATGGAGGGTCACGGCGGCGTCCAGGGAATGGCCGATGGTCTTGGCGGCCCGGGCCGATTCCAGGGCCCGGCTCACTTCGCGGCGCACCGCCAGCAGGGTCTCCCATTTTTTGCCCAGCTCCGGGTCCCGCCATTTGTCGGCCGGCGCGGGCAGCGCAGCCAGGTGGACGCTTTTGGTTTTGTTGGGCGTCTCGGGCATGAACCGCCAGATTTCGTCGGCGGTGAAGGGGAGCAGCGGCGCCATCAGCCGGACCATGGCCTCCAGAATGGCGTGGATCGCTGTCTGGGCCGACCGCCGGGTCCTGGACGTCGGGGGCGACGCATAGAGCCGGTCCTTGAGGATGTCGAGGTAGAAGGCCGACAGGTCGAGGGTGCAGTAATTGTGGAGCGCGTGGTAGATGACGTGGAACTCGTACCGGTCGTAGGCCCGGCGGCCCTTTTCCACCAGGGAGACCAGCCGGTGAAGGGCGTACCGGTCGATGTCGGGCATGGCGTCGCGGCCGACGGCGTCGGCGGCCGGATCGAAGTCCGACAGGTTGCCCAGCATGAACCGGCAGGTGTTCCGGATGCGCCGGTAGGCGTCCGAGAGTTGTTTGAGGATGTTGTCGGAGATGCGGATGTCGTCCCGGTAGTCGGAGGCCGACACCCAGAGCCGCAGGATCTCGGCGCCGTACTTGTCGATGACCTGCTTGGGGGCGATGACGTTGCCGATGGATTTGGACATCTTCCGGCCCGCCTCGTCCACCACGAACCCGTGGGTGAGAACGGCGTCGTAGGGCGCCCGGCCCCGGGTCCCCACGGCGGTGAGGAGCGAGGAGTGGAACCACCCCCGGTGCTGGTCGCTGCCCTCCAGGTAGAGGTCCGCCGGCCATCGCAAATAGTCCCGGGCCTCCAGCACCGCGGCGTGGCTGACGCCCGAGTCGAACCAGACGTCGAGGATGTCGGTTTCCTTTTGGAAGCGTTCGGACCCGCATCCCGTGCACCGGCTCCCTTTGGGGAGGAGGTCTTTGGCCTCCCGTTCCAGCCAGATATCGGCGCCGTGTTCCCTGAAGAGGCTGTAAACGTGATCGACGGTCCGCTCGTTGACCATCAGCTCGCCGCAGTCCTCGCAGTAAAAGACCGTGATGGGCACGCCCCAGGCCCGCTGCCGGGAGACGCACCAGTCGGGCCGGTTTTCGATCATGCCGTAGATCCGCTCCCGGCCCCATTTGGGGATCCACTGGACCCGGTCGATCTCCGCGAGGGATTTTTGCCGCAGGCCGGTTTTGTCCATGGAGATGAACCACTGGGGAGTGGCCCGGAAGATCACCGGCTGCTTGCACCGCCAGCAGTGGGGGTAGGAATGGGTCAGGGTCTCCCGGGCCAGCAGGGCGCCGGTCTCCCGGAGCTTGTCGTTGATGGGGGCGTTGGCCTCGAAGACGAACTGGCCGGCGAAAAAGCCGACCTCGTCCGTGAACCGTCCCTGATCGTCCACCGGCGAATACACGTCGAGGCCGTATTCGAGGCCCACCTCGTGGTCCTCCCGGCCGTGGCCGGGGGCGGTGTGGACGCAGCCGGAACCGGCCTCCAGGGTGACGTGGCTCCCCAGGACCAGCAGCGATTCCCGGTCATAGAGGGGGTGGCGGCACCGTTTCCGCTCCAGGGCCTTGGGCGGAATATCGGCCACGATCTTGTAGTCATCGACCCCGAAGGTCGTCATGCACCCGTCCACCAGCTCCCGGGCCAGGATCAGGGTGTCGCCCCCGTCCGTCTCCACGGCCGCGTACTCGAAGTCGGGATGGAGGGCGATGGCCAGGTTGGCGGGGAGGGTCCAGGGGGTGGTGGTCCAGATCACCACCGAAACGTCCCGGCCGGAGAGGGCGGCGTCGATGTCGCCCAGATCGTCCAGCACCGGGAACTTCACGAAGATGGAGGGGGATTTCTCGTCGAAGTATTCGATCTCCGCTTCGGCCAGGGCCGTGTGGCAGGAACAGCACCAGTAGATGGGTTTCTTGGACCGGAAGAGGCTGCCGTCCAGGGCGAACCGGCCGCATTCCCGGGCAATGACCGCCTCGTATTCGTAAGCCATGGTGAGGTAGGGGTTTTCCCATTCCCCCATGACGCCCAGTCGTTTGAATTCGTCCCGCTGGATGTCGATGAACCGCTCCGCATAGGCCCGGCAGTGCTTCCGGACCTCGGCCTGGGACATGGACGCTTTCTTCTTGCCCAGTTCCTTGTCCACGTTGTGCTCGATGGGCAGGCCGTGGCAGTCCCACCCCGGCACGTAGACGGCGTCGAAGCCGGCCATCCCCTTGGACCGGACGATGATGTCCTTGAGGATCTTGTTCAGGGCCGTGCCGATGTGGATGTTGCCGTTGGCGTAAGGGGGGCCGTCATGGAGGATAAAGGGTTCGCGCCCTTCTTTTCTGGAAACGGCCCGGATGCCGTGGTAGAGATCGTCTTCGTCCCATTTGGCGATCTGTTCCGGCTCCCGCTTGGCCAGATTGGCCTTCATGGGGAATTTGGTGGCCGGCAGGTTGAGCGTCTTTTTGTAATCCATTCTATTTGGTATCCTCCGGATCGGGAAAGGGCAAGCGCCCGTTTTTTAAAAGGGGAACATTAGTCGCAAATCCGCGGGGTGTCAAGGGAATAGCGGGGCCGCGGCGGCGGAGGCGGTTGTCGTCCCGCGGTCGGGCGCTAATCGATTTTCATGAGATCGAGGCGCCGGTCGGGGAAGATGGTCATGCCCGGGGCGGTCTTGGCGACCCGGGCCTTGGCGTCCGGGCCGTCGGGGGCGCCGTTGAGTTTGTCCGACAGATCGACCCGGTGGCCGAACCGGCTGCCCAGGCGGTGAAGGGACCCGGCGGGCGCGCCGGTGGGAAGCCCCCTCCGCTTGCCGGTGTAAGGCGGGTGGACGCGGCCGGCCCGGCCCGGGGCGTTTTCATCGGGTCCGTACCCTTCGGCGGACGGTGGGGCCGCCCCCCGGTCGCCGGCGGCCATGGCGGCCCGGTCTTCGGGCGGCGGGGTCCAGCCGCCGGTCCGCCGCAAGGGAGCGGTCCGCCGGATGTAGGCCTCCCGGGCCGCGATCTTCCGCCGCACGGAGCGGCGGTCCGCCGGGGTCTCCGCCCGGATGTCGGACGGGGCGGCGGCCGGTCCGGCGGCGACCCGCGGTTTCCCGGGGGGCGGGGTCGGTCGTTCGCCGCCGGCGGCCGGTTGTTCGGTCGCGCTCGGGGCTTCGGTTTTATCGGTCGGTCGCCGAGTGGATGCCGATGGCGATGCCGCGGTTCCATCCGTCGGCGTTTCGACCGGCGGGGCCTGGTCCGCCGTCTTGTCCGCCGGTTCCTTCGGGGTCTTCCCGGCCGGGACCGTCTTCGCCGGTTCGGGTTTTTCCGTCTCCTCCGGCGTCGGGATTTCGGAAAA
>CAZZBE010000221.1:6556-7858 GCA_964652715.1 uncultured Desulfobacteraceae bacterium
CCGTTGCGTTTCTCGGGCATGTTGGTGAACATGATGACGAGCAGCACCGTCAGGGCGATCAGCCAGACGCCGACGAAAAGGCGCGGCATGATCGATTTTTTCGGCTTATCCGCATCGGATTTCCTGGCAGCGGCCATGGGGGTTCCTTTCCGAATTTAACGGGGGCCCGGAACCAAGATCGGAATAAAGGGCTCGCCCTGTGATTGACATCCTTGGAATTTATAGCAGTTTCGGGTCTAAAGTCAATGGGTTTCGTTATTCATCCGGCATGGAATCGAATTGACGCCCTCCGGGGAAATTGGTATGATCCGGTGTATCGTCGCATCACGCCGTTTTTATCCAAGGCTTAACGGACAAGGAAAACAATTTGCAGGCAATTCAATTCGACAGGCTGCCGCCGCTGCGCGATCCCATGCTCATCGCCGGGTTCGGCGGCTGGGGCAACGCGCTGGACGTCTCGACCGGCATGGTCGATTATCTGATCCGGCGGTTCGATGCGCCCCCTTTCGCCCGGCTCGACACCGATATGTTCTACCGCTACGACGCCAGCCGGCCCGTGGCGACCATCCAGGCGGGAACCCTCAAGAGCCTGGCGTGGCCCCGGGGCGAGTTCTACGGGCTTCTCACCGGTTCGGGGGAGCGGGACCTGCTGGTCCTCCGGGCCGACGAGCCGACCCTCCGCTGGCGTCTCTTCGCCGACGAGCTGTTCGGCCTCTGCCGGACCCTGGGGGTCCGCACCATCGTCACCCTGGGCGCCATGCTCGACCATGTGCTCCATTCCGACCGGGTCATCTCGGGCATGGCCTCCACCGACGCCCTCTCCGCCGACCTCCGGGCCGCGGACGTCATGCCCATTCACTACGAAGGACCCAGCGCCGTCCACGGGCTGATCCAGGCGGACGGTCCCCGAAAAGGGTTCGACTGCGTCAGCATCTGGTGCCACTGCCCCTTCTACCTCGAAAACACCACCCATTTCGGCCTCATGGCCGAGCTGGGACAGATCCTGGCCCGCCTGGGCGGCTTTACGCTGGACACCGCGTCGCTCGAAGCGCAATGGAACAGCCTCCGCATCCGGATACAGCGGCTCATCGAGGAGAACCCCAAGGTCGGCGAGATGATCGAGGAACTGAAGGAGGCCAAGGACGGCGACCCCATGGCGGTGAAGAAAGAGGCCGTCAGGGACGACAAGGTCATTCGTCTGAAGGATTTTCTGGAATGAGACCGGACCTTTAGGGGGGCATCCCCATGCGGCGAACCCGGAACCGGTCGAAGACCTTCCAGAAACGGGCCTTGACCGCATCG
>CAZZBE010000222.1:0-7758 GCA_964652715.1 uncultured Desulfobacteraceae bacterium
AACATGGCGGAAAGCCCGATTTACACAACCATAAAAGAACGCATCGTCCTTCTGGAATACGAGCCCGGCGCGGTGCTCAAAGAGAAGGACCTCATGGAGGAGTTCGGCGTCAGCCGGACCCCGATCCGGGAGGCCTTCATCCGGCTGGAAGTCGACGGCCTGGTGCGGATCATGCCCAACATGGGCACCTTCGTGGCCGACGTGAGCTTCCAGCAGCTCAAGGACGTCTTCGAAATCCGCTCCTTCCTCGTCCGCCTGTCCGCCCAACTGGCGGCGGCGCGGATCACCGAGGAGGAGCTGTCGGAGATCCGGACCCGCATTAATAAAATGAAGGCATCCGACGACCCCAAGACCCTGATGCGGCTCGACGGCGAAATCCACGACATCATCAACGGCGCCACCAAGAACGCGATGCTGGTCAAAATCCTGGGCATGCTCCACGACCAGGCGGTTCGCATCTGGACTTTCTCGGATGAACGCAACGGCTACTGGCAGAAGCTCGCCGACGAATTCGAAGAGATGGCGGCGGCCCTGGAGCGAGGGGACGAGGAGGCCAGCGCCGAGTTGCTGGAGCGGCACACCAAGCGGTTCACCGATCATATCAGACGTCAATTCGCCGGGTAACGGCCGGCGGCTTTATAACCCCTAAACCCGATCTAATAAAGAGAGGTACACGTCATGAGTCAATTTCCGGAAAAGGCCAAGGTGGTGATCATAGGCGCCGGGATCGTGGGCAATTGCGTCGCCGGTCACCTGGCCGAAAAAGGCTGGAAGAACATGGTCATGGTCGACAAGGGCCCCCTGCCCAACCCCGGCGGCTCCACCGGCCACGCGTCCAACTTCATCTTCCCCGTGGACCACGGCAAAGCCATGACCCAGCTCACCTGGGACAGCTCCAAACAGTACGAGGAACTCGGCGTCCGGCGGGAGTGCGGCGGCATCGAGCTGGCCCGGACCCCGGAGCGCTGGGAGGAACTCAAGCGCCGCATGGCCTCGGCCAAATGCTGGGGCATCGAGTCCCAACTCCTCGACCCCGACGGCGTCCTGAACCTGTTCCCCTGGGTCAACAAGGAGAAGATCCTGGGCGGGTTCTACACCCCGTCCGTCAGCGTCGTGGATTCCCTGCGGGCCGGCACCATCTTCCGGGAGCGGGCCGTGGAAAAGGGCGCCATGTCCGTCTTTCCCAACACCGAAGTCCTGGACATCGAGGTCGAGGACGGCAAGGTGCGGCGAGTCAAAACCACCCGGGGCGCCATCGAGACCGAGTACATCATCGTCTGCTGCGGCGTCTGGAGCCCGCGCATCGCCGAGATGGCCGGGGCGTCCATTCCGCTGGTTCCCGTGGTCCACCAGATGATCGACGCCGGTCCCGTGCCCCAGTTCGCCCAGGCCAAGAGCGAGGTCGAGTACCCGATCCTCCGGGACATGTCCACCCTTATGTACGAGCGCCAGTCGGCGGGCAACATGGAAGTCGGTTCCTACGCCCACCGGGCCATCCTCCACGACCCCAGCGACATCCCGTCCAACGAGCAGGCCAAACTCTCCCCCACGGAGATGCCCTTCACCATGGAGGACTTCGAGCCCCAGATGGAAGACGCCCTGGAGCTGCTGCCGGACATGCTCGACAACGACCAGGTGGAGATCCAGTACAGCATCAACGGCCTCATCTCCATGACCCCGGACGGCGGCCCGGTGGTGGGCGAGACCCCCGAGGTGAAAAACCTCTGGTCCGCGGCGGCGGTCTGGATCAAGGAAGGCCCCGGCGTGGGCCGGCTGGTGGCCGAGTGGATGACCGACGGCGTCACCGATCTGGACCCGAACGAGGTGGACATCGCCCGGTTCTATCCCTACGCCCGTTCCAAATCCCATGTCTGGGACCGGGCCAGGGAAGGGTTCATCAAAACCTACGGCATCGTGCATCCCGGCGAACAGTGGGAAATGTCCAGGAATCTCCGGCTCAGCCCGGTCCACGCCCGCACCGGGGCCCTGGGCGCGGTATGTTTCCAGACCGCCGGCTGGGAGCGGCCCCAGTGGTACGAGTCCAACAAGAAGCTCCTGGAGGAATACGCGGACAAAGTCAAGGATCGCCCCAACGAGTGGGACGCCCGGTGGTGGTCGCCCATCATCGATGCCGAGCATCTGGCCATGCGCGACCGGGTGGGCATGGTGGATCTGGGCGCCTTCGCCATCTTCGACATCCGCGGCCCCGGCGCCCTGGACGTGGTCCAGAAGGTGGCCGTCTCCCAGATGGACGTGCCGGTGGGCCGGGCCGTCTACACCCTGCTCCTCGACACCAGGGGCGGCATCCGGTCCGACCTCATGATCGCGCGCATCGCCAAAAACACGTTCCGGGTCGTCACCGGCGCCGGCCACGGCGGCGTGGACAAGAAATGGTTCAAGGACCACCTGCCCGCGGACGACACGGTCCAGCTCCACGACAAGACATCGGCCCTGTGCACCATCGGCCTCTGGGGCCCCAAGGCCCGGGAGGTCCTCTCCTCGGGCACCGAGGCCGACGTCTCCCACGAGGGTTTTCCCTTTGCCGCGGCCAAAAAATTCTTCATCCAGGAAGTGCCCGTCTGGGCCCTGCGCATCTCCTATGTAGGCGAGCTGGGCTGGGAGCTTTACACCCCGTCCGAGCACGGCCAGCGGCTGTGGGACATTCTCTGGGAGGCCGGCCGGCCCCACGGCGTGGTCCCCGTCGGCATCGGGGTCTACGGCACGACGGCCCGGCTGGAGAAGAGCTTCCGCCTCACCGGCAACGAGCTGGATGCGGACTACAACCCGGTGGAAGCCGGCATGGCCTTCCCTAAGGTCAAGCCCCAGGACTTCATCGGCAAGGACGCCTACCTGAAGCAGCGGGAAGGGGAGCCGGCGGCGATCCTGTGCTCCCTGACCGTGGACGACCATACGTCTTCCACCGGCGAGAAGCGGTACATGA
Organism: uncultured Desulfobacteraceae bacterium; assembly: GCA_964652715.1. Classification (GTDB taxonomy): domain Bacteria; phylum Desulfobacterota; class Desulfobacteria; order Desulfobacterales; family JAABSP01; genus JAABTD01. The sequence goes on from CAZZBE010000222.1 coordinate 2,942, forward strand.
CCGGCCACGTCCCGATCTTGACCCAGGACGGCGGGCCCATCGAGGACGCCCACGGCCGCCGGTCCTACGCGACCAGCGCCGGCATGGGGCCGTCTTTAGGCAAATATATCCTCATGGCCTACCTGCCGCCGGAATACGCCAGGGTCGGGACCCAGTTGAAGGTGGAGTACTTCCTCGATCACTACCCGGCGACCGTCGCGGCCGCGGGCGCCACGCCGCTGCTGGATCCCGAAGCCAGCCGGATGAAAGGCTAAGGAGGCGACGACATGAACATCCTGGCCTGCGTCAAACGGGTGCCGGACATCGGCGCCCGCATCGACCTGACCGACGACAAGCGGGGCATCGTCACCAAGAACCTCGGCTTCACCATCAGCCCCCACGAGGAATGCGCCGTGGAAGCGGCCATCCAGCTGGTGGAAAAAGAGGGCGGCGCCAGCGCCGTCATGACCCTGGGCCCCCCGGCGGCCGACGAACAGCTTCGGGACTCCCTGGCCCGGGGCATCGACCGGGGCATTCTCCTGGAGACCGACGGGTCCGAATGGGATCCGGGCGAGACCGCCAAGGCCATCGTGGCGGCCATCCAGTCCGAATCGGAGAAATCGCCCTTCGACCTGATCCTCTTCGGCAACGAAGCGGCGGACAGCGGGGACTGCCAGGTGGCCGTCCGGGTCGCCTCGGCCCTGGGGCTGCCCTGCCTCACCGGCGTCAAGAACCTCGAAGTCGCCGGCGGGACGGTCGCCGCCTCCCGGGAGGTGGACAGCGGGTGGGAGATCTACGACATCCCGCTGCCGGCGGTCGTCGCCGTCAAGGAGGGCGTCAACCTCCCCCGGTACCCGACCCTGCGGGGGACCATGAAGGCCAAAAAGAAGCCCATCGACCGGGTCACGCCGGAAAAGACCGGCGCCAAACTGCGGATGGAGACCCTCTTCCATCCCCCGGAGACGGGCAAGCAGGTGGAGATGCTCGGCGAGGGGACGGCGGCCGTGCCCAAGGTGATGGAAGTCCTTAAAACCCTGGAGGTGATCTGACCATGATTCTGACCCTAATCGAACAGGAAAACGGAACCATCGCGGAGGGGACGCTGCAGATGCTCACCTTTGCCAGGGAAACGGCCGCCCGGCTGGGCGAGGATGTCGCCGCCCTTCTCTTTGGTGAAACGGCGCGGCCCCTCATCGCGGAAGTGGGAAAATACGGCGCCGCCACGGCGGCTTTGGCGATCCACGAAGCCCTGGATGAATACGGGCCGGCCGCCGATGCCGCCTCGGCGATCCAGGCCATGGAACTCCTGGGGCCGACCCTCGTCATGGCGGCGGCCACGGACCGGGGCAGCGAGGTCATGGCCCATGTGGCGGCCCGCACCGATAGTCCCCTGGCGGCCAACTGCTCGGCTGTGACCGGCGGCGATCCCTTCAAGGTCACCCGCCTCCGCTGGGGCAGCAGCCTCCTGGAAGAAGCCGTGGTGGACGGCGACCCCAAGCTGCTGACGGTGGCCCTGCACACCGTCGAGGCCCGGGAAGCCGCCGAACCGGTGGCGCCGGTCCTCCAGACCATAGAGCCCACCCTGACGGAGATGGACCTCCGGGTCCGGGTTTCCCGTCGGGAGGAGATCGTGGAGGAGGGGATCACCCTGAAAACCGCGCCGGTGGTCGTCGGCGGCGGCCGCGGCGTGGGCGGCCCCGAAGGGTACGCCCAGCTCGAAGAGCTGGCCGGCCTGCTGGGCGGCGCCGTGGGCGGATCCCGGGTGGCCACCAACAGCGGCTGGCGGCCCCATGCCGACCAGGTGGGCCTCACCGGCACCCGGATCTCCCCGGAACTCTACATCGCCTGCGGCATCAGCGGCGCCATCCAGCACCTGGTGGGCTGCAAAGGCGCCAAGAACATCCTGGTGATCAACAAAGACCCCGAAGCCGCCTTCTTCGCCAAGGCCGACTACGGGGTGCTGGGCGACCTGCACGAAGTGGTGCCGGCGTTGGCGGAGGCGATTCGGAAGGAAAAAGGATAATCGAATCGCGGGCGCCGTCGGCGCCCGCGATTCGTTTTATTGTTGTTCGGAGTTCCGCCTTCAGGCGGTTTTTGGCGCCCGCGAAACCGCCTGAAGGCGGAACTCCGAACCGTCAACCCCAACAAAAGGAACACCAATGACCCTCGAAGAAAACATCATCGACATCATGTCCAAAAAAGGGATCGATTACGAGATCCGCGAACACGAGCCGGTGTATACCAACCCGGTCATGGCCGAGGCCCTGGGGGTGAGCGAGGCGGAGACGGTCAAGTCCCTGGTGCTCGCCACCAAGGAGAAGACCATGGTCGTGCTGGTGATGCCCGGCAATAAAAAGGTCGACTGGAAGGCGGCGGCCAAGACCGCCAACACGAAGAAGGTCTCCTTCGCCAAACCGGAAGCGGTCAGCGAAGCGGTGGGGTGCGAGGTCGGCTGCGTGCCGCCCTTCGGGCACCTGACGCCGTTGCCCGTCTACATCGATCCCGATCTGATGAAGCAGGCCCAGGTCTATTTCAACCCCGGCGTCCATCACAAATCCTTCAAGGTCTCGTCCCGGGACCTGAAGAAGTTGTGCGGGGGGAAATGATCCTGAAAACACCATAACCGTTCCGCACGAAGCGGAACGCCTTCTCTTCGGAGTAGGAAGGGACGTTTTACATGGCAACGCGTGAAATTTTCTGGAATATCTCGTCGTCCGACGAAATATTCCTGTACGTGCTGGCTTTTTTTGTCGTGGCCCTGTTCGTCTACGGCGTTTACCTGCACGTTCGCCGCATCCTCAAGGGCCGGCCGGTCCCCCTCGACCGGTCCGGCATGGCGCGCCGCATCGCCGGCGCCGTCGCCACTATCGCCACCAACCGGACCGTCGTCCGCCGTCATCCCCTGGCCGGGGTCATGCACCTGGGCATCTTCTGGGGAATGGTTCTTTTGTTCATCGGCACGGTCATCGTGGCCGTGGAATACGACATCCTCCACAAAATCATCGGCATGGACCATGCCATTCTCCAGGGGTCATTTTACCTCTGGTTCGAGCTGGTGCTGGACATCGCCGGACTTCTGCTCGTCGTCGGGCTCGTCATCGGGCTGATTCGCCGGTACGCGCTGAAACGGCCCCAGCTCAAATGGCAGGCCGTCGACCTGCTGCTGCCGGTCTGGCTGCTCCTCATCGCCGTGACCGGGTTCGCCGTGGAAGGTTTGCGGATCGCCGCCGTCGGCGCCGAGCTGGGGTACTCGCCGAGCTGGTCCCCCGTGGGCATGGTCGCCGCCGGCATGATCGGCCCCGCCGGGACCGGCGCCGCGACGACGCTCCACGGCATCGTCTGGTGGCTGCACGGCATCCTCGCCCTGGCCGGCATCGCCATTCTCCCCTTTGTTCCCAAAGTGATGCACCTGCTTACCGCCGGGGTAAACATCCTGTTCCAGGATCTCCGGCCCCAGGGGCGACTGGAGACCCTGGACGTGGAGGGCGCCTTCGAGCGCGACGAGTCCCTGGGGTACGACGTGATCGCCGACCTGAACCGGAAGGATCTTCTGGACGTGGCCTCCTGCACGGAATGCGGCCGGTGCGAGATGAACTGCCCGGCGGCCATCTCCGGCAAGGTGCTGTCGCCCCGGGAGATCATCCTCGGGCTGCGGGTCCAGGTCAATGCGGAGAACCCCGCCTTCGCGGCGCCGCTCGAAGGCCAGCGGATCCTGGAATCCAGCGATTCCCGAATCTCTGCCGAAGCGATCCAGGTCTGCACCACCTGCATGGCCTGCGTGGAGTCCTGCCCGGCCCTCATCGACCCGCTGTCCAAAATCCTGGAGATCCGCCGCAACGAGGTGATGATCCAGGACGCCTTCCCCGAGACCTACGCCGACGTTTTCAACGGCATGGAGAAACGGGGCAACCCCTGGAACGAACACCCCACGGCCCGGCTGGAGTGGGCCAGGGGGCTCGACGTTCCCGTCATGGCCGATGCCGCGGAAGAGGGCAAATCCGTCGAATACCTCTTCTGGGTGGGGTGCTCCGCCGCCTTCGACCCCCGGAACCAGAAGATCGCCCGGGCCATGGTAAAGATCCTCCAGACCGCCGGCATCAAGTTTGCGGTATTAGGCGAGGAAGAGCGATGTACCGGCGATCCGGCCCGGCGCATGGGCCACGAATACCTGTTCGCCATGCAGGCCGAGTCCAACGTGGAACTCCTGAATGAATACAAATTCGGCAAGATCCTGACCCTCTGCCCCCACTGCTTCAACACCTTCAAAAAGGAGTACCCCGATTTCGGCGGGAACTACGAAGTGGTCCACCACACGGAACTGATCCGCGACCTGGTCGCCCAGGGCCGGATCACCCTGTCGGAACGGGTGGAGGCCACTGTCGCCTTCCACGATTCCTGCTACCTGGGCCGCCACAACCGGATCTTCGAGGCGCCCCGGGAAGTGCTGGCGAAAATCGACGGCCTGAAAACCGCGGAGATGGACCGGACCCGTGAAATGGCCATGTGCTGCGGCGGCGGAGGCGGCCTGACCTGGTACGAGGAGGAGACCGACCAGCGGGTCAACGACCGGCGTCTGGCGAGCGCGGAAGCCGCCGTCAACGGTCACGGCCAAGGGGACGATGGACGAAAATTCGTCGCCACGGCCTGCCCTTTCTGCATGACCATGCTCGAAGACGGGCTGGCGGCCCGGGAAACCGATCTTCAGGACCGGGACATCGCGGAACTGACGGCCCAGGCCATGGGGCTCAAGCCATGATGACAGGAGAATTTACAACAACGTACACGGCGGCCGTCCATCCGGACGGCCTGACGGCATTCATCCTTTTTACGGCGGGGGG
>CAZZBE010000223.1:0-7682 GCA_964652715.1 uncultured Desulfobacteraceae bacterium
ACGCCACCCGAAACGTCTTCCGCTTCCCGAATTCCGCCTGTTTCCCGTCGTTCCACTGCTTGACCGGTCGCAGGTAGCCCACCACCCGGGAGTAGACCTCGGTTTCCGCGCCGCAGTTGGGGCATTCCTCCTGTTTGCCCCGGATGTAGCCATGGGCCGGGCAGACCGAGAAGGTCGGCGTCAGGGTGAAATAGGGCAGGTGGTAGCCGGCGGAGACCTTCCGGATCAGGGACTTGACCGCCTCCACGTCCGTCACCTGTTCGCCCAGGAAGATGTGGAGCACCGTGCCGCCGGTGTATTTGGCCTGGAGGTTGTCCTGGAGGGACAACGTCTCGAAGATGTCGTCGGTGTAGTTGACCGGCAGTTGCGTGGAGTTGGTGTAGTAGGGGTCCTCGCCCTCCCGGAAATCCGGCTCGTTGGCGCAGACCATGTCCGGGTAGCGCTCCTTGTCCTTCATGGCCAGCCGGTAGGAGGTGCCCTCGGCCGGGGTGGCCTCCAGGTTGAAGATGTCGCCGCTTTCCTCCTGCATTTGGGCGATCTCGCCCCGGATGAAGTCCATGACTTTGAGGGAGAAGGCCTGGCCGGCGTCGCCGCCGATCCCTTCGCCCATGAAATTGAGGCAGGCCTCGTTCATGCCGATGATCCCGAAGGTGGAGAAATGGTTCTTCCAGTAGAGGCCGGAGCCGGCCTTGATCTCCCGGAGGTAGAACTTCGAATACGGATAAAGGTTTTTATCCGTAAAGTTTTCCAGCACCTTCCGCTTGATGTCGAGGCTTTGCCGGGCCAGGCCGAGCATCTCCCGGAGCCGGTCGAAGAAGTCTTTTTCGGTATTGGCCATGTAGCCGATCCGGGGCAGGTTGAGGGTCACCACGCCGATGGAGCCGGTCAGCGGGTTGGCGCCGAAGAGGCCGCCGCCGCGTTTGAGCAGTTCCCGGTTGTCCAGCCGCAGCCGGCAGCACATGGACCGGGCGTCTTCGGGCGACATGTCGGAATTGACGAAGTTGGAGAAATAGGGGATCCCGTACTTGCCGGTCATCCGCCAGACCGGCGCCAGGTTGGGGTTGTCCCAGTCGAAGTCCGCCGTGATGTTGTACGTCGGGATGGGGAAGGTGAAGACCCGGCCCCGGGCGTCGCCCGCCATCATGATCTCGGCGAAGGCCCGGTTCAAGGTGTCCATTTCGGCCTGGAAATCGCCGTAGACCGCGTCCATCTCCTTCCCGCCGATGATCACCGGGCTGTCCTTGAGGATGGACGGGACGTAAAGATCCATGGTGATGTTGGTGAAGGGCGTCTGGAACCCCACCCGGGTCGGGATGTTGATGTTGAAGACGAACTCCTGAAGGGCCTGTTTGACCTCCCGGTAGTCAAGGCCGTCGTACCGGATGAAGGGGGCCAGCATGGTGTCGAAATTGGAGATGGCCTGGGCCCCGGCCGCCTCGCCCTGGAGGGTGTAGAAGAAGTTGACCACCTGCCCCAGGGCCGACCGGAGATGCTTGGGCGGCGCGCTCTCCACCTTGCCCTCGACGCCCCGGAACCCCTGGATCAGCAGGTCCTTCAAATCCCATCCCACGCAGTAGACCGAGAGCAGGCTCAGGTCGTGGAGGTGGAGATCGCCGCTCTTGTGGGCGTCCCGGATCTCGGGGGGGTAGATCCGGTTGAGCCAGTATTCCGAGGTGACGTCCGAGGAGATGTAGTTGTTCAGACCCTGGAGGGAATAGCACATGTTGCTGTTCTCTTTGATCTTCCAGTCCAGCTTCCGGATGTACTGCTCCACCAGGCCGTCGGTGGCCTTTTCGGCGATGTTCCGGATCTGGGCGTGCTGTTCCCGGTAGAGGATGTAGGCCTTGGCCGTCTTATAGTAGGGGGTGTCCAGCAGGACCCGCTCCACGATGTCCTGGATCTCCTCCACCTCGGGGACGGGGCCCAGCCGGAGTTCATGGGCCAGGGTCAGCACCCGCAGGGTCAGTTTCCGGGCGTCCCGTTCCTCGAATTCGCCGGCGGCCTTGCCGGCCTTGGCGATGGCCGCCGTGATTTTGGATGCATCGAACTCCACCACTCTGCCGTCCCGTTTTTTGATCTCTTCGAACACGCTCGTTGCCTCCGCTTCGCTGTTGCGCCGTTTTTTGGGCAAAATTGTAAAGGAAAAATAAAATCGACCATCTATGACGATCAGGGATGTTCGTCTGTTGTTTGGTCCCAACATACCCCTACATATTGTTGTCTGTCAAACCAAAATTTCTATATATGGTATTTTGAGGATAGGTCGAAAGCAGTAAACTCAGGAAAAACAGCGGGCTATTCGGCAGGAATTTTTTTCGGAATGTTCGGGCGCGGAAAAGGCTCGAATGGGGGCACGGAAATTGCTAAATCAGACATCCCCAGCCCCCTTCAGGGGGCTTCCCTTACTTGCCGGGGGGTTTAGCCCCCGGCATGAACGTCCGCCAGATATAATCCCCCATCTCCGGCTCGGCCGGTCCCGGCCCCGGATCGGTCAGCACGGTCCGGTAGGGCGCCCCGGTCCGGTCATAGGCCCGCTCCGGCACGCCGAACCGCCGTTGGATGTGGCCGTTGCCGATGATCACCACCATGTGGGCGTCGTCCAGGTTGTCGGCCACCGACTCGGCCATGACATCCTCCCAGACGTTCTGGGCCATGTAGAAGTTCTCGAAATCATCCCGGCCCTTGAGCATGGCGCGATGGGCCTCGTAGACCTCTTCGAGGTAGGCCCGGTGACCGGGATCATCGGTCTTGATCTCCGCGGGAAGGTATTGCCGTTCCCCGGGCAGCAGCGTGTCGATGCCCCCCACGGCGATCTTGGGCGGGATGTGGAAGGGGATGTTGAGGGCGATGAGCGGCAATCCGTTCTCCCGGACGTACCGCAGGATCGATTCATAGAGGTCGTAGTCGAATTTCCAGTTGGCGTACCAGTGGCTCGACTTGAGGAACGCCTCCTGGTCGAGGATGCCGGCGGACCAGTCGTTTAGCACCGGCTGGTAGGGGCGGGAGAACATCTCCATGCCCACCTTCAGGTCGGGATGGCGCTCGTGGAGGGCCTTGATGATCCGGAGCTGGATCCGGTGGTGGGCCACCCGGCGGTGCTGTTCCCCCACGTAGACCACCCGGGCGTCGGCCAGGTCGTCGATCATCTCCTCGAAGAGGACCGGCTCGGGTCCCCGGGGCGCGGTCCGGACGATGCGGTCTTTGGGTCGTTTCATGGCGCGGTCTCCGGTTCGGCCGGCGTCCCCGATGGCGGCGCAGCCGGCCGAAAGAAAGAGGGCCGCCGTCAGGACGGCGAGGCCCCATGACGCCGCCCCCGTCCGGCGGGTCGGGAACGCTTGCAATTTTTCAGCGGTTTTCATAATATCCCCCCTTATGCGGCTGGATCAATCATCACCGGTGTTCAGACGGACCCTCGTGCCCTGGTACGACTCGGAGGCGGCCTGTCTTCTGACCCTCATCTTCCTCTTCCTGGTCTTCCTGTTCGGCATGGCCGGCATCTCCGTGGCCAACGAAGTGGAAGAATACCGGGATCATCTCTGGGTCCCCGTCCTCCTGGTGGCGATGAGCGCCGGCGTCATCGTCTCCATCACCATCCGCCTCATCAACCGGTACCTGATCTACCGGTCGGAACGGCGGGAATCCTGACCTACAGCCTACCATCCCCGTCCCCTTCCCGCAAGGCGGCATACCGGTCGGCCAGCGCCATGCAGCGCCGGCCCTCGTCCCGGCGTCCCCGCTTGAAACAGCCATTGGCGTAGATCCGGCATTTTTCCACCAGAACCGTGATCGCCGCTTCCCGGTAATCGGCCGGCAGGTCTTCCCCCTCTAAGATCTTCAGGATGGACTGAATCCGGTACCGGTCGAGCCCCGGCGCGGCCGAGAGCTGATCGGGGCGGCCGCCCCGTTTGACGATGAGCGGGGTCTCGATGAGGTCGATGGGATGCCGGCGGGCGACCCGCAGCCACAGATCGTAATCCTCGCAGGCGGGCAGGGATTCGTCGAAAAGCCCCACCTCGTCCAGCAGGGACCGGCGCAGCATGACGGCCGACGGCGACACCAGGCAAAGGGACAGGGAGGGGACGAAGATCCACCCGGCCCGCTTCCGGTGCCGCTTGCCGGGGTTGACCCGGCGGCCCCGGCGGACCCACAGTTCCTCGGTCTGGCAGATGACCGATTCGGGATGGCGGTCGAAAAAGGCCGTCTGGGCCGCGAGCTTGCCCGGCAGCCACAGGTCGTCGGAATCCAGCAGGGCGATGAGACGGCCGGTCGCCCGCCGGATGCCGGCGTTGCGGGCCGCGCTGACCCCGGCGTTGTCCTGGCGGATTATTCGGACGGCCTCGCCGTATCGGGCCAGCAGATCGGGCGTCCCGTCGGTGGACCCGTCGTCCACAACGATGACCTCGACCTCCGGATATGCCTGATCCAGGACGGAATCCACGGCTTCTTTTAAAAAATCGACCCGGTTGTAAGTCGGGATGATGACGCTGACGACTGCCATGGGCGGGTTTCTACCGGTTTACGGGCGGGCTGGCAAGGGGAAAAGGGCCGCTTTGGCTCTTGACATGGCGCTGTTTTTTAATTAACAATTATTCATTAAATGAATTTTTCGCAAGGGAGGCGCCATGATAAAGCGTTCGGGGTCGATCATCCGGTGGGCGGGGTTCTGGCTGGCGATTCTTTGCAGCGCCGCGCTGGCCGGTGAGCGGTTCACCGTCAATCCGGACGGCACGGTCGCCGATCATGAAAGGGGCGTCATGTGGGCCCGGGAGAGCAATCCGGGCGACATCAACTGGCATCAGGCAAAGAAATGGGTCGAATACACCTTTCCCGACACCATCCCGGCCGGCTACGACGACTGGCGGCTGCCGACCCTGGAAGAACTGGCGAGTCTCTACGTCCGGGACGAGGGGTACAAGGGATACGAGACGGACTGCGGCCAGCGGGTGAAGATCGTGCCGGAGATCCAACTGACCTGCGGCTGGATCTGGACGTCGGAGCGGAAATCGATCACGGCCCGGGTCTACAATTTCAACCGGGGCTACCATTACACCGACCGGATGGTCCACTACCGGGCCTATCGGGCCCTGCCCGTCCGGGATATGGAGTGAACTGGGTTCACCAGTCAGGATAGGAGCGGACGCGGCGTTTCGCCGCATCCATGGCAATGTGAGACTTTACATCGGAAAGAGGAGGAACAACGCATGAAGAAGACTTTCGTATTGGGACTGGCGGTTATTTTCGGTCTGGCCATGATGGCTGGCGCGGCGGCGGCCAAAACCACCTTCGTCACCATCGGCACCGGCGGCATCACGGGCGTTTACTATCCCACGGGCGGCGCCATCGCCAAGATGGTCAACCAGAAGCGGGACGAATACGGCATCCGGGCCACGGTGGAATCCACCGGCGGGTCGGTCTTCAATGTCAACGCGATCATGTCCGGCGACCTGGAATTCGGCATCGTCCAGTCCGACCGCCAGTATCAGGCCATCCACGGCATGGCCGAATGGGAAGATGCCGGCGCCCAGAAGGATCTGCGGGCCGTTTTCAGCATCCATCCCGAATCCATCACCCTGGCCGCCGCCGTGGATGCGGAGATCAAGAAGATCGCCGACCTGAAGGGCAAGCGGGTCAACATCGGCAATCCCGGCTCCGGTCAGCGTCAGAACTCCATCGACGCCCTGACGGCCGCCGGCATCGACTATGAAAAAGACCTCATGGCCGAACAGGTCAAGGCCGCGGAAGCCCCGGGCCTCCTTCAGGACGGCCGTCTGGACGCTTTCTTCTACACCGTGGGCCACCCCAGCGGGGCGTTCAAGGAAGCCACCGCGGGCCGCCGCAAGGTCCGGTTCGTGGAGGTCGCCAGTCCGGGCATCGACGCCATGATCAAGGAAAAGCCCTACTACGCCAAATCCTATGTGCCGGTGGAGCTTTATCCGGGCGCCATGAACGACGAGAATGTGGACACCTTCGGCGTCAAGGCGACCTTCGTCACCTCGGCCAAGGTGTCCGAGGACGTGGTCTACGCCATCACCAAAGAGGTCTTCGACAATTTCGAAGATTTCAAAAAGCTTCACCCGGCCTACAGCGTCCTGACCAAAGAGGGCATGCTCGAAGGTCTGTCCGCTCCCATGCATCCGGGCGCGGAGAAGTATTTCAAAGAGGTCGGCCTGTTGAAGTAGCAATCCGCTCAACATAACGCCCACCTGTTCGGGCGGCGGTTCCGGCCGCCGCCCTTTCCTTATGCCGTGTTGATCCGAACCATTTGAAAACCGTCTTGTTTTCCGGAGGGGCCAACGCCTTCCTGGAGGGGATGAAAATGAGCGAACTGGATAAGAAGGATGCGGAAAGCAGCCAGAGCGGCGGCAACGAAGGCGGCGGCCTCGGCGACGACGAGACCCTGGATCTGGCCCGGAAACTGGCCGAAGAGGAGGCCGGCATCGCCCGGAAACCGCAAGGCCCCTCCAAATACGTTATTGCGACCATCGCGGTCTGCTGGTCGCTGTTCCAGCTCTCCATCGCCTCCTGGCTGATCCTCGATTCCACCTTTATCCGGGCGATCCACCTTGGGTTCGCCCTCCTGATCGTGTTTCTCAATTATCCGCTGCTGAAAAAACACCGTCCCGGTTTGGACGTCCTGTCCACCAAGACCCGAATCCCCCTGTTCGACTACGTCATCGCCATCGTCGCCTGTTTCGCGGCCCTCTACATCGCCATCGATTACGAGGGGCTGGTCACCCGGTACGGCGCCCCCATCCTCCGGGATCTCGTGGTGGGCGCTCTTTTGGTGGTCCTGCTGCTGGAGGCCTCCCGGCGGGTCATCGGCCCGGCCCTGCCCGTCATCGCCATCGCCTTTATCATCTACGCCTTTTTCGGCCCCTACATGCCCGATCTCATCGCCTTCAAGGGGGTCTCCATGGACCGGTTCATGGGGCAGATGACCATGTCCACCGAGGGGATTTACGGCATCCCCCTGGATGTGTCGGCCACCATCGTCTTTCTGTTCGTCCTGTTCGGGTCCATGCTCGACAAGGCCGGCGCGGGCGTGTACTTCATCCAGCTGGCCCTGAGCCTCCTGGGGGGGTTCAAGGGCGGACCGGCCAAGGCGGCCATCATGGGCTCCGGCCTCACCGGAATCGTCTCGGGGTCGTCCATCGCCAACATCGTCACCACCGGCACCTTCACCATTCCTTTGATGAAAAAGGTGGGGTATCCGTCCACCAAGGCGGCGGCCGTGGAGGTGGCGGCCTCCACCGACGGCCAGCTGGCCCCGCCCATCATGGGCGCCGCGGCCTTCATCATCGCCGAATACGTCAACGTGCCCTACATCGAGGTCATCAAGGCGGCGGCGGTGCCCGCCTTCGCCTCATACGCGGCCCTGTTTTTCATCACCCACATCGAGGCCTCCAAACTGGGGCTGACCGGCATGAAACGGGCCGAGATCCCCTTGTTTTTCAAGACCCTGTTGTCGGGCGTTCATTTTCTCATTCCTTTGACCATGCTGCTCTACCAACTCATCGTCCTGCGCCACTCGCCGGAAATGGCGGCCTTCAACGCCATCTGGGTCATGGCGGCGATCATGTTCGTCCAGAATCCCATCAAAGCCTACATCGCCAAAGAGCCCTTGTTGCCGGCCTTCAAGGCGAGCGTGGTGGACATCTTCTCGGCCCTGGCCGCCGGCGGCC
>CAZZBE010000224.1:0-7677 GCA_964652715.1 uncultured Desulfobacteraceae bacterium
GGTGTTTGGCCAGATCCTTTCGCCGTTCCGGGTCCCGCAGGGCCGACAGGGCCAGGCGGCGGACCATCTTCTTTTTCATCTCCTCCTTTTTCAGGGCGTCCACCGCCACGAAAACGAGGTTGTTCAGCTTGTTCCGCAGATCCCCGCCGGCCCCTTTTCGCTTAAAGAGCTTGCGGACAAGATCCGGCAGCGTCGTCGCCTCGCCCGACACCTCCACGGCGTCGTAGCTGATCACCGCCAGGTGGGGCTTCCCGTCCCCCGCATCGTCCGGGATGTCGTTGGGGATGTTGGGAAACGGGATCATCTGAAAATCCTTGCCGCCGAAAATGGCTTTGATCCGGTCGTTGAGTTCCGCCCGGACGTCCCCGCCATCCACCTGCTTTTCCTGGCGGCGGACCATCTGGGTCAGGTTGGCTTCGGTGGAAAACCGCAGGGGGGCGCCGGCCCGGTCGTCCAGGTAGGAAGACGCCTGGACAAATCGGCGGACCGCGTCGTCGATAAAGCTGATGTCGGTTCCCGGGGAAAGGAGCGCGTACCGGAGGTCCTTCCGGGTCAGCCCTTTGAGGTCGTTGTTGAAGGCGAGGGTGTGGAAGAAGATGGTCCGGGCCGCGTAGGACCCGTAGGGCGCAAGGCCGATGTAATGGGCGGCGTCCAGCTCCTGGGCCAGGGAGGGCTGATCCCCTTCCACGGCCGCGATGTCGGCCTTCAGGGCCGGAACAAAGGCCCGCTGGCCCAGCTTGGTCACGATCTCCTGCCGGATCGCCTGGGCCGCCGGGTCGATGTGGTGGAGATGGACGGCATGGGCGTCCGACGGGCGGTCGGCCCACAACCGCTGCACCGTCCGGGCCAGGAGCCGGAGCATGCCCCGGACCCGCTGGAAGTTGATCAGGGTGGCGGTCTTCTCCTTGAGGGTCTGGATCAGTTCGGGGTGGAGGGGATACCCGTCCCGGAACGCCTCTTCCCGCATGTCGCGGGCCCCGACGGCGGGGAGGTGCTCCCGGTGATCCTCCCACAGCTTCCGGTAGGCGGCGACGATCTCGCCGGCCCGGTCGTCGTCGATGTGGGTGAAGAGCCGCCGACGGAGGATGCGCACGGTTTCGTCCTCTTCGGTGGGGTCCAGCAGGGTGGCCTTCCGGGCCGATACGCTTTCGGCCTCTTCCATGCACTCGGCGATGAACTGGTTTTCGTCGCTGTAGGCGTCGATGGCCAGTTTACCTTTGCCGCCGGCCAGCTTGTCCTTGCCGATGGCCAGGGTGTAGACCAGGGCCGCGTTGGGCGCGGCTTCCACCGCTTTGAACAGGCCGGTCAGAAAGGCGGTCAACTGGCCGCCGGCCCGGACCCGGTCCCCGGCCTTGAGCTTTCGGAGGTAGACGGAGAGTTCGTCGATGAGGATGAGGGCCGGGGCGTCGCCGAAGAGTTCCCGGATGGTCCCCGCGCCGGGGGCCGCGCCGTTCTCGTCGCTTTTCCGCACCCGGGCGTATCCTTCGCCGCCGGCCAGGGCATGGGCGATCTCGCCCCAGGGCGTATAGGCCCGGAGCCCGTTGCCAAGCGACCGCCCGTTGGCCGGGTCGGCGTTCTCGCCGTCAAAGGCCGCGATCCGGACCCCCGCCGCCGGCAGCCGGTCCGGGTCGATGAACTCATCGACGTTGGGGACCCCCGGCATCCCCCGGGCCGCGTGGCTCAGCGCGATGAGGGCATGGGTCTTGCCGCCCCCGTAGTTGGTGTCGAGCCGGAAGATGGACGCCGCCCCGCCGCCGTCCCCCCGGAGCCGCCCGCAAACATTGAACAGCAGGTTCCGGAGCCCCCGGGTCGGATGGGTGTTTTTAAAAAACCGGACCGGGTCAAGGTACTCCTCCGGGGCGTCCCCCCGGAGCACCTGGGCCAGATCGGCCGCGAAATCCGCCTCGGTGAGCAACCCCTTGCGGACATCTTCCCTGGGCGTGCAGACATCGAACAGGGTGGGCAACGCCATATCTCAAGGACTCCTTTCGTTCCGTCAGCGTGGAAAGGCTCGGGCCTCCCAATGCGTTTTTGACCGCGCAACGGCGATATCGGTTATATCGATGGGCGATTCCCCTGCCATTAGCACAGGTTTTCTCAAAAGGAAAATGATTTGTGAGGGTTGAGGCGCTGAGCAGGCTACGGGAGACAAAAACGATGCCGGAACATTGGAGGTATACTCGAGGGCGTCACGGGCATTCGGAAAAAAACTGTATGCCGGCGTCCGGGGCGCGGTGGGGCTTTTGACGCGAGGGGATGACGATGAGGTCGAATGAACCCCGAGGAGTCAACCACTCTCAATAATCGCATGACACTTCTCGCACCGATACCGCACGCCGCCCGACGGTTCCGCCGGCACCTCTTCAAAATCATACCGCCGAACGCCGCTCTCCTCATAGCATTCCGGGCAATACCCGCCATCCAGCTCATCGGTTTTGATGGTCAGATTGCAATGCCGGCATCGGCGCCGGCTTTCGTTTTCCGTGATCAGAACGAGTTTACTGTGGTCGCATATCGTCATGGGGTCGTCGCTTTTTATTCTGTCGTTGTTTCGTGTGTTCATTCCGATGGGCCGACCTTGCCCCGCAAAGATTTGGTCCGGCCCCGCTTTGTTTTCCGATCCAGCCGCTTTTTCTCCGAGGAGCGGGTCGGTTTCGTGGCCTTCCGCTTTTTCGGGATCTTCGACACGCTCCGGATCAGTTCCCGCAACCGTTCCAGGGCTTCCTCCCGGTTGGCCTCCTGGGTCCGCTCCGTCTGGGCCTTAATGATGACGACGCCGTCCTTGGTGATCCGCCCGTCGTTGAGTTTCAGCAGTCGGCTTTTGTAAAACGGCGGCAGGGAGGACGACGGGATGTCGAACCGCAGGTGGATGGCCGAGGCCACCTTGTTGACGTTCTGTCCGCCGGCCCCCTGGGACCGGACCGCGGTCATTTCGATCTCGTTGTCGGGCACCGCGACGTTGTTGGATATTTTCAGCATTGCAAATGGTTCGTTTTTATGTCCATTCCGGCGGCGTTTGATTTTCCGGTCTTTCTGCACTAAGATAGTGAAGGTTTGTTTCCGATGGCGGATTGTTCCATTCGCCATCTGATTTAGGATAATACGAGTCTCCGGCGGGGTGCAATGGAAAAAAACGACCGCATGGACGGCGTGGTCTCCGATGAAGCGTCCGATATGGAACTCGGACGACTGACCGAAGCCGACCTCCAAGACCTGGCCGGCTTGTACCGCCAGTTCTGGAACGAGGATTCGGACCTGGAAAGGATGCGCGCCGTCTTCGGCCGGCTCAAAGACAATCCCCGGTACATCTTTCTGGGCGCAAGGCGGCGGGGACGCCTGGTGGGGTCCGTCATGGGCGTCCTCTGCGAAGAGCTGTACGGCGACTGCAAGCCCTTCATGGTGGCAGAGGACGTGGTGGTGGATAAAGAGCACCGGCGCAGCGGCGTCGGAACGGCGTTGATGCGGGAATTGGAAAAATGCGCCATGGCGGCGGAGTGCCGCACTATGGCGCTGATTACGGAATTTTACAGGGAAGACGCCGCGGCGTTTTACGAATCGCTGGGCTACCGGGCAAAGCCGTATAGAGGGTTTAAAAAACGGCTGCCGGCGATTTCGGAGTGATGTTTCGGCCTTGGAAATCGGAAAGGAGAAGGCAGGAAAAAAGACCATGGGCAAAAAGAAGAAGAAAGCAAAAATCCCGAGGAGCCTTCAGAAAAAAAGACGGGAGCGGGAACGCGCGAAAAGTGCGATTCAGAGGAGTCAGGACAACCTGATAGCGAAAGCAAAATCTAAAAGCGCGAATGTTGTTGTCTCTCCTTCTAACGCGACGAAGATGTCCGAAGTGATTATGGAATTCGCGGAACCGTATCTGGAACGCGCCACGACCATGGAAGATCAGAAAAAGGCCCTCACCATGGCGATCGCGATGTGGAACCTGTCGATGCTCCCCAAGGAAAAACGGGCTGAAGAAATTGAAAAATTGCTCGGCAAACTCGGCGGACCGGAGGCGGACCCCCGGGAA
Source organism: uncultured Desulfobacteraceae bacterium (assembly GCA_964652715.1). Taxonomy (GTDB): domain Bacteria; phylum Desulfobacterota; class Desulfobacteria; order Desulfobacterales; family JAABSP01; genus JAABTD01. Next base: position 4,022 of record CAZZBE010000224.1, read on the forward strand.
GATGCGGAAAGTAAAAAGCTGATCCAATTTTTTATGGACCGAAAAGAGAAGCTGTTCCCGGACATTGAACGGTTGATCCTCAACTACGATATGGTCGAGACGCCGCAAGGGGTTCATCTCAATGTGGTTTCGACTGTATCGGAGAAAAGGGCCGCGCTTACGGGAAGCGAAAAGGACAAAGGAAATACAGACGCCGGATGAGCTTCAACTACGAAGAACTCGACTATCAGCCGACCCGCTTCGGCGACCTGATCCTCCGGCGGCGGCGCGTGATCTCCATGGGCGGGGCCGACGTGTACGAAGTGAAGCTGGACGGCCGGTTTCTCATGTCCAGCATCGTCAACGACTCGGAGATCGCCCTGGCCCGGCTGGCCCTGGATAGAGCGCCTTCCGGAGAGCTGGACGCGGCCGTCGGCGGGCTGGGGCTGGGCTATACCGCCAGGGCGGCGCTGGATCATCCTTCGGTGCGGTCGGTTCTGGTCGTCGAATACCTGGAACCGGTCATCGACTGGCACCGACGGGGTCTTGTCCCTTTGGGCCCGGAGTTGACGGGCGACCCGCGGTGCCGCATGGTCCAGGGCGATTTTTTCGGCATGCTCGACGGCGACGGATTCGATCCGGACACCCCCGGGCGGCGCTTCCATGCCGTTCTGGTGGATATCGACCATTCCCCCCGAAGCCTTCTCCATGACAGCCATGGCCCGTTCTACACGATCGACGGCCTGCGGCGGATCATCTCGCGCCTCCATCCCGGCGGCGTCTTCGCCCTCTGGTCCGCCGATCCGCCGGACGAGGGATTCCGTCAACGTCTGGGCGCCGTGTTCACCGATGCCAAGGCCCATTCCGTCGCCTACTATCATCCCCTGCTGGACTGCGAAGAAACCAACACGATCTACGTCGCTGTAACATAAGATCTCCGGACGGTTTGGAGGACCCCGATGTCTCACCATCACGATCACGATCACGGCCATTCCCACGCCCCGGCGGACTACTCCTGGGCGTTCGCCATCGGCGTGCTGCTGAACGTCGGCTTCGTCGTCGCCGAAGTCGTCTACGGCGTTTTGGCGGACTCCATGGCCCTCATCGCCGACGCCGGGCACAACCTGAGCGATGTCCTCGGGCTGCTGCTGGCCTGGGGGGCGACCTACCTGGGCACGAAGGAACCGACCCTGAAGCGGACCTACGGCCTGAAAAGCACCTCCATCATGGCGGCGCTCTTCAACGCCATCATCCTGCTGGTGGCCATCGGCGGGATCATCACCGAATCGATTCGCCGGTTCGCCAACCCCACGGATGTGGCGGGAATGACCGTCATCGCGGTGGCGGCCGTCGGCGTGGTCATCAACACCGCGACCGCCCTGCTCTTCATGTCGGGCCGAAAGGGGGATCTGAATATCCGGGGCGCGTTTCTCCACATGGCGGCGGACGCCGGCGTTTCCCTGGGCGTCGTCGTCGCGGGCGTCGGCATCCTGTTTACGGGATGGCTCTGGATCGACCCCGTGGTGAGTCTGCTCATCGCCCTGGTCATTCTCGTGGGGACCTGGGGGTTGCTAATGGAATCCGCCAATCTCGCCCTCCACGCCGCGCCCTCCCACATCGACGTCCGGGACGTTCAGGAGCACCTGACGCGGCCGCCGGGGGTCGAGGCCGTCCACGATCTCCACATCTGGGCCATGTCCACCACCGAAACCGCCCTCACCGCCCATCTGATCCGATCCGAATCGGACCGCCACAACGACGACGAACGCATCTCGCAGGTGACCCGGGGCCTTCAGGAGCAGTTCGGCATCGCCCACGTGACCCTCCAGTTGGAAAGCCGGTTCGTCAGCCTGGAATGCGGGGCGACCTGCCGGCCGGGCGGGCGGACCTGCGAGGCCGGCGACGACGGTGGGTAGAGTGGATTGAGGGGTTTCTTCTTAAAAAATACAGGGATGACCCCATGTGAAATCCGGCCCGGTCTGCTATAGTGGACGATGTTATTGAGAAACATCAACCCGAAAAGCGAAAGGAGAGAGATTAATGTCTGACAGTGTCTACAAAGTGATCGAACTGGTTGGATCGAGTCCCGAGTCCTGGGAGCAGGCCGCGCGGAACGCGGTGGAAAAAGCCGGGGAATCCATTAAAAACCTCCGGATCGCCGAAATCAACAAACTGGACATGCGCGTCGAAAACGGCAAGGTGGCCGCCTTCCGGGCGCGGGTGAACCTTTCCTTCAAGTATGGGGGGTAGAATCTTCCGACCTGAACTGACAGGATGAAATCAAGAGCCCCGGCCGTTGGCCGGGGCTCTTGTGCGTGACGGGTCGAATGCGCCGGCAGGGGCGAAAAATCTTTCGCCCCTGCAAAACGGCGTTCATATTGACGGGATATGGGGTCCCGCCCATCCCCTATGCCAGCCGTCGGACCCGGTCCGAAAAAAGCTTGGCGCAGGTGGGGCAGTAGTGGTGGTGTTCTTTGACGTCGGGATGGACGGGAAGGGTCCGCTGTTCGATGTGGGTCAGGAATTTGGGGGTGGCGTACATCTTGCCGCACCCTTCGCACCGTTCCAGGGGGTGCTGGCCGATGACCTCGTCCCGGATGGAGATGGTCCGGACGTTGTCGTGGTCGGAGACCTTGATGGCGTCGGTGGGGCAGATGTTGGCGCAGGTGCCGCAGCCGATGCAGTGGCCCGGTATGGGAACGATGTAGGGACGCCCGTCCCGGTGTTCCAGCTTCAGGGCGCTGGCCCCGACCAGGTCGGCGCAGACCCGGTAGCAGAGATGGCACCGGATGCACCCGTCCGGCGGAGGATGGGTGTCGAGGCCGAACTCCGTGGCCAGCTTGAACAGGGCCTCCGACTGGGGCGCGTAGGCCAGCAGGGTGTTCATGGCCCGGCTCTGGGCGGCCCGGATCTCTTCGCCCTCGGTGACCACCCGCATCTCCGGTTTGGTTTTGACGATGCAGGCCCGCTGGATTTTGGCCGGTTTGTCGCCGGTCCGGATCTCCACGGCGCACAGCCGGCAGGCCCCCACCGGTTTTTTCAGGGCGGGATGATAACAGAGGGCGGGGACCCGTTTTCCCAGCCGCCGGAGAACGGTCAGGAGGAATTCTCCCTTTTCGACCGTCTCCTCTTTGCCGTCGATGATGATAGCGATGGACATGGGCCTACTCCAGTTCCCGGAGGCAGTCCTGGGGGAGCCGATGGGTCCCCTTGCCTTCGATGCTCACCTCCACCAGGGCGTCGGGGTCGTTGATGGAGGTGTCCGGATCCACCACGATGCCGTGGCGGCCGATGTATTCGTTCATGTAAGGGTCCCAGCTTTCGTCTTCAGACTTCTGAAAGATTTCGACTTTCTGGCCTCGTCGAAAATACGGCATGGCGTTTCTCCTTTTTTCTTCGGTTCTGAACCGCTGATTCACGCGGATTGAACAGATTTCGCGGACGGTTCCGGACCGTCTTAATTGAATCTTTATCCCGAAACCGTCGGCCCGTCAACGCCAAACCGCTTCAAGCATCAGCGGAATCAGGAGAATCCGCGCGAATCAGCGGTTCAGACGGTCATCGACGGGACGGTCGCGCCCCCGGTCCGCCCGGCACGGCGCCTTCGGTCCGGAGTTTTTCCGCTTCCTTCTGGCGCATGCAATTTTCGCACAGGTCCCGGTCGCCGGTCAACTGGG
>CAZZBE010000225.1:0-4759 GCA_964652715.1 uncultured Desulfobacteraceae bacterium
GAATCCAACTACCGCCAATGGCGCGGCGTTGAAGAAAGAGACGGCGAGAAATTCGCGGAGGAAATGGAACTTTTCAGTGATCCCCTCTTGCCCGGCTGGAAGCCCGAAGATGTCTTGTGGGAGGTCGCGCTGAAGGAAGGCTACAGCCTGTCCGCCGCAGTCGAAGAAGTCCATGTTCAAGACGCCAACCGCGTCTGGCGCGTCGCCGACCCCGACAAGGCCCAATCCTTCCTCATCTGCCTCGACCGCGAAATCAAAACCGAAGCCATGAACGCCCTCCAGCTCCGCAAAGAAGACCTGTTCGTTTGCCGCGACGCGGCGCTGACCGACGAACAGGCGGCCAATCTGGCCCTCACCTGCAAGTTGAAGACCATCTGAGGCCGGCCCATGGAATTCAAATTCGATCCGAATCAGGAATACCAGGTCAAGGGCATTGAAGCGGTCGCCGATCTGTTCGACGGCCAGACCCGGTCCGAAGCGGCCGTCCGGTTCAAGGCGGGAACCCTCTCCCTGGCCGCCATCGCCAACCGGCTCGACCTGGACGAGACCAAACTCCGCCAGAACCTCGCGACCGTTCAGCGCCGGAACGCCGTCCGGCCGGACGACCGCCTGGAACTCATCGAAGCGGACATCGTCACCGACGAAGGCGAAAAGGCGGTCCGCTTCCCCAATTTCTCCGTGGAGATGGAAACCGGCACCGGCAAAACCTATGTCTATCTGCGCACGGCCCTGGAACTCCACCAGCGTTACGGCATGCGGAAATTCATCGTGGTGGTCCCCTCCGTGGCGGTTCGGGAGGGCGTGCTGAAGACCCTCCAGGTGACGACGGGCCATTTCCGGGAACTCTACGGAAACCCCGTCTACCGCTATTACGTCTACGATTCGGCCAGTCTGACCCAGATCCGACAGTTCGCCCAGACCGGCAACGTCGAAATCATGATCATGACGCTCGATTCCTTCAACAAGGCGTCGAATGTGATCCGCCAGTCCACGGACCGGCTCCAGGGGGAGACGCCCCTTTTTCTCGTCCAGGCCGCCCGGCCCATCTTGATCCTGGACGAACCCCAGAACATGGAGAGCGAAAAGGCCGTCGCCGCCCTGGCGACCCTCAACCCCCTCTTCGCCCTCCGCTACAGCGCCACCCACCGCAACCCCTACAACCTGATCTACCGGCTCACCCCGGCCGAGGCCTATCGGCAGGGGCTGGTCAAAAAGATCCAGGTGGATTCGGTCCTCCGGGAAAATGAGGAGAACCGGCCCTATCTGCGCATCGAGGACATTCAGACCAAAAAGCGGACCATCACGGCCCGGGTGGCGGTGCACAAGCTGATGAAGAGCGGGCAGGTCAAGGAGACCACCCTAACCGTCCGGCCCGGCGATTCGATGGAAAAGAAAACCAACCGGTCCGACTATGCCGGGTGGGAGATCGACGAGATCAACCCCGGCGCCGGCTTCGTCCGGTTCGCCAACAACGTCGAACTCAAGCTGGGCGAAGAACAGGGCGCTGACCGCGAGGCCATTTTCGATTCCCAGATCCGCCACACCATTGAGGCCCATTTCGACAAACAGGCCCGGCTGAAGGATGCAGGCATCAAGGTGTTGTCCCTTTTTTTCATCGACCGGGTCTCCAACTACGCCGCCGAGGACGGCCTCATCCGGCGGCTCTTCAACAGGGCCTTCGAGGACCTCAAGTCCAACCACCCCGACTGGAAAGAGTTGCCGCCCGAGGCCGTTCAGGCCGCCTATTTCGCCGAAAAACGCCGCAAAGGCGGCGTTAGGGAGGCGCTGGACTCCGTTTCCGGCGAGACCCGGGAGGATGAAGCCGCCTACGACCTCATCATGCGCGACAAGGAGGCCCTGCTCTCTTTTCCCCGGGAGGACGACGACGAGGCGACGCGCCGGAAAAAGCAGGTCGCCTTCATCTTCTCCCATTCAGCCCTCCGCGAGGGGTGGGACAACCCCAACGTCTTTCAGATCTGCACCCTGAACCAGACGGCCTCCATTGTGAAAAAGCGCCAGGAGGTCGGCCGGGGGATCCGTCTCGGCGTACAGCAGTCGGGCGAGCGGGTCCGGGACGACCAGATCAATGTCCTCACCGTTGTCGCCAACGAAAGCTACCGCAAATACGTGGAAAACTATCAGAGCGAGATCGCGTTCGAATACCGGTCCGAGATCGAGGCCCGATACGGCAAGCCCATCGGCGATTTGTCCGATGAGGAGCGGCGGAACATCGAGGAGGAGTATGGCGAAGGCATCCTGCCCCCGCCGCCCCGGAAAGCCGGCGAAGAGAAAGCCCGGCTGCGGAAGGCCCGTGCGCTCTCCCCGGAATTCAAGGAATTATGGGATCGCATCAAGCACAAGACCCGGTATGCGGTGAAGATCGACACCGAGGCCCTGTTGGACGAGGTCGTTCCGGAGGTGGACCGCGCGGACATCGCGCCGCCCCGGGTGACCATCACCAAGGCCCATGTGGTCGCCGGAGACGACGGCGTCTTTGAGGCCATGCAGATGAGCGCGGCCAAGACCGCCAAGGATCTGTCGGGCCGATGGCCCCTGCCCAACCTGGTGGACCTGATGACGGATCTTTTGGCCCACACGTCGCCGCCCGTCCGCCTTACGCGCCGGACCCTGCTGGCGCTCTACCGCCGGGTCAACAACAAGAAGGCCGTCCTGGACAACCCCCACGAGTGGGCGACAACGACGGTGAGAATTCTCAAGGAGAAACTCGCCGACCACCTGATCAACGGCATCGAATACAGCCGGCTCGCCGACGCGCCGGGAGCGGAGGCCCTGCCCGACGCCGCCAAATGGTACGAAATGCGGCAGGTGCTCGACGACGAGGCCGTTGCCCTGTTCAGCAAGCATATCGTCGAAACGGGGAAAAGCGACCCCAAAGCGGTGTATGACCTGATCCCCTGCGATTCGGACGTAGAACGGCGGTTTGTAAAGGATCTGGACGCCAGGGCCGATGTGAAGCTGTTTCTCAAGCTGCCCTACTGGTTCGCCGTCCCCACGCCCGTGGGCGAGTATCGCCCCGACTGGGCCATCGTGATGGAAGGAACCGAGGATGACGGTCAGCCGCTTTTGTATCTCGTTGCGGAAACCAAAGGTTCCCTGAAAAAAGACGACCTCCGCCCCAATGAATGGCGGCGCATCCGGTGCGGCGCAGCCCACTTCGGCTCGAAGCAGCTCAAAAAAACGGGCGCTCTTGAGGGCGTTGACTTTGGCGTTGTGAAAGAGGCGAGCGAATTGCCCTATGCGAATTAACTTAACCCGGCATGCACGACAGATTCAGAAATCGATCTGGCTTGTCGACCAAATTCAAATAGCCAAACTCAAAGCCACGGGAGGTATCGGCGAATTTGTATTCGATGAGGTCCGCAAAAACTTGTTTGAATTGAAAATATCATCTGCAACTTTTAGAGGCCCGTCTTGAAAGAATTCAATATTTATGAAAACCCTTTTGAAAAGCAAGAAGCGGTCAAACGGGGTTGGTCTTGGCCAGCATTCTTTTTTAACTGCTTCTGGGCATTATGGTTTTCAACAAAAACAGTAAATATCCGTTCATGAATCCGATTCACCAAAACTGGTTACATATCAAAGCATTGAAAGAGACGATGAAATACAATTTAAACCCAGATGCTTTTAAAACTGTGATTTTGTTTTCAGGAGAGGTAAAACTCAAATCGGATTTCCCCGATTTCGTGGTTAAAGGTTTGAACTACATAGACTACATTAAAAGTTTCAAAGATGAAATTTTAACCGATATCGAAATCAATTATGTAATCGAAAAGATGAAAGAATTTCAAACGACAACCAAAGCCCATAAAGAACATATCAAAAAAATAAGAGAAGAAAGAAATTTCGATACAAAATCTGCGCCGAATTGCCCTTCTTGTAAAAAACCGATGAAAATAAGGGTTGTCACGAAAGGACCCAGAAAAGGGAAAAGGTTCTGGGGTTGTTCTGATTATCCGAAGTGTAAAAAGACGTTTGAGTGTATGAATTGAATTATGACGGTCTAAAAAGGACCCAGTTAGTTGATGAAGGCGAATCTGTGGGGAATGACTTTGATGAAGGGTTTGATAATATAGAAAAATACTGATGCATAAACTGAGACAAAGGGAAAAATGGGAAAATACGAAAAACTTATATTCCAAATATTAAGAGGAACAAGTGATACAAATATACCCTTTTCTGATTTAATAACTCTGATGCAGAAACTTGGATTTGAGATGAGAGTAAAAGGAAGTCATCATATTTTTCGGAAGAAAGGGGTAGAGGAAAAGCCGAATCTACAAAAAGTCGGCAATAAAGCGAAGCCCTATCAGGTAAGGCAGGTAAGAAGCATCATATTGAAATACAAGATGGGAGCATCGATCGATGAATAGATACGAAATCATAATTTTCTGGAGCGATGAGGATCAATCATTTATAGCAGATGTCCCCGAGTTGCCCGGTTGTATGGCACACGGCGGCACATACGAACAGGCGCTGTCGAATATAAAAGATGCTATGGATCTCTGGATTGAAACAGCAAAGGAATTTGACGATCCAATCCCGGCGCCAAAAGGTCGCCGCTTGGCATTCGCTTGAATCCGAAACAACAATAAACCTAAAAACTCGGAGGGCCTTAAAACAACATCGATGTTGCGACCGGACGCCGGATTGTTTGTCGAATGGTAGAGGAATTGCTGTCATGAAAAACGATCATTTGGAAAATCTTGCAGAAAGCATTCAGGAAGCCGGCGAAATCAAG
>CAZZBE010000225.1:4859-7676 GCA_964652715.1 uncultured Desulfobacteraceae bacterium
CGCCTGAAATCAAAAACTTCGGAGAAAAGCTCAAAGTCTCACAAATTGAATTCGCTATGATGATCGGGGTCAGCGTGAGAGAGGATATCGTTCTTGAAGATAATATTTTCGACCCATTCATGTCGGCCTGTAAAAAGGCTGAAGAGCCGGATAAAGCTTTAATTGAAGCGGCTAAATTTACTAAAGAAAAAGGCTTTTAAGCGTGTTGGTCCAAATATTTCATGGTAGCAGGTTGGGTGTAAACAGCTCATCCGACGATGCGGATGCGCGTCGCTGAAAAAGGCGGAGGGTTGGCGTTTTCAATCAGGCCGCCGGCGTCTCCGCGTCAACCCCACCCGCAGCCCGAACGGCGCCGCCAGTTTTTCAAGGGTTTTCAGCGTCGGGTTCCCCACGCCCCGTTCCAGGTCGATCAGCACCCGGGGGGCCACGCCGGCCAGCCGCGCATACTCGGTCTGGGTCAGTCCGACGGCCTTGCGCATCCGGCGGAGGGTGTCGGGGAGGTCCGTCAGCCGGCCGTCGTCAAGGTCGTCGTAAAACCGGCGCCGCAAATCCTTCCGGCGATGTTTTCCATCCTTTTCCGACATGGGCGGTTACGAATACACGGCCGGATCGGCGTTTTGAAGCGATGCCCGAACCGCCCCGATGCGGCGAAACAGGCGTTCGATGAGCCACCCATCGACCCCGCACCCCGCCATGATGTCCGGGAGCCGTTCCACCGTCCCTGAAAAGCCGGCCAGCTTCGCCCGGAGCGCCTTTGCATCCATGCCGAAGGCTTTCAGACCTTCCACGGCGTCCCCCCAGTCCGGCATGCCGCCGGACTCGGCGCCGGTCCACCGGCAGATCCTGGGAATCCCCTGGTCGTCGAGAAACATGGGCGCGAAATCGAAAAACGGCGCCAGCCTGACCGCCCCGTCCAGGGTTTTGAGAACCGCCGAATTCCGGCCGTGATTGTCCGTATTGCCCATCGCTACATTAAGAACGTCCCGGAAGACGAACTCCTGGATATCCGCCGCCGGGTCCGAAGAAAATCGGGAGATGGCCCCGCACAGCGTCTCCATGGAGACGGGCGCGCCGAACGACGCAACATCCGAAAGGGACGCAAGGCTCTCGAGACCCAAGCGATGGACGCCCGCTTCAACAGTTTCCCGGTCGAATCTCGGGACGAACAACACATCGACATCGTGCCGAACGGGCGCGCCCACGCGCAAGCCCGCCTTGCGAGCCACACGGTGGTACGCCCCCTCGTTTCGAAGGATGTCCCGGTCGGACGGCTGTTTTCCCCTGGGAAATTTCACCAGCCAGTGCCGATGGGCCAGGTCGTCCGGAAGCGCCCCGTCCGAATGCCACCGGCCGCCCCGGTCCTGGGTCAACAGAAATTTCGGCGCCTCCCCCTGGGCGCCGCTGGAGCCGGCCACCGGCGCGTTGTTTTCCCTGGCGTATTCGATAAAATCCTCGCCCCGGTCGAGAACCTCTTCATACCTGAACCCCTCGTGGGAAAACGCTTTTTGGGAGGGTGGCGCGGCCTGTGCGATGCGAATATTGCCGGGCGGATTGCCGCCGCCCTTCAACAGCAAGGGCCAATCGGCGCTTGGGCGATTCTCAATGCCCAGTTCGTTTAAAAAAAATCGACGATTGGCGCCGGCGGGCAAAATATCCAACAGAAACGCGGGCCATCCCGACAGACGCCGATATTCAAAATCGACCGGAAAACGGCAGGAAACCGCGTCGATGCCGCCGGCATTGAGATGATCCAGCGCGTAATCAAGGTCGTATTCGAAAAATCCCGACCCCAGGACGCCCTTGTCGACCGCCCCGGGGTCATTCAATTCAAAGGAGGCGGCTTTGGCCCATATCCCCCTTTGAAAGATCTCGATATCGCATTTCATGCCATGATAATGACAAATTTCCGCCTGCATCGCAAGAAAATTTGCCATTATCATATCAAATCCCTGCCCCCGCCGGCAGACCGGTTTTCCCGGATCGGGCCATCGACGCGCTTATCCCGCCGCGAACCAGGCGCCGGGCGCGGGCGGCGACGGCGATTGGGTCAGCACCTGGCCGATCGCTTCGGCCATTCGCATCCGCTCGACCGGTTTCCGCAGGCAGGCCCGGATCCCCAGGGCGTTGATCGGCTGCAAGTTCAGGTCGATCGTGCCGGTACACATGATGATGGGGATGTCCGGCCGGATCTCCAGCAGTTTCCTTGCCAGCCGGTCGCCGTTCATCTCCGGCATCGACTGGTCGGTGATCACCAGGTCGAACCGGTACGGGTCGGCTTTGAACAGGTCGATGGCCTGCCCGGGGTCGTCCAGGGTCAGCACGCCGTGGCCCATCCTCTCCAGGCTCTGGCGGATCATCTCCAGAATCGGTTTTTCGTCGTCCACATACAAAATATTCGCTGCTTTATCCTTCATTTATCGATCTCTCCTTATATCTGAGGCGCGTCGGTCTTTTCGACAGAGGGGTGAAATGTCCGCATCACCCGGACCGGGCCGCGATTTTCACCGGCATCAACGGGGATGGGCGGTAAGAGCGCCTGCCGGACGGCGTCGGCCATCTCCGCCAAATTGACCGGCTTTCGCAGAAAGGTCCGGAATCCAAGGGCGCGGGCGTCTTCACGGGTCAGCTCCGTCGAACCGGAGCAGAGAATGAGGGGGACGTCGGGGCGGATCGCCTTCAGTTCCTCCAGCAGCCGGCCCCCGTCCATCTTCTGCATCCGCATGTCGGTGATCACCAGGTCGAAGTCGTCCGGGTTGGATATGAACAACTTCACCGCAATATCGGGATTTTCCACCGGCAGCACCGTATACCCCAAGC
>CAZZBE010000226.1:0-7604 GCA_964652715.1 uncultured Desulfobacteraceae bacterium
CTTTCCGTACCGCGCGGGTCCGGGCGAAGACCTTGTTTTTGGAAACGGCGGCCAGCGTTTTTTTCACCCGTTCGACATCCTCGACGCCATGGCCGAGTCCCTCATGGGGCCAATAGCTGACGACGACGAGGACGTCCGGATTTTGCTCCAGCACCCATTCCCCGCTGACCGTCTTGCCTTCATATTCGGCGGCCAGGTTGACGCCGCCCGCCAGCTCGATGATTCGTTCGCCGGCCCAAACGGAAAAACCGCTGCCTTTCAAGACCTTGCTCACGCTGTTGACGCAAAGCACCCGGCGCTTTTTCACGCCGCGGACCCGACGGCGAATCATTTCGAAAACGCCCTGTTTCCATTCGATAAACGCTTGCGCCCGGTCGGCCTTTCCCGTGAGCTTGGCCAGCAGCATCAATTCATGGTCATAATGCCTTTCCCGCTCATGCGCATCGGCGCCGTTTCGCGGTTGCAGGTCCAGGGCCAAAACCGGGACGCCCAACGGGGTCAGCGTATCTGTCGCCGGTTCCAGGTTGACGGCCGCCGACCCCATAATCAGCAGGTCGGGACGGTTCTCCAGAATGATCTCATAGTTGGGTGAATACACCGAGCCGATGTTCGGCTTGTTCTTTAAAGTCGGGTACATGTTTGGATCCTGTCCGAGGTATTGGGTAACGCCGACCACCTTTTCTTCAAGCTCCAGAAGACAGAACGCATTGCACGCGCTGGTATGGAGTCCGGCGATTTTTCTTACCGGCAGGGAAATATCGACTTTTCTATCGGCGCTGTCGATGACGGTAATGCGGGAAGAAGCCTTTCGGGTCGAACGGGACGGCTTGCCGGGGGGCGAGGCGGCGGGTTGGGGCGGATAAACGTAAACGCCTCGATAGGGCAGGCCGCACCATCGTTCGTAATATTCCCGGGCAATGGCTTCTGGATCGACATCCCTGAAAACATCCGGATGGAGAAAACGGGCGAAATAGGCCATGCCGACGACATAGGCGGGTCCCTGTTTGAGGTCCTGGGCGATCAGCATCACCCGGCCGTTTTTTACGGCGTCGGTGTTTTTCAAGGCCTTGTCGTTGAGGATGCGCCCGGTCCACCGCCGCATATTCTCCAATGCCCGGGGCGCGTCCACATTATAGCCTGCAATGGTTTTGCCGATGACGTCCCCCATGACGACATCCGGGTTTTGCTCCAGCAGCCATTCGGGGCTCAGTTTGGGGTGGTCGGGCGCCATATCCGCGGCAATGTTCGCGCCGCCGGCTTTCTCCATCATCGGCGTCAAAGCGGAACGGTTGTTGATGGTGTTGTAAATCCCCTTCGGCTGGTTGGCATGGACGAAGAGCCAATAAAAAATCCGCGGCCTGTCTTCCGGCGAAAGATCACGAACTCGCCCGGAAATGAGTCGATCGTATTTTTCAACCCAATCGATCAGGCTTTCGGCGGCGGCCATTTTGCCGAACAGGCGCCCCAGGGTTCGGATATCCCGGGCCAGGGTCCGTGGATCGTTGCAGTCCAGATACAGCCATTTGACGTTTAACGCTCTCAACTTATCTTCGTCCGTGTGCAGCGGCGATGTTCTGTAGAGAATGATAAGTTGCGGGTCGAGTTCCGCCAGCGTTTCGTAATTGATGCTGGTGAAACGAAACGACGGCTTGTCTTTCAGCAAGGGCCAGAATCGCGGATTTTCCGTGATATAGGAGGTGACGCCCACGATTTTTCGGCCGATATCCACCCCGATCGCCCGCATAATGATGGCCGATGAGGTGTTGATGACAACGACCCGTTCAACGGGCGTCTGGACGGTCACCCGCCGGCCCGCCGCATCGACCGCGGCGACCGTTGTTGATTCGGCGCCGGATGCCAAGACCAACGGTCCGAGGAAAACCGCCGCCAACACATAGATATATTTTGTTACATGGAGACGCATAAAGCTCGCAACGCTTAGGGTTTCAATGAATCCAAAACCGCCGCCATCCGGGATTTCCATCCGGCCACGTCTTCCGCCGTCATGATGTCCACCGCGCCGCCCTGGAAGTCGCCCCGGACATCGCCGATGGTGTCTTCCAAATGGGCTTCGGTGTCGAGATAAGCGTCCTTCAACCGTTCGAGGGTGTCGGGGTTCGGGTTCCAGATGCCCCGGGCCTGGGCCTCCAGAAGCCGGCGCCCGATTTCCTCCAAAGCCCATGGATTGACCTCGGAGAACCATTCTTTCATGTCCGGATCAAGCATAAACGTTTCCGCGATGTCGTCGAAAATCCAGTCGTCCACCTTGCCCGTGGTGGCGCCGAACCCGTACACGCGGCCGATGCGTTTTGACAGATCCCCGGCGCCTTTGTACCCGTGGGCCTTCATGCCTTCGATATATTTTGGATTGAGGAGCTTGGCGCGCACCACGCGCCGGAGTTCGTCGGCGAAATCGGTCACCGTCACATGGGCCGGATCACGGGTGTCGCCGTAGTAGGTCTTGGGCGCCTTGCCGGAAATGTGCTTCGCCGCCGCGGTCATGCCGCCATAATTGGCGAAATAGCCGCAGCAGTTCAGGAAATCGCCTTCGTCGGAGATATGCTTGTCGAACGCGACCTCCACTCGGCGAAGGTTTTGCATCAATTCCCCATGGGCTTGAACGCCGTATCCGCCTTCGCCGCCGCCATAGGCGTACCCGTTCCAGAACAGGTAAACATCCGAGAGATCGCCTTCGGTCTTCCAGGCGGATGCGTAAACCGCCAGATTGACGCCCGCTTTGTATACACCGGGCTGGGCGCAGAAAATCCGATAGCTCAGTTTTCGGAAAGCCGACGCGTCGTCCATGGCCATGTCCTGCTCTTCGGCCTGTTCCAGGACGTGTTTGCGGATAAAATTGCTCTCGGATCGCTCTTTGAGCAACGCGACGGCCTGTACCGCCTCATCGACGTATTTGACGGCGTCGGGAAAGCAGTCCCGTGTAATGCCGGACACCCGGATATTGAGGTCGATTCTCGGTCGGCCCAGCTCGGCGGTGGGGATGATCTCGAAGCCGTCCACCTGGCCGTTGGCTTTCCATCGGGGACGAACCCCCATCAGGTGCAGCATCTGGCCGATCTGCTCACCGTCGGCCCGCATGATATCGGAGGCGAACCAGACCATCCCGACGGATTCCGGATACCGCTCCTCTTCGTCCAGATGCCGCTTCAACAGCGCCTCGGCCAGTTGAACCCCCACGCGGCAGGCGGCTTTTGTGGGGATGCGGGTGGGATCGACATTGTAGAAATTGCGCCCGGTGGGCAGGATATCGTAACGGCCCCGGGAGATATAGCCGGAAGGGCCGGCCGGGACATAACCGCCGTCAAAGGCCCCGATCAACGATTCGATCTCCTTTGAATCCGAAAGCCGTTTGTCGATCTCTTTCACCAGATCCGAAAAGCGGATGAACCGATCTTTCAAGGGACCCCGGACCCCTTCTCCGATGAGGTCCTGGAGGACCCCGTCTATCTCCCCGCCATCGATCAAGCGGCCGATCATTTCCCGGGCCGTCTGGTCGGCTTCATATAAAAGCCGCCCGTAGGTCATCTGGTTGGCGGCCCGCTGACCGGGATGTTTCAGTGCCGTCGCAATGTCCTCTTTCCATGCATCGAATACCAGTCTGCGGGTGTTCAGTTCGTTGTTGCTGTCAAACCGCAGGATGGTATTGATGGTTTCCGCCCGGTCCGTTCCTTCCGGTCTGTCGCCGAAGACATGCATGCCGATTTTGGTCTGGCTGTTCTTTACGGCGGACAGAATTTCATGGCACCGCTCCACGACATCGTCGAAGGTGGCGGGGGCGGCCGCTTCCACCTCGTCGTTTAAATGATGGCGCTCCAATGCGTCCCGGATCAGGTGTTCCAACTGATGGGCCCGGGCCGGGTCCAGGGTTTTCGCCCGGTGGTGTTCGTCGAGCAGCTCCTCGACTTCTTCCAGGCCGCCGTAGGTGTCGGCGGTGCTCATGACGGCCTGGAGATGATCGGTCAGCACGGCGTAGCTTCGTCGCTTGGCGACGATCCCCTCGGCCGGATTGTCCGAGTTGTAGATGTAGAGGTGGGGGACGGTCCCGATGGCGATATCCGGCCAGCAGGCGCTGGAAAGGCCGGCCCCCTTTCCCGGCATCCATTCCAGGTTGCCGTGGGTTCCCACGTGGATCACGACATCGGCCCCGAATATCTTGTCCATGTACATGTACGTGGCGATGTACTGGTGGGGCGGCGGGATGTCCGGATCATGAAGAATCTTACAGACCTGTCCGTCGCATCGGGCCCCGGCGCACCCGCGTTTCGGCTGCATGATCACGTTGACGTTTCCGAAGTTGAGTCCCGTGATCACCAACTTGCCGTCCAGCACCATACTGGGGGGCACGCCGTTCATTTCCTGGCCCGGGGGTTCGCCCCACCCCTCGATCAGGTCGGCCCGGGCCGTTTCCGGCAGGGCTTTGAACCACCCTTTATACATCTCGTTGTCGAGCAGCGCCAGGTGACCGCCTTTTGCCACGATCTCATCCACGGTGGTCCATCGGAATTCGGCGATGGCCTTTCGCTCCAGGATGGTCTGCATGAGCGCTTCCCCGGAATCGGGGGCGCCTTCGACCCGATACCCCGCCTTCCGCATCCGGCGCATGATGCGCACGACGCTTTCGCCGGAATCGAGCCCCGCGGCGCCGCCAACGCTGCCTTCCAGGCCGGCGCACTCGTTTTTATGAAAGACAAAGACCGCCTTGCGCGCCTCGGGCGGTTTGCCGGCCAGTCGAATCCACCGGGCGATGCGGTCGGCGACGCGGCCGACCCTTTCGGAGATGGTCTCCCGGATTTCGAAAACGGTTTCCGTCGCATCATCGGACAGCTTGCGGCTGCACGCCATGATCACCGGCTCGATGTTGCCTTCGAACTCCGGCATGGCGATGCCGAAGCCGACTTCGGCGGTCAACCCCTGGGGGTCTTCCGCCCATTCCGCCGCCGATTTGCTGTGGCAAACGACCGGCTTGAAAACCGGCACATTGAGATTTTTAAAAAAAGCAACCGTCTGGGCGGCCACGCCGGTTTCGGCGATATCGTCCCGCTGGTCTCGTCCCAGAAAAAAATAATGGAGATTGATCAGCGCCTGAATGCGGGGCGCGCCGTCCGGGGCGATGAAAAAATGTTGCGCCGCCGCCAGCGGTCCCATCGAGCCGGACTCCGGGTCCGGGGTTCCGTGGCTGAAAACCGGGAGCACGTCCAGGCCCCGGGATTCCAACGCTTCGATCAATTCCCGCTCCATGGCGCCGTCGGTATTGATGAACGTATGTCTCGAAAACAAAAGGCCCGCCGTTCGTCCGTATTGAGCCGGATGCGCCCGGCGATAGGCTTCCGGTGAATCGTACACCGTCTGATCCGGCGGATGGAGGATGCCCTGCCAGGGCAAGGGAACCGGGTCGCGCACCTCGATGGCCGGATCGACCTGGTGGGCGATGTATTCAAGCAGCCGTTGATAATTTTCCTGACCGCCTTCGGATATGTATGCATAGGCGCGGGCGCAGACGGCCTGATCCACGGTGGCGCTTCGGCCCCAGTTGGCGGGATCAAAGGATGTCGTGACGATGGGTTTGGCATCCGCAAAGTCGCCGATCCGGGCGCTGACCTCCTCCCAGAAACCGTCCTCGGTCCAGTAAAAAAAGATGGCGTCGGCCTCGGCGGCGCGTCGCCAAAAATGTTCCAGCACATCGATATCATGTCCGATTTCTTTCTGGGAAAAAATCGACAGCTCGATTTGCTCGCTCTGCCGGGCCGCCGCCAGAAACGTGGGAAGGTAAGATCCCCACATGATGGCTGCGATTTTTATTTTCCGTGGCCGCATCGTTTCCTCCCGCTTTTAAAAATGCCAGTTCAGCCCCGCCAACCATGTGAAAGGGGGCGCCAATATACCGTCGGAATAATAGTAGGTTTTATCCGTCAGGTTTTTGATTTCTCCGAACAGGGCGAATTCCCGGAAACGGTATTCGCCTCTCAAATCAACCAGCGCGTATCCCGGAACCGACCGGGAATTGTCGCTTCGGGTGTAGACCTTGGAGGATAACCGGGTCGCGACGGCAAAGGAAAGGCTGTCCAAGGGGGTGAAAAGAAGCTGCATGTTGGCTTTGTGCCGCGCCTTTGCGGGGAGGCGGAAGCCGGTTTGTTCATCTCTCGCATCCAGGTAAGTGTACGATGCTTTCAGGGTCAGGTCGTCGGTTGCCTTCCAATTGAGGGAAACGTCGCCGCCCTTGTAGGTCACTTCCCCGAAGTTCTCATATTTTCCGATGCCGTTCTCGTTTCGCACATAGGTGATGCGGTCGGAAAGCTCGTTGTAGAAAACGGCAACACCCAACGACAGGGTCGGCGACAGCGTTTTAAGAAGGGAGATGCTGTAATTATCGGTTGTCTCCATTTTCAGCCCCGGGTTGGGCCGTGTGGAGCTGGTTTCATTATAACGCTGATGGAATGAAGGGGTGTTGTTGGCGCGGTTGTAAGCCAGGGTCGCGTTCCAACCGTTTCGATGGATAACCGCCTTGATCTCCGGGTTGACGGTATTGTCAAACGCCGAGTAGAAATTCACGCGCAAACCGGCTGTCAGAGTGACCGGCAAACCACCCGGTTTTACGGAATCCGAACCGAATAAAGAAAAAACGCTTTCCTCCTGCTTTGCCATCGCGTCGCCTCTTGCCCGGCCATACTCAACGGCCGCCCCGCAGATCATGTTCCCCCACCGGCCGAGGGAAAACGGGAGGGAAACTTCCTGGCCGCCCTCCAGAACCCGCAGGGTTTTATCCAACCCCCTGGCTACATCGGTATTGTGCTTTTTTCCTTCGGTGCAGTAAGTCTTGGATTTGGCCTTCTGAATACGGGTCAAGAGGGAAAACGCCGCCATGCGGGACGTCTGGCGGGAATGGGGCGTCGGATAATCCGGGGTCCCGCCAAGCCCTTTTTCCACCCGCGAATAATCCGCCGAAAACGTCATATCGAATGTTTCGCCGGGGAAATATTCGATTTTTCCGCCGCCGCGATATTGTTCCTTGTCATTGTTGGTCTTATACCCTTCGGTGTCCTCGAAAGACGCCGACAGGGCGCCGCCCATCAGCTCCCTGGTGAAGCGCAGGTTGCCGCCGATGCTGCCGGTCCGATGGTTGCCGGCATACGTTTTTACATTCCCGCTGAATCGGCTCATTTTTTTGGTGGCGACCAATATGACGCCGCCGCTGGCGTCGTCCCCGTACTCAAGCCCGCCTTGCCCCTTCAGAATCTCGATTTGCTGAATGTTCTCCAGGGGGACGATGTCCCACTTCACGCCGCCGTGAGCGGAAGTGGGATCGTTGATCGGCCTGCCGTCCAGAAATACCTTGACCTTGTAGTTGCCGTGGATGGAAACCGAGGCGTCGCCGGCTTTCAGGCCGGGAACCTGATTGAGCACATCGGCGATTCGCACCGCCTTCATGTCGTCAATGTCCTCAGCCGTTATGATGGTTTTCCCCTCATCTTCCTGAAACGCCGCGGTTTCCGTTGCCAAAATCGCTATTCCCGCCGACAGGGCCAACGCTGCCCAGAAAACGACGCAGGGCCGCCGCCTCAGACCGCGGCGAATGGGAAGGGCTCTGC
>CAZZBE010000227.1:0-7594 GCA_964652715.1 uncultured Desulfobacteraceae bacterium
GCCACGACTTTCAGCGTTTCCAGGGGGATCACCGAAAAGAAATCGATGGTCCGAAGCAGCGCGAGGTTTTCCTGGTATCCGCAGCGGGGATTATTATCAGGCGTTTCCGACGAGTTCATACAATACCCCTTTCCGGCCCATGAGGTCGTCATAGGCGCCCATTTCGACGATTTTGCCGGCCTTCATGACGGCGATCTTATCATAGTTTTTGATGATGTCCAGGCGGTGGACCACCGAGATGAGGGTGGTGGTCCCCTTCCACCGGGACTCCAGCAAATGCTGGATTCGGGCCTGGGAGCTGTTGTCCAGCCCGGAAGTGGCCTCGTCCATGAGCAGGACGGGCGGTTTTTTCAGCAACACCCGGGCGATGGCCAGTTTCTGACGCTGGCCCCCCGACAGGTTTTCCCCCTTGTTGCCCACCTGGTACTGGAGGCCGATCCGGACCACGGTTTCCATCAGATCTTCTTCCACCAGGAGCTGGATGATGGCCTGGTTGATCTTTTCGATGGTCTGGGGCCGGTCGGTTTTGAGTTTCCCGAAAAGGATGTTGTTGAGAAGGGTCTGGGAGTGGATGTAATGGCGCATTTCGTAGAAGGTGACGGCGTCGGGGTCGTCTTCCGCGATCCTGTCCATGAAAAGGGCCCGCCCCTCCAGGATGAGGTTTTCCAGGAGCGGGGGCATGGAGACGATGGGATGGAGGCCCGGCGCGAACCGGAGCGCGGCCCGCAGCAGCATTTCCTGATCCGCGGGGGACAACTGGTGGAGTTTCTGGCGTTTGAGTCGCTCCGTCAACTCTTTGTAGTCGGGCAGTTCGTCGGGCTGGATGGGGCTCCGCTCGAACAGGGAGGGGTCGGGTTCCAGGTTGCCCAGGATGTCCACCACCTGGCGGGCGATGTCGGCGCCGAGGCTCAGCAGGGGCCGGGTCAGGTCGGCTTTGTCGAGAAACCGTCTGAAATACCGGTTGCCGCACAGATGCTCATGGGCGAAGTCGTCCCGGTTGGGGGCCCCCATGGTGATGTTCTCGGCCACGCTGGAATACTGGAGGTACGCCTTGGGGCTGAAAAACTCCACATCGTCGGACAGTGAGTCGGCAAAGGTTTGGCGGAAATTTTCCCGGATTCTCAGGATCTGTTCGACGAGGCCGGCGTGCTGTTCCTTTTCCAGCACCGCGTTGAGGCCGAACCGGAGGACATCCACGAAAAGCCCGGCCTGCTGGATCGCTTCGATCTCGTCGTCCAGACTCGCGGGTTCCGCTCCGTCTCCGTCCCGGGCGCTCAGGTAGGCGTAAAGGAGGTTCTCCTCGATGGTCCCGTCGAAGATGAAGGGGGACTGGGAGACGATGCCGATGTTTCGGGCCACGTCCGCCTTGGTGAAAGCGGCGACCTCTTTGCCGTCGATTTCCACCGTTCCGGTGGTGTGGTCGTAGAGCTGACCGATGCACTGGACCAGGGTCGACTTGCCGCTGCCCGAAAAACCCACCAGGGCCATGTGCTCGCCGGCTTCGAGGTCCAGGGAGATGTTTTCCAGCAGCCGGATGTCGCCGTCGACCAGAAACGAGACATCTTTGACCCGGATCTCGCCGGTCAGTTCGTAGGGGGCGCGGTCTTCGGGGACCAGGGGATGATTCGGCATTTCATCGAAGTATTCCATGGTCCGGCGGTAGCTGACGGTGGCGTCCTGGTAGGCTTGATAGAAATCGATGAGTTCCTTCCATGGGTCGTAGAGCTTTTCCTGGGCGGACAAAAAGGCCACCAGGGCGCCCAGCTCCAGGCGGCCGTGGATCACCAGGTAGCCCCCCAGGAGGAAAATGAAAAACGGCCCCAGGTTGTTGAAGAAATTGTTGGTGACCTTGACCCCGAATTTATAGAGGTTCCAGATGATCCGGATTTTGAGCAGCGATTCCACGATGCCGTCGAATTTGCGGTTTTCGGCCGCGAAGCTGCCGTTGCCGTGGATCTCCTGGATGCCGGTGATGGATTCCCCGATCTTGCTGGAAAGGGATCGGGTGATGTCGACCCGCTGCTTGTTGGCCCGGTTGACGCGGCGCTGGAGCCGGGGGAGGATCAGCATCACCAGGGGATAGAGGGCGAGGGAGACGGCGGCCAGAAGCGGGTTGAGCCAGAACAGGTAGGCGGCGAAGGCCGCCAGGGTGAGGAGGCTGGCCGCGGGCGCCGCCAGGGCCATGCCCACGAAATCGCCGGCCGAGGCCAGTTCGGTGACCAGGGAGGAGACCACCATGCCCGGCTGGGATTTCCGGAAAAAATGGAGGGGCAGGGTCAGGATGTGCCGGTACAGCTCCCGGCGCATGGCCGCCAGGGTCCGCTGACCGATAAAGGTCTGGATGGTGTTGATGGCGAATTTGAGCCCGCTGGCGAGGATCACCGAAGCGATGTAGATGCCGCAGTATTTGATCAGAAGCTCCATCTGGCCCATGGTGATGGCTTCGTTGACGATCCGCTTTTGCATTTCCAGGGGCACGACTCTGGCGGCCACGGCCACCAGGATGATGACGATCAGCAGGATCTGAAGTTTGAGATTTCCGGGCGTGAAGACCCAGGAAAAGAGCGTGCGGTGGATCACCGGAACATTGGGTTTCGCCATGGCGGTTCGCTCCAGGGGGGCGATGGGTTGTCGTTGGACCCCGGGTTCAGGCCAGTTTGAGCAGGACGAGGGTCACGTCGTCTTCCATGGGGGCTTTGCCCCTGAAGGCGTCCAAATGCGCCAGGACGGCGTCCCGGATGTCGGCGGCGCTTCCGGCGCTGTTCTCCCGGATCGCTGCTTCGAGCCGCCGGAGGCCGAAAATTTCGCCGTCGCCGTTCCGGGTCTCCCGGATCCCGTCGGTGACCAATGCCACGATGGTCCCGGGGTTCGGCGCCGATGTTTCGTTTTCATCAAGGTCGATGGTTTCCATCACGCCCAACGCGGCGCCCTTGCCGTTGAGGGCGTCGAATCGGTCGTCGACGGGGTCGTACAGGATCGCCGGTTCGTGCCCTGCCCGGACCCATCGCAGCGATCGGGCCGCTGCATCCACCTCCAGGAAAAACACGGATACGAACCGGCCGCTGTCGGCGCTGTCGTGGGTCAGGTACCGGTTGACTTCGTCCAGCAGGGCGACGGCCGAGGTGAAGGTTCGCGCCCCGAAACGGAGAAAGGCCCGCACCGTGGCCATGTACAGGGACGAGCCCACGCCGTGGTCGGAGGCGTCCGCCGCCACCACGCCCAGCCGTCCGTCGGGGAGATGGAGGTAGTCGAAATAATCCCCGCCGGTTTCATAACAATAAACGCTTTTTCCCGCGAGATCAACGCCGGGGATGTCCGGGGCCTTTTCCGGCAGCAGGGTCTGCTGGATTTCCTCGGCCACCTTGAGGGCCGCCATAAGTTGGGTGCGGTGGCGGAGCCCGGCGATCATGTCGTTGGTGTAGCCCGCGATAAACCCGAACTCGTCGCTGGTGGCCACCGGCGCCATTTCGGAGAGGTCGCCCCGGCTGACCCGGCCGAGCACCTGGATCTGGTTTTCAAACAGCAGTTTCATGTTCCGGGAATAAGAGACGATGAGGTTCACCAGGAACGCCAGGAGAACGGCCATCACGAAGAGCAGTTCGTAGACCACCGCCTGTTTTGCGTGCATCCGGGAGATTTCGTCGGGGTCGATCTGGACCAGCCAGGCGATGTCGTGGGAGATGACGAGGGTCAAAACGATGGTGACGAAGGCGATGGCCACGAAGGCGAGCAGGGAGAACCGCCGGGTGACGGGGTGGAGTTCCGAGGGAACGGAGACGGCGGTTTTGGCGTCGAGGGCTTCCTGGATGACGCGCCGTTCCCTGGCCAGGGCCGAATCCATCCCCAGAAAAAAGCCCAGGATCAGGCATCCCACAAACAGTTTCGTGCCGCTGAAAACCGGGAACCCGTGAACGACGTGGTTGTAGCTTCCCGCGATGAAGCCGGCGGCGGCGCAGAGGCCGAGATCCAGCGAGAACTGGCGGCCGGGCCGGCTAGGCGGCGGGGCGGCGGACACCAGCCGCCGTTCCAGGGGAATGCGGGCCAGGTAGGCCGCCAGAAACGGTATCGCGATCACAGCCCCCAGGCGCACGGGGGGCATGCCGTCCATGAACGGTCAGACCTGGCCGCCGTAAAGCGTCAGGATGAATATGCCCAGCAGGTAATAGATAATGATGCGCATTCGGGAGATTCCTTATTCGGGGGTGGCGCGGCTGGCCGCGTTTTTCGGCAAGGCCCTCGCTTTTCGGCGAAATGCGTCGTGCCGGTCTTCCGGCACGAACAGCCCGCCCGTGGCCCATGGAATGTGGATGGCCGCATCCATGGCGTCCGCGAGTCCATAGTCATCAATATAACGACGGCCCTCGGCCGTGTCGAGGAGCATCGCCGGGCCGGCGAATCCGGCGGCGGCCGAGGGTTCGATGTCGATTCCCTCGGTCTCGTGGAGTGCGAGCAGGTGGCGGTAGAGATCGTCGTCGGGAACCGTGAAGATTCCTGAAAGCAGCGGTTCCATGATCTTGCCCGCGAACCGGGAGGCCCGGGAGACGGCCAGGCCGTCGGCGTCGGTCTTCAGATCGAGGCCGATGTCGTAGATGGAGATGTCCCCGTGCTTTCCCGTGACCATGCCCAGGGCGACGCAGGGGGCGTCCACCGGTTCCGCGAAAAAGGGGTGGACGCTGTCGCCGAAGACCATCCGCGCCCCGAAGGCGATGCCGCCGGGCGCGCCGCCCACCCCGCAGGGCAGGTAGAGGAAAAGGGGACGATCGGGGCCGATGGCGAGGCCGGCGCCTGTGAGCTGGTCCTTGAGGCGAAGCGCGGATACGGCATAGCCGAGAAACAGGTCGGGGGAGTTTTCGTCGTCGATGAAATGGGCCTGGGGATCGTCGAGCGACGCCTTCCTGACGGCGGCGCAGGCGGCGGTGTAGTCGGCGCCGTGGGTGACCACGTCGACGCCCCGGGCCTGGAGAAGGTCCTTTTTCCATTCCCTGGCTTCGGTGGACATGTGGACCGAGACGGAGAATCCCAGGGCCGATCCCACGATGCCGATGCTCAGGCCCAGATTTCCGGTGCTGCCCACGGTCAACCGGCGGCGGCCGAAAACCGTCCGGGCCCGATCCGTTCCCAGGCGGGTATAATCGTCCGCCTCGTTTTCGATGAGGCCGGCTTCAAAGGCGACGATCTCGGCATATTTGAGCACCGCGTAAATCCCGCCCCTGGCCTTGACGGAGCCGGCCACCGGCAGGGCATGGTCGCCCTTGACCATCAGCGTTCCCGGGATATCCAGGCCGTCATCCGTTTTGAAACGTTCCGCCAGTCGCGGGGCCGGAATCAAATCCGATTCGATCAGGCCCTTTGAGGCTTCGAGTTCCGGAAACAGCGACGCGAGCAACGGCGCGAACCGCCGCAACCGGGCGTCGGCGTCCCGGATGTCGGACAGGGAAAGCGGAAAGCCGGGGGGCAGTGAGGCCAAGGGGATGCGGTTCGGATTTCGCCACAGGAAAGGGGTGCGGTTTCGAAGATGATCCAGCACAACGGCGCTCTTTCTGTGTATTTTAGCGGTATTTAAGATCATGGCTGTTTGGACGGGTATCATGTTTGCATTGGTAAGTACAGAGTCGATTTCTTGTTTGCACGAGGTATTTTATCGTATTCGTTTTGCTTTTAAAAGCGTATTTGGGTATTCATTAACCAATGCGTCGCATGGGGCGGGAAAACATTACACGCCCAGGCGCCATCGATGAGAAAAAAACTCGCCAGTCGGGAATAAACGACGCAGGGAGAGGCTCCATATGATCCATCCGAAAACCCTCCAGCAACGCCTGATGCTGTTTTTGATGCTGCCCGTGACGATGTTGCTGATTGCCATGGGGACCGCTGGGTTTATCTACGCCCGGGACAGCATCCTGGAACAGTGGCGGGAAGCGGGTTTCCTGAAGCTCCAGCGGGCGGCCCACAACGTGGACATGCGCCTCCAGCAGCCCAAGGAATGGATGAAGATGTTCCTCCAGACCGGGGGCAAGGCCGATGTGCGGGCGGTCCGGGAGATGCTTCTGGAGCGCATCGAATCCACGGAAGGCGTCGCCTGGGTCCGCCTGGACTGGCGGAGGGACGAGGACGCCGCGACCCCGCCCATGTTGCGGATGACGCCCCGGCATCACGACGCCGGCGGAGGGGAGACGGCCCGGATGATGAGCATGCCGCGCCATTTCCACCAGGGCCGGATCGCCGAGGTGACATCGCCCCGTTACGATGTGTCCGTGGACGGCCGGACCGTCTCCATTATTTCCAATCTGAACGACGCGGAAGGGCGAACCATCGGAACCCTGACGGCGGCGGTTCGGTTCGATTATCTCGTGGACGCGGTCTCGACCTCCGACCTGTGGGAACGCTACCGGGCCTATCTCGTCGACGGCGACGGGCATGTGCTGGCCGGAAACACGGAAACGCGGCCCCGGCGGTTGGGGGAGAGCGGCGATGAACTGGGGAAAGCGGCGCTGGCGGAGATGGCGGAGCACGCGGCCGGCGCGGTCATGGGGGAGGGGAAACCGCCGGAGGAGATCATCGGCTTTTTCCGGCTCCACGAAGCCCCCTGGTTCCTGGTGATTTCCGCGCCCGGTCGGGAGGTGCTGGCGCCCATCGTCCGCTTTCGGGATTATTACCTGGTCGGCGCCGCTTTTTTCATCCTGGTCACGCTGCTGCTGATCCGCTGGGTCGCCGGCCGGACGGTGGTCGCCGTCAAATCCGTTTCCGAGGCGGCCCGTGAGATCGCCGAAGGGCGTCTTGATCATCACCTTTCCGTCAAGAGCCGGGACGAGGTGGGCGAACTCGTCGCTTCGTTCAACACCATGACCCGGCAGCTCGAAGAACGGCTTCGTCTGAAAAATTCCCTCAACCTGGCCATGGAGGTCCAGCAGAATCTGCTGCCGTCCGAGCCGCTGATCATCGAAGGGCTCGATATTGCCGGCGCGAGCCGCTACTGCGACGAGACGGGCGGGGATTACTACGATTTTATCTCGCTGCCCGAAATGGGGCCGGGCCGGATCGGCGTGGCGGTGGGGGATGTGTCGGGCCACGGCGTGGCCGCGGCCCTGCTGATGACCTCCGTCCGGGCGTTCATCCGGAGCCGGGCCATCCACGCCCGGTCCCTGTCCCGAATGATCGGGGACGTCAACCGGCTGCTCTGCATGGACACCACCCTGAGCGGCAGCTTCATGACCCTGTTCTTTCTCCTGATCGATGTCGCGGGCTGCGAAATCCGGTGGGTCCGGGCGGGCCACGAACCGGCCATCGCCTATGCGCCGGCGTCGGACGCCTTCACCGAACTCAAAGGACCCGGCATGGCCCTGGGCGTCGATCCCGAGAGCCGCTACGAGGAAGCGGAATGCTCGACGTTGGTGCCGGGGGAGATCATCCTGCTGGCCACCGACGGGCTGTGGGAAACGGAAAACGGAGACGGCGAGCCCTTTGGGCGGGATCGGGTCAGGGCCCTCCTGCGGCAACACCGCCGATCTTCTTCGGAAGAGATCATCGAAGCCATCCTGGATGCCCATGAACGCTTCAGGGGCGACGTGCCGCAGACCGATGATGTAACGCTGGT
>CAZZBE010000228.1:0-7516 GCA_964652715.1 uncultured Desulfobacteraceae bacterium
TCACCCCCGAAACCGCGGCAACCCATGCTTTTTGAGCAAATGATAGAGGCGGGACTGGGAGATGCCCGACAGCCGGCGGGCGGCTTCGCGGTCGCCGCCGGCCCGGTCAAGGAGGGCGCACAGGTAGTCCCGCTCGGTCCGTTCCTTGTGTTCGGGCAGGGTGGGGAACGGGTCGTCGGCGGGTCGGGGGCCGGGTTCGGGCTCGGATTCGAGTTCCGGGCGGGCCGCATCCGCTTTCAATTTGACCAGGCGACAGTCCGGCGGCAGGTGCTTGGGATAAAGGATGGCGTCCCGGGGCGCCAGGGCCAGGGCGTATTCCAGCACATTGATCAGTTCGCGCACGTTGCCGGGCCAGGGGTGGGCCGCCAGGATATCCAGAAACTCGGGGGACGTTCCTTTGGCCGGCAGTTCATACCGCCGGCAGAGGTCGTCGATCTTGCCCAGGGCGATGGCGCGGATGTCCCCCGGCCGGTCCCGCAGCGGCGGGATGGCGATCTCGATGGCCCGGATCCGGAACAGGAGGTCCCGGCGGAATTGTCCGGTTTCGACCCTCTCGTCCAAATTCCGGTTGGTGGCGGAGACCAGCCGGAAATCGACGGGAATCTCGGTTTTGCCGCCGATGGGCCGCAGTCGGCGTTCCTGGAGGGTGCGCAGGAACGTCGCCTGGACGGACAAGGGCAGTTCGCCGATCTCATCGAGAAACAGGACGCCGCCGTCGGCTTCGCCGATCAGCCCGTCCCGGCGTCTTTCGGCGCCGGTGAAGGCCCCTTTTTCATGGCCGAACAGGGTCCCCTCCACCAGGGATTCCGGCAGGGCGGCGCAATCGACGGCGATAAAGGGGCCGTCCGCCCGGCGGCTGTTGGCGTGGACGGCCTGGGCGAAGAGGTCTTTCCCCGCGCCGGTCTCTCCGGAGATCAGCACGCTGGTGTCGGTGGCCGAGGCCATGGCCACCAGTTCGAGGCATTTTTCCAGTTCGGGGGACCCGCCGATAATGGCGGCCCGTTTGAGCAATTTCGGAGGCGCGTCCCGCTTTTTCTCCCGGCGGTACTGAAGCGCCCGGGAGACGGGCAGAAACACCTCGTCGAACTGAAACGGTTTCATCACGTAATCCCAGGCCCCGTGTTTGTAGGCCAGCTCCGCGCCCCGGACCCCGCCGGTGCCGGTCATGATGATCACTTCCGGTTCGGACGGCGCTTTGAGCAGGTGCGGTAAAATATCGAGGCCGTTGCCTTCGGGGAAATCCAGGTCCAGAAGGACGATGTCGCATGGGGTCGCGGAAGCCAGCCGTTTGCCCTCCGACAGTCCAAAGGCGCATTCGGCCGCCAGCCCCTTGCTTTTGGCAAGCTCGATGAGGGCCTCGCACAGGGCCTTGTCGTCGTCGATGATCAGGAGGCGGGCCATGGCAGCTCGGCCGCGCGGGAGTGAACTCCCACGCTATTTTGTGCCGTCCCTACGGGACTGAAACCATGGGTAAATGTCCTGTAGGGACATCGTATAATAGCGTGGGGATTCATCCCCGCGCGGCAAATGGCGGGCGGCGCCGTTGAATTCGCCAACAGCATCATGGGGTTCAACGGGAATCTCCCGGATTCAGTACGTCATGGATCGCCATCGACAGTTCCCCGGCGCTCAGGGGTTTCTGGATCATCTTCCGGATCCCGGCGGTTTCGACGGCCTCCGGCGTCAGGTCGGCGCTGAAGCCCGTACACAGGAGCACCGGCGTGTCGGGCCGGATCGCAAGGATCCGCCGCGACAGATCGAGGCCGGACATCCCCGGCATGCTCAAATCCGTCATCACCAGGTCGAAGGCCTCGGGCGCTTCGGCGAACAGGCGGAGGGCGCTCTCGCCGTCGGTGGCCGCGACCGTCTCGTAGCCGAAACCCGTCATCATTTCCCGGCTCGACCGGACGATATCCGCTTCGTCGTCCACGAAAAGGATCCGTCCCCCTCCCGTTTGGACCGCCGGCCCTCCGGCCGCGCTTTCCCCGCCGCCGTCCTTGTACCGGGGCAGGAGCACTCTGAAGGTGGTCCCGGCGCCGACCTCGCTTGCCACCGAGACGCCGCCCCCCATTTTTTCGACAATGCCGTGGAGGATGGACAGCCCCATGCCGGTGCCTTCGCCCCGCTGTTTCGTGGTGAAAAACGGGTCGAAGATCCGGCCGCGGATCTCCTCCGGGATGCCGCGCCCGCTGTCGCTCACCGTCAACCGGACATAATCGCCCCGTTCCAGCCCCGGCGGCGGCTCGGGGCCGTTTCCGCCCAGGGTTGTCTCGTCCAGGCGCACGTCGAGAACGCCGCCCGCATCCTTCATGGCGTGGACCGCGTTGGTGCAGAGGTTCATCGTGATCTGGTGGATCTGGGTGGGGTCGCCGACCACGACGCCGGAGGCCGTTTCGATGCGGGACCGCAATTCGATGCTGGCCGGCGTGGACGCCTCCAGAAAGGCCAGGCATTCCTTGACGATGGGGCGGACGGAGACCGGCTGCATCTCCGTCTCGACCTGGCGGCTGAAGGTCAGAATGTGGCGCACCAGGTTCCGGGCCCGGATGCAGGCGCCGAGGACCGAATCCAGGGACCCGATCGCATCGCCCCCTTCGGCGTGGCGAATTTTGGAAATCTCCGTGTATCCGATGATGGCGGCCAGAATGTTGTTGAAGTCGTGGGCGATGCCCCCCGCCAGGGTTCCCACGGCTTCCAGCTTCTGGGCCTGCTGCAGGCGCAGGTTCAGGAGGCTGTTCTCCTCCTCCATTTGAATTCGTTCGGTGATGTCCTGGCACGTGCCGATGGTGCGAAGAGGTTTACCGGCGTCGTCGCAATCCGTTCGGCACCGCTCGTGAATGTGCTTGACGGCGCCGTCCCGGCGAACCATCCGGAAGGTTGTATCGAAGGTTTTCCGGTTCCGGACGGCGTCTTCGTATTCGCTTTTGACCCGTTCCCGGTCGTCGGGATGAATCCGGTCCAGGTACGTTTCATAGGAAGCGCCCTCCCCCGGATCGACGCAGAAGATCCGAAACGTCTCGTCGGACCAGGTCAGGGCGCCGGCGACGTGGTCGCGCTCCCAGTGCCCGACCCGGGCGATGCGCTGGGCCTCCTTGAGCCGTTCCTTGTTTTCCCGGAGCTGGGTTTCGGTCCGCCGTCGTTCCTCGATTTCCGCCAGCAGGGCCCTGTTGGACGCCGACAGTTCCCGGGTCCGTTCCCGGACCTTGTCTTCCAGGGTGCGGTTCATCTCCCGCAGTTCCCCCCGCAGTTCGTGAAGGGTCAGATGCGTCCGGATCCGGGCCAGCAGTTCGGGGAAGTCGATGGGCTTGGTGACAAAGTCCACGGCCCCGAGGTCGAATCCGGCGATTTTGTCGTGGGTTTCGGACAGGGCGGAGAGGAATATGACCGGGGTCTCCCGGGTCTCCGGCTGTTCCCGGAGCCGGCGGCAGGTTTCGTATCCATCCATGCCGGGCATGAGAATGTCCAGCAAAATCAGGTCGGGCCGCTCGGTTTTCGCCCGCTCGACGGCCTTTTGCCCGTCGGTGGCCGCCAGGATGTCGTAGCCGTGCTTTCCGAGAACGGTCCGCAACAAGCCGATCATCATGGGCGAGTCCTCGACGACCAGGAGGCGGTTATGGTGATTATCCCTTCCGGTCATGCCGCGCTTTCTCCATTCGGTGAATATACGCCAACAGGCCCTCTTCGTCGCACCGGTCGACGAAACCGGCCGCCGTTTCGCAAAAGGATCGAAGCGCCGGATCATCCGCCGCCCCGGTTTTCAGGACGACTTCCAGATCGTTCAGGGCCCCCCGGCCGGCGAGGTTCCGGATGCGATCCAGGGTTTCGGCCGGGGGGACGGCGACGCCGTCCCGGCGCCCCCCCCGGGTCGACGGCGGACAGACGGCGTCGCCGCCGCCGCCCACCCATTTTAGTTCCAGGCGATGCTTCAGTTTCTCCAGAAGCCGGCATCGATCAACGGGTTTGAGGAGGAAATCGTCGCATTCCGCCGCGAACCGCCGCTTCCGTTCGTGATCGACGGCGTCCGCGGAAATGCCGATGATCTCCGGGCGAAGGGTTCCGGGGACGTTCAGAGTCCGAATCCGGCGCAAGGTTTCCAGCCCGTCCATCTTCGGCATGACGAAGTCCAGAAGGATCGCATCGGGAAACATCCGGCCGGCGATGTCCACCGCTTCTTCCCCGTCGTCCGCGACCACGACGCCGAACCCCAGCGGCGCCAGCATCGATTCGAACAGGGCGATGTTGTCGGGGTTGTCGTCCACCAGGAGCACCCGTTTCCGTCCGCCGGCGTAGCCGGCCGGTCTCGGCGGGCTTTCATTTTCATCCGATTCCATGTCGTCGGCCGGCAACCGGACCTCGACCGTGAAAGCGCTCCCCCGGTTCGCCTCGCTGTCGACCGTGAGCGATCCGTTCATCATTTCCACGTATTTTTTCGAGACCGCCAGGCCGAGGCCGGCGCCCTCAATGTAGCCTTCCCGGCCGCCCGACCGGAAAAACGGCTCGAAGATGCGGTCCATCTCGTCGGGAAAGATGCCGACCCCGGTATCTTCGACCGTTGCCCGGAACACGGCGTGTCGCTCGCAGTACCCCGTGCGAACGGTCACCGCGCCGGTCTCGGTGAATTTGACCGCGTTGCTCACCAGGTGCATCAGGACCTGGGTCAGCTTCCGCTTGTCGCCCCGGACGATAACCGGCGGGGGCGCGCCCGTCTCATGACGGAAGGCCAGGGATTTTTCATTGGCCTTGATCCGCATAATGTGGAAAACGTGATTGACGACCGACGACGGATTGAAGGGAACGGATTCCAGCGGCGACCGCCGCGTGTCGATCCGGCTCAGGGACAGGATCTCCTCGATCAGGGTCAGCAGGTGATCGCCGCAGTTTCGGATGATGTCTACATGCTTTTTGTCGGTTTCGTCGAGGCGATCGCTTTCTCTCAGGATATCGGCAAACCCCTGGATGGCGCTCAGCGGCGTCCGGAATTCGTGGCTCATGTTGGCCAGAAATTCCGACTGGGTCCGCTTCGCGGCTTCCGCCGACAGCGTGGTCCTTTCCAGCGCCGCTTCCGCCCGTCGAAGATCGGAGATGTCCGTGAGGGTGGCCCACAGGGCCCGGTTCGCGCCCTCCCGGTCGCGGGCCGCCGCGAGGTGCAGGCGGACGGGAAGGCGCCGGCCGTCTTCCCGGACGAGCCGCGGATCGACGGTCTGGGGATCGCCGCCCCCGAGGACCGCGTCGATGCACTGGCGGAACGCCGGCCGATCTTCGGGGTCGATCAGCCGGGAAAAGGCGATTCCCATGAGGTCGGACGGGTCCCGTCCGAGAAGGTTCCCGGCGGACCGGTTCACCCAATCGATTTCGCCGTCCGGGGTCAGGCCGACATGCCCCGCGGGCGCGGCATCGGCCAATGCTTGAAAGTCTTCCAGTGTCAACTCTTTCATGCGGCGTTCCAAAATTACCGCGAAGCGTCCAGGGCCTTCCGGATGGCCCGGGCGATGTCCCGCATGGCCATCGGCTTCATGACGAAACCGGAGATGCCGAGGGTTTCGGCCTCATCTTCATCGACAAGGGAGCTGTGGCCCGTGCAGAGAAGGACGGGGATATCCGCGCGGATCTTCTTCAACCGCCGGAACAACTGGACCCCGGTCATGCCCGGCATGGTCATGTCGGTGATGACCAGGTCGAAACGGTCGGGGTTTTCCCGAAACAGGGCCAGGGCCGCCGCCGGGTCCCGGCTCGTCCGGACCTCGTACCCCAGCCGTTCCAGCATCTGTTCCGCCATGCCGGCGATGGAGTCCTCATCGTCCACGAAAAGAATCGATTCGCCGCCGCCAGGCGTTTCGTCGGGGGCGGCGACCGCCGCCGCCGGGGCTTTTCCTCCGGTCGCCAGGGGAAGATACACGGTGAAGGCGGCGCCGCGCCCGGGGCGGCTGTCCACGGTAACGGCGCCGCGGTGGTTTTCGACGATGCCGTGGACCACCGAGAGTCCCAGCCCCGAGCCTTTCCCGACCTCCTTTGTCGTAAAATAGGGGTCGAAGAGCCGGTCGACGATGGCCGGATCGATGCCCGGCCCGGTGTCGCGGACGGTGACGGCCGCGTATTCGCCGGGCGCCATGCCGGGGCGGCCCTTGACGTCCGCGGCCTCCATCGTCGCGGTTCCGACGGCGATATCCACGATTCCGCCGGTCGCTTCCATCTCCTGGGCCGCATTGATGCACAGGTTCATCAGAACCTGCTGGATCTGGGTCGGATCGCCGTGAACGGGGATGTCCGCATCGGGAAGATCCGCGTGAATCTCCACCGTGGCGGGGATCGTCGAGCGGAGGAATTGGAGCGATCCCCGGACCACCGCGACGGCGTCGATCCGGTTGAAGGTTTTGCCGGACGGGCGGCTGAAATCGAGAAGCCGCCTGACCGTGGCCGCGCCCCGGAGACTGGCGTCCCGGATCTGTTCCAGGCATTTGCAAAACGGTTTTCCATCCGGCGCGAAATCCATGGCCAGTTCCGCGTTGCCGAGGATCACGTAGAGAATGTTGTTGAAATCGTGGGCGACGCCCCCGGCCATCGTGCCGATGGACTCCATTTTTCGCGCCTGGAGAAGCTGGGCTTCCATGGCCTTGGTCTCGGTGATGTCCAGCAGGACAATGCGCCACTGAATCGCCTCCCCGGCGTTGTTCCGGTCCGCTTCGATCTCGGCCAGAACCCAGCCGGCCGAGCCGTTTTCCACTTTCAGCGGCAGCTCGACGCTCTGTTTCTCGCCCGTCTCCGCGGCCTTTCGCAGCGCGGCCATATAGGGTTCGCTGTAGCCTTGAAGACCTTTGGGGTTTTGAGAACCCCGGAGGTCCGTCGTCCGGATGAACCGGCTGAAGCTCGATTCGTAAAGGCGCTGTTTCGTCTCCCCGAGAAGGCGGACGGCGGTCAGATTGGCCCGGGTGATGATCTGTTTGGCGCTCAGCGTGATGTAGCCGCAGGGGGCGAACTCATACAGCCGTTCAAAATCCCGGTGCAGACCGGCCAGCTCCTCCTGGGCCCGCCTGAGTTCGTCGTTCTGAATTTCCAGTTCAGCCTGGTGGATTTTCAGTTCGTCGATCAGCTCCAGCACATCCGCGGGAGGCGGCGAGGCGCCGCCCGGCTGTCGCCCGACCAATGCTTCGGCCTGGTCCCGGAGCGCGTCGAATTTGTCGGGGAAGTTTTTTTTTCTCTCTCTCTCTCTCTCTCTCTCTCTCTCTCATACGGCACCTTATGTCTCCTTTGGCCCTTCCGCCGTAAACCGCAGAAGGATTCGGTATGGGACGTTCTCGTCGTTTCGCATGATCCGGCCGGCGACCGTAAACCGCTCTTCGCCTTCCGGCGTGTTCATTTCAAAACCCCGCGGGGTGAAGTCCCGGCCGTCTTCCAGGGCGGCTTTCAATTCGGCGCTTTGGACGGCGTTGAAAACCTTGGACGTCCCGAGCAAATCCGTCCCTTCGATCTCTTTCTGGTCGATGGCCATCCGCCCGGACAGGGCCGTGTTGGCGATCAC
>CAZZBE010000229.1:0-3725 GCA_964652715.1 uncultured Desulfobacteraceae bacterium
ATCGACGAGTTTCAGTTTTTAAACAGTGAAATTTGCAGAGACAAAATGGCTGAAAGGCCGATCAAGGATTTCGCGGCCGGCTATCTGCGCACGGCGGAATTCAAAAACGCGCCGCTTTTGGTGTCCGGCAGTTGGGTGGGCTGGTTGATGAACGACCTGGTGATGATGCTGCCGGGACGCTTCATCCTGTCCGAGTTTCAGAACATGCCTGAAAGCGAAGCCGTTGAGATGGCGTTTAATTATTCCCGGATCAAAAACATCCCGGTCACCGAGGAAACCGCTTATTTGATGGCCGACGTCGGCGAAGGCAATCCGTTTTACATCAGCGCGTTTTTCGACTCCCAATGCCCGGACAAGGACCTGACGACAAAGGAGGGGCTGGTTCGGACGCTGGAATTCGAGACGCTCGACAACCAGGGAAGCGTCAAAGGGACCTGGATGGAATACGTCCGTTCGGCGTTTCAACGGATCAACGACCGCGACGCCAAACGGATTGTGCTGTATCTTTGCAAACATCGGAACCGGGAAGTGACCCGGGATGAAATCCGGGAAAACCTGAAGCTGGACATGGACGATGCGACGCTTGAAAAAAAGCTGGGGGCGCTCCGGCGGGCCGACATCATCCGTCCCGGTTTTTCAAATTACCGGTACCAGGGGGTTCAGGACAACATCTTCGACAAGGTTTTCCGGGGGGTGTACGCGGAAGAGATCGAAGCCTTCGACCCCGGCGATATTGCGGATGAATACCGGCGAATGTTTCAGCGATCCGAAGAAAAATACCGGAGGCTTCTCGGCAAATTCAACCAGATGAAAGGGGTTTACGCCGAATTTCTGATCATCCGCCAGCTTCGGCACCACGCGCATCGGGAAAACGAGCGGTTTTGTTCCATGACGGAGAACCTGCCCGGGGATTTCCGGTTTGCGGACTATGAATCGGTGTGGACCTACCGGTATTCGCCGATCCACAAGCGGGATTTCGAGATTGATGTGTTCGCCCGGGCGCCGGAAGGGGACTATTCCATTATCGGGGAAGTGAAAAACCGGACCCGGAAGAAATATTCCGAAAAGGAGGCCGGGGATTTTTCCCGGAAAATGGCGGCGGTGGCGGAAAAAGAACGGGTCGGCCGGCCGCTGGGGTTTGTGTTTTCCATTGCCGGGTTTACCAAGGGGGCTCTGGCGTATTTCGGGAAAAACGGGATTGCGTGGAGCGAGGATGACCGCTGGCTGGATGCGTGACGCGGCGCCGCTGTTTATCCCGTCGGGCGAATCGCTTTACGGCCCCGCCGCCGCCCCCGCGAACGCCCCCAACGCCCCCTCGATCTTTTTCAACACCTTCCCGCACCCCTCGATCCCGTGGCGGTTCGCCAGATACCGAGGATCATTATACGACAGCCAGACCACCCCGGCCGCGTCCTCCCGGATGAGGGCCTTTTGGGGCAGGTCGATGGCCGCGCTCCGGCCGCAGTGCATCAGGGGCGTGCCGACTTTGGGGTTGCCGAAGACGACCAGTTCCGTGGGGGCCAGTTCCAGCCCCGCCTTTTGGGCCCCGGCCGCGTGGTCGATGCGGGCGAAGACCGTCATGCCTTTGTCTTTCAGGACCTTTTCCAGACGGTCCGCCGTGGTCTTGACGTCGTGGGCGCTTTTGACGGTGATCAGTCCCTCGCCCGCCGACGCGACGGCGGCGAATGCGAACAGGATCGCCATGGCGATCAGTATGCGATATCTCATTCGGTTGGTTCTCCTTTCGTCCGGCTACATCGTTTCCAGTTCCAGCGAGGTGGTCACGTTGACGCAATCCTTGACGGTGCGGGCCATGGGGCAGTAATCCGCGTGGAACCCGTGGACCTTTTCCGCCGTCTCCCGCTGGTCCTCGGCGACTTTCAGCTTGTACGAGACATGGATGCGCAGCACCACCAGCACCTTGCCGTCCTGTCCGATCTCTCCCCGGGCTTCCGAGGTCAGCCGCTCTTCGTTGGCCTGAATCTCGCGCGCTTCCAGCGCGCCGCCGAAGGTGCCGGTCAGTCAGCCGGCGGTGGCGGCCACCAGGTAATCCAGCGTGGCCGCGTGGGGTTCGTGGACCGCCGGATCGACGCCGTAGTGCTCGGCGATCTCCGAATGGACGCCGAACATCACCGGTTCCGTCTCTGCCGGCAGATACGCGCGTCTCAGGGGGCCTTTTATCCGTTCGATTCTGGCTTCCGATACATACACCACGTCGTTTCCCATGTCGTCCTCCAAATTTTAGGTAAAATCTCAAAATAAGACCGAATTTCAGATGTTTGCCATCTGGTCATATTCCCATGGACAGGGCCGTGGGGATATGGGGTCTTTACCGTATTCTCTTCCCCGAAAGAATGTAGTACAAGGTGAGAAACGCGATCTGCGGGAAAGGGGACGCCTGAAGGATGGATAAAACCGAAAAAAGCTGGCTGCTCTACGACGTGGCCAATTCGGCGTTCGTGCTGGTCGTCATCACCACGATCATGCCGATCTTTTACAAAGATGTCGTCGCCGCGGGGATCGGTCAATCCTCGGCCACGGCCAACTGGGGATTCGCCAACTCGCTGGCGTCCCTGGTGGTGGCGGTCTCCGCCCCGATCCTGGGGACGTTCGCGGACTACCGGTTCTATAAAAAACGGTTCCTCGCGGCGTTTCTCTTTCTGGGGGTGGCGTTTACCCTGCTGCTGGCCATCGCCGGGCCCGGGGATCACATCTTCGCCCTGGTCCTCTACGCCGTGGCCCGGATCGGGTTTGCCGGGGCCAATGTGTTCTACGACGCCTTTCTGACGGATGTGGCGGACCGGGACCGGATGGACTGGGTCTCCTCCTGCGGCTATGCCGCCGGGTATATCGGCGCGGTGATCCCGTTTTTGGGGGTGCTGGCCGTGGTGGTATCGCTGGACGACGGCGGCGGCGTCTCCCTGCGCGCCGCCCGCATCTCCTTTTTTATCGTGGGGATCTGGTGGCTGGTGTTTTCCATCCCCCTCCTGAAGCATGTGCGACAGAAATATGACGCGCCGGCGACCCTTCATCCCATCCGGGATGGGTTCAGGCGGTTTGTCGGGACATTCCGGTCCATCCGGCGGTACAAGGAGGTCTTTACGTTTCTCCTGGCCTATTTCTTCTATATCGACGGGGTCAACACCATCATCACCATGTCCGCCGCCTATGGCCGGGATATCGGATTGGGGACCACCGAGCTGATTCTGGTGATTCTCATGATCCAGGTGGTGGCCTTCCCCTTCGCGCTGATCTACGGAAAACTGGCGGGCCGGTTCTCCACCAAGCCCGTCCTCATGTGGGGGATCGCCGTTTACACCGTCGCCGCCCTCATCAGCTTCTTTCTGCCGGACCTGCCCACCCATCGCGTGAAACTCTATGTTTTCTGGGGACTGGCGTTTCTCATCGCCACCTCCCTGGGGGGCATCCAGGCCCTGAGCCGGTCCTTTCTGGGCAAGCTCATCCCGCCGGAGCGGTCCGCCGAGTTCTTCGGGTTCTACAATGTGTTCGGGAAATTCGCCGCCATCGCGGGGCCGTTTCTCATGGGCATGACCGGACGCCTGGCGGGTCATTCCCGCTACGGCGTGCTGAGCGTGATCGGGTTGCTCATTATAGGGGGCATCCTGCTGTGGCGGGTGGAGCCGGCGCGGGCGGCGTCAGGGGAGTCCGCGTCAACTTGACGCAAAAAAAAAGACCTCCGAGGTTTTGGAAACCTCGGAGGTCTG
>CAZZBE010000229.1:3825-7511 GCA_964652715.1 uncultured Desulfobacteraceae bacterium
CGCTGGTGGTGGAGACGGAAGCCGGGCGCGTTGAAGTCTCCGCCGGCGAGGCGGTCATCGCGCCGGCGGGCGAGTGGGTGCGGTACAGCACGCCCGGCGACGGCGGGGCCGAATACGTGGCGGTCTGCCTGCCGGCGTTTTCGCCCGAGACGGTTCACCGCGATGATGAAGATTGAAAACTGTTTTACAAAAAGAGCCGAAACAATTAAGATAGATCTATGAATGGAGCAGGGACTGAACATGACGCATATAACGGATGATGCCCTCGGCGAAGTAGTGGACCTCCGGCTCGACGAACCCGACCCGGATCTTCAAACAGCAAAGGACGCCGCCAAGGCGAAGGCCAGGGAGATCTGCAAGGACCCCATGCTGTTGTCCTGGAAGAACGGCCGGACCGGCGAATTTTATCCGAATTTCGAATGCGGCGCCGCTGAAAAGCCAGCCTGGATCGTCTTCGCGGAAGCCCGGGGCGGCGATCTGACGATCCGGGTCAATGACGGCGCATTCGTGTTCATCTATTTGAAAATGTAGCGAATAGAGCGATTTCTATCCCTATGTGCCATTGCTGCGAACGATGCCGCCACAAGCGGCGCATGTTCAGCCAGGCGTGAGGACCGACCCCATGACGGAAGACCAATACATCTATACCGAAAAGCTCTCGGGGGAAGAACAGGAGATCCTTCGGCTGTCGCGGCAACTCCGCCGGATGGGCAAGGATCCGGTGAAAATTATGAAGATGCTGGTGGAAACCGGGGAGAAGATCGAAAAGCCCTTTTCCATCGGCAAGACCATCGGCGCCCATTTTAAAAAGCAGTGGGAAATGACCAAAGAGGAGTTCCGGAAGGGCAAAAATGAAGCCGAAGGACGCGATTCCGAAAAATAAACGCCATCGAAAATCCGGACCGCGCGGCGAAGGCGGCGATCCCCAAGGTCTGCGAGGAATACCGGCTGTGGCTTTCCCGCTATAAAAAGGACGACCTGTTCCCGGCCGGACCTGGCCCCGTGACGGGGCTACACCTCATCCAGCCGCCGCCACACCGACACCGCCCGTCCCACGCACAGCTCCGACCAGTCCAGTTCGCTGAGCACCGGCGGATAATCCGTGGAACTGCTGATTAGCACGAACCCGTGTTTCCACTTCTGGACCCTCTTGACGGCGGCGATGTTGTCTTCGAAATTGACCGCGAAGATTTTGTTGTCCGCGAACCGCCGGTCGTCCAGATCGACGATGACCACCGACCCCGGCGGGATGGCGGGGACCATGCTCGATCCGCCCACCCTGAGCCCCACCAGCCGGTGGTTCTTCCGCCCGGTCAGATCCCGCTGATTCAAAACGATGCTGGAGGCCGGCTCCTCGAAGGGGTCGAAGATCATCCCCCGCTCGCCGGCGGCCAGTTTCCCCGATTCATATAAAGGAATGCCCCGGAACAGGTCGATGTCCCCCTCCAGGGCTTCTTTCTGGCCTTCCGATCCCACCTGGATCACCATCCCCGCCGCCGGTTCGTCCATCCCTTCCAGCGCCCGCCGCCCCAGCATCAAAAAATCCATCAAATCATAGCCGAAGGCATTGGCGATCTTGTTCTGGGTCGCGATGCTGAAGGATTTGTGGGTCATCATTTCGCTCAGGGTGCTTTCGGCCAGGCCGGTGGCCCTGGCGACGGCTTTCTGGGACTTCAAATGGGAGGTTTTCAGGCAGTGCCGAAAGGCGGCCCGGAAGCAACGGGTGATTTTGGGCGTGTCCATGTTGGTGTCCATCGTTTTTACAAACCTTTTATTCGTTTTAAATGAATAATACTTGACAAACATCATTGATATTCGTTATAAACGAACTTAATGGAAAACGCAACGGGAATCGACTCAAAAAGGCGAATTTTTATGGTTGGCATCATCATCGTAACCCACGGCGGACTCGGCGAAGCCCTTTTGGAAACCGCGACCCTGATCAACGGCCGGCCGCCGGAAAAGGTCGCGGCGCTCTCCATGGACCGCGCCACCGATCCGGAAGGGCTGCGGGAAAAGTTGTCGGCGGCCATCCGGTCGGTGAACGACGGGGGCAAAGTGGTCATCCTCACGGACATGTACGGCGGCACGCCGTGCAACCTGAGTTTGTCCTTCATTCAAAAGGGCCGGGTGGAGGTGATCTCGGCGGTCAATCTGCCCATCCTGCCGCGGGCCATCGACGCCCGGGACCGGATGGGCTTCACGGAACTGATGAACTGCCTGGAGGCCTGCGGCAAACGGAACATCTTCCGGGCCGTGGGCGTACTGGACAAAACCGGCGGCGACTGCTGCCCCCTGGGTTCAAACCCCGGATAGACAGACAGGAGGAGGAAATGGACATGATGAAGAAATGCAACCGATGCGGCAAGAAATTCGATGCGGATCAGGTCTTCAACGTGGGCATCGGCGACGCGCCCGTCTATTCATGCGAAGGGTGCCTGATGCCGGTGGAACAGGACCGGTTTTACGGCCGGTACCAGGTGTTGCCCGTCTTCGATGCGGGACGGATCCGATGCGCATGGTACGCGAACTGAAACACGTCGAGGGTATAACTGGATGAGAAATTGTATTGCATGATGGTCCCGCAGAATCCGGCGATGTAGCCGATGTGGGGGATGTGGCTGAATTCGTCCACGAAGCGGCGCAGGGGGTAGCCGTCCAGGTGCTCCGACATGCAGAAGCTGACGCCTTTTTGTTTATCGAATTCCTTGTATTTTTCGATGATCTCGTCGATGTGGATGAGTCGGTCCAGATCCAAGAATCCCGGCCAGCCGAATTTTTTGGTGAAGATGTTGCCCAGGGAGAGGATGGCGTCGTGCATGTCGCTCAGGTCGGGGACGCCGCCATCGCCGGACACGGCGTAGTCCAGGTACATGGGCAGAAACTGGGGAATGCCGATGGCGCCGGCGAAGCTGGAGGGGAAATCCCGCCGGAGGATGTCGATGCCGTACCGCTCGCAGTAGAGGATGAGTTCTTCCAGGCTTTTCCGGGCGGTCCGGACGATCCGCCGGGCGCGTTTTCGCATGAGCGGGTCCTCGGGCAGTTCCATGAACCCCACGATGGTGTTATGCACCGGGAAGGCATGGTGTCGCCAGTTGTCGAACCGGCCTAAAGCCGTTTCCTTGTAAAGGATGGCGGCGGCGATCTCCCGGTTCACGGAGTACCGTTTTTCCAGCTCGTCGTAATAGGGATCATACTGGTCCAGATGGTCAAGGATTCGCCGCGCGATGGCCGCTACCTCCGCCTCGGTTCGGGTCCGGAAGGGCGGGATGACCCGTTCGGACATCCGTTCCACCGGGGTCATGTCCACCTGTTTCGCCTTATCCGAAGAAAAGATGGCCATGATGCGGGCGTGGGGTACGCCGTTCTGAAGAAGGGACCGGTAAAGCGTTCGGTAGCGGTCTTCATGTTTTGAAAATGGCGAGATCGACTTTTCCGGCGTTTCGGCGCCGTTTTCAGCGGCGGCGATGCCGACCAGAACAAGAAGGGCGAAGGTAAGGATGCAGCCGAATTTCAGTCCTGACAGGGCGTTCATATTTCTCCAATTGATTTGCATAAAGCGTTGCTCATTTCTCCGTTTGTTCCGTCCATGGGAATGCTTCAGCGGATTTCTACGAGGTTCGTTGCATTAAGCGTCCGGCGGCAGCGGTATTTTCGATTCGCAGGGCACGCCGGTCTGGCAGAGG
>CAZZBE010000230.1:0-7485 GCA_964652715.1 uncultured Desulfobacteraceae bacterium
ACCGAGCTGGCGGTCATCGACGTGACCGAAGAAGGCCTGGCATTGCGGGAGATCGCCGCTGAAACCGACCTGGAGACGGTCCGGAACCGGACCGGGGCCGAGCTGATCTTGCCCCGGGGCGCCCCTGCCGCCATCCCAACGTTTTAAGAGCGAAAGGGCCGAGAGGAGCCGAATCATTATGGAGGCCAGACAACAGAAGATCATCGATGCGGTGGACCGCCTCGCCGACGACATCATGGATTTCACCGTCCGGCTGGTAAAAGAACCCAGCACCCTGGGAAACGAAGCCGGCGCGGTGGAGGTCATGGAGGATGAACTGCGCCGGCTGAACCTGGAACCGGTCCGGGTCTCCATGGACAGCAAGTCCCTGTGGGAGCATCCCGGATTCGCCCCGGTCCCCTGGCCCTACGTGGACAAGGAGAACGTGGTCGCCGTGAAGCCGGCGGCGGGTCGGGGCGGCCGGTCCGCGCTGTTCAACGGCCACCTGGACGTGGTCAGTCCCAAACCCCTCGACTTCTGGTCCTTCGATCCCTACACCCCTTTTGTCCGGGACGGATGGCTCTACGGCCGCGGGGCCGGCGACATGAAATCGGGGGTGGCCGCCATGACCTACGCCCTCCACGCGGTGGAAAAGGCCGGATTCGGCCTCAACGCGCCGGTGACCATCGAGGGCGTCATCGAGGAGGAATGCACCGGCAACGGCGCCCTCGCCTGCGTGGCCGCCGGGTACGACGCGGATGCGGTGCTCATCCCCGAACCCTTCGGTCCCACGATCTATACCCACCAGGTGGGCGTGCTCTGGTTCAAGGTCGATGTGACCGGAACCGCCGGCCACGTGCTTTCGGCCTCCACCGGGGCCAACGCCATCGAGAAATGCGTCCCCCTCATCCAGGCCCTCCGGAAGCTGGAGGCCGACCTGAACGCCGGGGATCGCCCGCCGGCCTACCGTGACCACGACCATCCCCTGAACCTCAACATCGGGATTTTCGAAGGCGGGGACTGGCCCTCCACCGTTCCGGCCACGGCCGCTTTCCACTGCCGGTTGTCCTATTTTCCGGGAACGCCCTTCAGCGAGATCCGCGACCGGGTCCGACAGACCATCGAAGAAACGGCCGCCGCCGATCCGTGGCTGGCGGAAAACCAGCCGACGGTCAAATTCTACGGGTTCCGCTCCGACGGCCACGTCGTCGATCGGCATCTTCCGGCGTTCAACGTGTTAAACGACTGCCATCGGATGATCGCCGGAACCGACGCCGAAGAATACATCTCCACCTGCACCACCGATCTGCGGGCGTTTCACTTTTTCGGCAAGGGGCAGGCCACCTGCTTCGGCCCCGTCGCCGAAAATATCCACGCCGCCGACGAACGGGTCAACATCGACAGCGTCATCCACACCGCGAAGGCCTATGCGTTATTTCTTTCGGAGTGGTGCGGGCTGGCGGAATAAACGAAAGGAACCCCCCCATGCGAGAAGTTGTTATAGCCGGATACCTTAGAACCGCCCAATCCAGAGCCCGTCCCAAAGAACCCGAACGCGATCCCTTCTCCCAACTGCGGGCCGATGATCTGCTGGCCGAGCTGATCCCGCCGCTGCTGGAACAGAGCAAAGCCGGGCCGGACGAAATCAATGATTTCCTGGTCGGATCGGCCCTGGGCGTCACCGAGCAGTGGACCTACGGCGGCCGGACGCCGGTTTTTCTGGCCAATCTTTCGGAGAAAACCGCCGCCAAATTTCTCGACCAGCAGTGCGGATCGGGCATGGCGGCGGTCCATACCGGTTTCCTGGAAATCGCCGGCGGGTACGCCGATGTCGCCATCGCCGGCGGCATGGAGCATATGACCCGGGTCCCCATGGGACCGCCCCTGTTCAAACAAGGGGTCCTGTCGGTCAACGAACGCCTCTCCACCGAAGACCGGTTCGGTCACTGGGACATGGCCACCGCCCTCAACATGGGGCTCACCGCCGAAAAACTTTTCTCCCGGACGAACCTCACCCGGCCTGATCTCGACAACTGGGGGGTCCGGTCTCACCAGAAGGCCGCCGACGCCTATGCGAGCGGGTTTTTCAAAGAAGAGATCCTGCCCATCGACGCGCCCCAGGCCGACGGGAGCACGAAAACCGTCGACCGGGACAGCGCCGTCCGGGAAGGCGCCACCCTCGCGGACATGGAGCGGCTCAAGCCCGTGTTCAAGGAAGACGGCGTGATCACCGCCGGCAACGCATCGCCCCTCAACGCCGGCGCGGCGGCCATGGTGCTGATGTCCGCCGAAGGCGCCAGGGAGCGGGGCCTGACGCCCCTGGCCCGGATCCGGTCCATCGGGTTCGCCGGGGTCGATCCCACGGTCATGGGGGAGGGCCCC
The DNA here is from genome assembly GCA_964652715.1 of uncultured Desulfobacteraceae bacterium. GTDB lineage: Bacteria > Desulfobacterota > Desulfobacteria > Desulfobacterales > JAABSP01 > JAABTD01. The sequence goes on from CAZZBE010000230.1 coordinate 2,362, forward strand.
GTGCCGGCGGTGAAACGGGCTTTGAAATCCGCCGGCCTCGACGCCGCCGACATCGACTACTGGGAAATCAACGAAGCCTTCGCCGTGGTGGCCCTTTACGCTGTCCAGCAGCTCGGCATCGATCCGGAACGGGTCAACGTCATGGGCGGCGGCATCGCTATTGGCCACGCCCTGGGGGCCACCGGCGTCCGGATCACCGGAACCCTGGCCCGGATCCTTGAAACCAAAGGCGCACGTCTGGGTTGTGCCACCGCCTGCATCGGCGGGGGGCAGGGGATTGCGACCATCATAGAAAAAGTCACTCAATAAAGGGTATCGCCGCCAAATGGGCATCAAGAGAATCACCGAAGAATGTAAGAATGTTTTAAAAACCCACTACGGCGATCAGTTTCGCGGTTTAGTTTTGTATGGCTCCATAGCACGCGGTCAGGAGAAAGACTCAAGCGATATAGATCTTCTCGTACTTCTATCGCAACCATTCGATTATTTTGAGGAGATGCGAGGGATTATCGAAATCCTGTATCCCGTTCAACTCAAATCGGAGCGCCTCATTTCGGCGAAACCGGCGGCTGTAGACGAATTTGAATCCGGCAAACTTCATCTTTATCGAATGGCCAAGCGCGAAGGAATCGCGGCATGATCCATTTAGATAACGATAGCAAACATTTAAGGACCTGATATGAACCAAAACGCCTACATCGAACTCGAAAACAAATACGGCGCCCGGAACTACAAGCCCCTGGACGTGGTGATCAGCCGCGGGGAGGGGATCTGGGTCTGGGACGTCGAGGGCAACAAATACATGGACTGCCTGTCGGCCTATTCGGCCATGAACCAGGGCCATTGCCACCCGAAAATCCTAAACGCCATGATCGAGCAGGCCGGGAAACTCACCCTCACCTCCCGGGCTTTCCGAAACGATCAGCTTCCCCTGTTTTACAAGGAGGTCTGCGAGCTGACCCGATCCCACATGGTCCTGCCCATGAACAGCGGGGCCGAGGCGGTGGAGACGGTGGTCAAGGCGGTTCGGAAATGGGCCTACACCACCAAAAACATCCCCAGGGATCAGGCCGAGATCATCGTCTGCACCAACAACTTCCACGGCCGGACCATCGCCATCATCGGGTTTTCCAGCGAAGAAGCCTACAAGGAGGGGTTCGGGCCCTTTGCGCCCGGGTTCAAGATCATCCCCTTCGGCGACGCCGAAGCCCTGGAGGCGGCCATCACCCCCAACACGGCGGCCTTCCTGGTGGAGCCCATCCAGGGGGAGGCCGGGGTCATCATCCCGCCCGCCGGTTATCTCAAGGAGGTCCGGGATATCTGCAACCGCCACAACGTGGCCCTGATCCTGGATGAAATCCAGACCGGCCTGGGCCGCACCGGCAAGCTCCTGGCCGAAGAACACGACGGCATCGAAGCCGATCTCACCCTGGTGGGCAAGGCCCTGTCCGGCGGGTTCTATCCCATATCCGCCGTTCTCTCCAATAAGGAGGTTTTAGGGGTCTTCATGCCCGGCGAGCACGGCTCCACCTTCGGCGGCAACCCCCTGGCCTGCGCCGTCGCCCGGACAGCCCTGAAGGTGCTTACCGAGGAAAACCTCGTCCGGAACGCGGAGAAGCTGGGGAACTATTTCCTGTCAAAGCTCCAGGAGATCGACAGCCCCCATATCAAAGAGGTTCGGGGCAAGGGATTGATGATCGGCGTGGAATTGAAGCCCGAAGCCGGCGGGGCCCGGCCCTTCTGCGAAGCGTTGAAGGGGAAGGGGCTGCTTTGCAAGGAGACCCACGAGAACGTCATCCGGTTCGCGCCGCCCCTGGTCATCACCCAGGACGAAATCGACTGGGCACTGGAACGGATCAGGCAGGTATTGAAATTGTAGGGGCGAAAAATTTTTCGCCCCTGCACATCAATGATACCGTTGGCGAATTCAACGGCGCCGCTCGCCTTGTGCCGCGAGGGGATGAATCCCCACGCTATTTTATGATGTCCCTACAGGACATTTTTCGCGATTTCAGTCCCGTAGGGACGGCACATAGTAGCGTGGGAGTTTACTCCCGCGCGGCCGGGTGGGGCCTTTAGGTCGGCGGAAACCGCCTTTTCAGCCCCATGATCCGCTCCACCGAGGCCTCGCCGTTGAATCGGCCGCCGGCCAGATGAGACCGGATGAGACCATGCGCTCGCTTGAGGGCGTCCAGGGAATGGCAGATGATGGCCACATCGACACCGGCGGCCAGGACCCGTTCAATGGCCGCGTCGATGTCGAAGTGTTTTTTGATGGCCCCCATGTCCAGGTCGTCGGTGAGAACCAGGCCGCCGAACCCCATCTCCTCCCGCAACAGGTCCAAAGCGATCCGGCTCGACAGGCTGGCGGGCCATTCGGAATCGATCCCGTCATACCGAATGTGAGACAGCATCACGCCGGAGACGCCCGCTCGAATGCCCGCGGCAAAGGGCGGCAACTCCACCGCATCGAGATCTTCCCTTGTCCCGTCGAATGCGGGCAGGTCGTGGTGGGAGTCGAGGACCGTGCGCCCGATGCCCGGGAAGTGTTTCCCCACGGCCATCACGCCGTTTTCCTGTAATCCCTGGATAACAGCAACGCCCATTTCGGCGGCCCGCTCCGGATCGGCGCCGTAGGCGCGGTCGGCCATGATGCTCGCCATATCGGTCGGGGCCACATCCAGAACCGGCGCCATGTTCATGTTGAGCCCCATCTCCGTCAGCGCGGCCGCTGTTTTTCGGGCCAGCCGGGTCGCTTCCGCGGCGTCCCGGACCCTTGGCGCGCCGGGCAGTTCCCCAAACCGCGGCGGCCGGAACCGGGCCACGGGACCCCCCTCCTGATCCACGGCGATGAAGAGCGGCGGCTGTCCGCGGGCGATGGCGCGCTCCTGAACGGATCGGCACAGGTCCGCCACCTGCGTCCGGCTTTCGATGTTCCGGGCGAAAAGGATGATCCCGCCTATCTTCAGTTCGTCGATGAGAAACCGCAGCTCGTCGTTGAGCCGGGTCCCGCGGAACCCCGCCATCAGGCGCTGTCCGGCCGACTGCTCCGGCGTCATGGACGCGTTCGGGGGCATCTTATCGCTGATATTTCCGAACGGCCCGGTTGTGTTCTTTCAGGCTTCCGGAAAAATGGTGGGTCCCGTCGTTCCGGGAGACGAAATAGAGGTGTTTGGTGTCCGCCGGGTAGAGGGCCGCTTCCAGGGCCCCCGCGCCGGGGTTGGCGATGGGGCCCGGCGGTAATCCGCCGGTGGTGTAAGTGTTGTAGGGGGTCGGCGTCTCCAGGTCTTTTTTGGTGAGGTTGCCGTTGAAGTTCTTCAAGCCGTAGATCACCGTGGGATCGCTCTGGAGGCGCATGTTCCGCTTCAACCGGTTGTGGAAGACCGACGAGATCAGCTTCCGCTCGGCCGGAGCGCCGGTCTCTTTTTCGATGATGGAGGCCAGGGTGACGATCTCGTGGAGGGTCATGTTGAGGTCCCGGGCCCGGTCTTCCCATTCCGGTTTGAAGACCGTCCAGAACTTGGCGATCATGTGATCGACGAGCTGTTTGGTCGGCAGCCCCTTGGGAAAATGGTAGGTGTCCGGAAAAAGGTATCCTTCCAGGGTCTCGCCGGGGATGCCGTACTCATGGGCCAGCGCGGCGTCCGCGGCCACCGCCAGGAAGGCTTCGCCGGGGGCCAGCCCCTTCTCCTCGACGAGGGCGGCGTACTGGCGGATGGTGTAGCCCTCGGGCAGGGTCAGGGCATGCATCCGGACCTTGCCGCTCACCAGCTGCTGAAGGAGCTTTGTCGGGGTCGCGTCGGGGGTCAGCCAGTACTCCCCCGCCTGGACCTTGGTATCGAGCCCCTTCAGCCGGGCCAGGGCCTCGAAGCGCCGGGGAGACCGGACGATGCCCGCGGCCCGGAGCCGGCGGAGGGTGTCGCCGAAGGTCTGGCCGGCGGGCACCGAGACCGCCACCGGTTTGGCCGGCGGCCCCATGGGGGATTCGGCGTACCGGTACAGATCCCAGGCGGCGTAGCCCCCGGCCGCCGCCGCGGCCAGCACCAGCAGGCCGACGATCGTCAGGCATCCTTTCAAGGGCTTATGTCCTTTCCTGTCCAGAACATAGACGGGCATTATGTCAGAAATCCGTCCCCTTGTTAAGTGAATTTTTCACCATCGCTTACATTCTTGATTACACTCGCTTTCACAATTGACACATATCTGTGATTACTCTATAGTTCCTCCGAACATGGAATGATGGACCCAACGGAGAGGATCGCAAGCTATGAAACCGCTTTTTCCGGCCATTGCCGCCCTCCTGCTTATGGCCTCATGCACGAATCTCCACGAAGCCGTGCGCCAGGGGGATGTCCAGGAAGTGACCGACATCGTCGAAGACGGCGACGCCATCGACCGAAGAAACGACGAGGGGAGGACCCCGCTGATGCTGGCCGTCCGGGCCGGCCGAACGGAGATCGTCGATCTGCTCCTGGAAAAAGGAGCCGATGTGACGGCCCGGGACAATAAGGGATACACGGCCCTCTGGCACGCCTTCCAGACGGAGAACGCGCCGGCCTTCAAAAAAATCCTGGAACGCGGGGCGCCCACCGACCGGTTTCTGGACGCCCACGATCCCGGGGCCCTGCCGCCCGCCAAACGCCGTCTTTTCCGGCTGGCGGCGGAATACGACCTGGTCAGGCGGATCCAGCGCCGGGGCGGGGGGGAAGACCTCCGGTACTACGACACCTATTTTTCCAAATTCCCCAAAGGACATTACGTCAAATCCGTGGAGCGGATGCTGGGCCAGGCCATCGCGGCCGACTTCCAGGAAGCGGAAAACCAGGGCTCCGCGGCGGCCCTCCAGCGGTTTATCCAGAAATACGATCAATTGGGCCAGCGCTCCTTTCTGGTGACCGCTTCCATCCTCAATATCCGCTCGGGCAATTCCACCGGGGCGCCCAAAGTGGGGGAGTATGAAAAGGGGGACGTGGTCTACGCCAAAACGGCCCAGGACAATTGGATCCAGACCGACCGGGGATGGGTGAGCCGAACCTATCTGAAGCGGATTCAGCGGCGGATTCCGGTCACCGTCCCTTACCTCAAGCGGGCGTCGGAGAAAATCGAGGGAGTGCGGAAAACCCG
>CAZZBE010000231.1:0-7434 GCA_964652715.1 uncultured Desulfobacteraceae bacterium
CCTCGTCCACCTCGTCCACCTGCCCATAAGAAAGATCGATGCCGGGGCCGACCATGGCTTCGCCGGGCGCCATTTTTCCTTCAACCGCCCAGGCGGTCACCGGTCCGTCCGGCCCATTGACCGTTCCCCAAACCCGGGGCTGTACGCCGATTACCCCCAGCACCTCTCCCGCGGCCCGCACCGAAGGGTGCGGGGGAATGGGCGCCCATCCGCCCGCCGTAACGCGGCGCACCACAAGGGACGGCGCGTCTTTCAGCAGGAAGGCCGCCGTATCCGACAGGGCCCGGGGCAGCAGCAGGGCCGCGGCGGCCACGATCACCAGCGTCGTCAGCGCCGCGGCGGTCAGCAGCCCTTCCAGGGGCCGGCGGAGAGTCTCCCGCACCGCCCAGATGGCCAGGGGGCTGGGGTTCAGGGCGCGCATTCCTTAACCTAACCCCCCCGGCCCCCCTTCCCTGGGAGGGAAGGGGGGAGAAAGACGCTGAAAGGCGACTCCCCCTCTCCGCTTCGGGGAGGGGGCCGGGGGGAGTGGTTTCACGCGCATGGGAAGAAACGGTGAAGACAAAGACCTTGGCAGAGTCGGCGTAAAGCGAAGATCGACCCGGTTATCCAACAGGATCGGGTCCCGCAACGGATGGCCGGAAGGCGCCAGCGCCAAACGGGTCGTCCCCAGGGCGGCGGCCAGCGCGGCGATTTCCGTGTCCCGGGACCGGAAGAGGGCATCGGCCGCGGGCAAGGCCACGAATAAAAGGGCGGCCGCCAGGACGGCGGACAAAATCTTCCGGCAGAGATCGAGTCGATCCGCCGGGGGCGTTCGGTCCATCATCGCCGCATCAGTTGCTTTTGGCGGGTACGGCGGTCTTTCCGGTGATGGCTTTCCATTTTTCGTCGGTCATCTCCGACAGGCGGAAGACGGTTTTGCCGCCGTGGCGGGATTTGAAGGTTTCCAGCGCCTTCCGGGTTTCCAGGGGAACCAGGGCCGGCCCCATGGGACCCACCACATCCGATCCGGCCACCCATATCGCCTCCCGGGCGTCGATGGGCTTGCCGGTGAAATAGGCCTGGACCACGGGCCGGTTCAGCGCATCCTTATTCTTTCCCAGAAACACCTCCGGGTGCATCCAGGAACGAATCATGCAACCGGTTCCGCAGAAATAAAACGCGTCGCCATTTTCCAGTTCAATGGCGGACGCGAATTTGGGATGGTTGGCCACCTTCATGGCGCAGACCGGGCACCGGTCGCCGGAGCTGACGTTCAGGGAGAGGCTTTCCCCCAGCGGCTTCGCCCCCGGCGCGGGGCCCGCCTTGTCTCCGGCCCAAGCCGTGGAGAGAAGGAATGTGGATGCGAGAATCGAAACGAGAAGCCGCGCCATCTTTTTCATTGCATTTTTCTCCCTGTCTGGTGAAATGGGTTGCGTATGGAACACGTCAGCCTCTATGCCATGCTGCTGTTGGGCCTTTTGGGAACGGGCCATTGCATCGGAATGTGCGGCCCGCTGGCCTTCGCCTTCCCCGGTCAGACCGGGCGGCCGTCGGCCCACCTGGCCTACCACCTGAGCCGGATCGCCGCCTACGGTCTGGCGGGCGTCCTGCTGGGGGGCCTAAGCGCCGGGCTGGCCGGCATCGCCGCCGGAACCGGGGGGGATCACCTCCTTTGGGTGGCCCGCATCCAGATCGTCCTTTCCCTGGCCGCGGCCGGGTTTCTGCTGCTCTTCGGCCTCAACCGGCTGGGATTTCTGCCCGAGCCCGGGTGGATGTCCGCCGCCTCCCCCGCCGGAATCCCGGGGTATGGCGGAATGCTGCGCCGGGCCATAACCGAAAAGCGTCCCCTGGCCATGCTCGTCCCCGGTTTTCTCAACGGCCTGCTCCCCTGCGGCCTTTCTTACGCGGCCTTTGCCCGGTCCCTGGCCGCCGGCGGGCCGCTGACGGGGGGCCTGACGACCCTGGTCTTCGGCCTCGGCACCCTGCCGGGGCTCCTGCTTATCGGCTGCGGGGCCGCGTTTTTCGGCCGCCGGTACCGGCGATACTCGGACATTCTGTCCGGCGTCCTGATGATCGGCATGGGGTTGTCCCTGGGCGCGGATGCCGTCGGAGCGATGCTGTAACCCCTCGTCAGTCAGATCCATCCTTCGGGACTTCCTTTTCCAGAAAACCGGAAATTCTTTCGACAAACAGATCGAAATCAGAGATGTTTTTCTTAAACAAACCAAACACCACCGCATCGTCCACTCGCTCGTAGTAATGGACCAGCAGATTTCGGAAAGACGCCATATTTCGGAATCGGTTCAGTTCGTCTGTCTGAAAAATTCCGTTTTCGGCCAGAACGGTGAAGGCGTCCCGGTAACTCGTCGGTTCCCGGAATTTTCGATCTGAAATGATATGGTGAACGATGTCGATGCAGGCTTCGATGCTCACATGCAGGGTTCTCTCAACGAAGCGCCGGGCTCGTTTATCGGTTTGATAGACATGCCAGTCGATGTCCGCGGCATTCTGTAAATCCGACACATTCGTTCGGATGTCGGAGAGCAACCGTTCGATCAGCGCTTTATCGACCATAGGGTTTGCCGTAAAGAACCACGTCCACATACCGTTTGTGGAGATATAAAAAATCTTCCCAGGACTTTCGCCCTCGGATCTCGAAGGATTTCCGAAAATCGGGATCACAATCCAGCAACAGCCGGCCGTCCCGTCTCACATGGAATTTTATGATTTCGCTGCACCGATTGAGCACCACCACGTCGGCCGGGCGTTTTAAGGCGTCCTCCAGTTCTGAGATAACCGGGATCTGAGAAAAGGTCTCTCCTTGCTCCGGAGACACCAGCAAGGCCACGTCCACGTCGCTTTTCGGCTTGCGTTCACCCCTTGCGGTGGAACCGAACAGATAGGCCGCCTTGATTTCCGGGTGTCCGCCGCAGACAGCGGTGACGGTTTGATCGATATCATCAGTCGATGTCGTCTGCTGTTGTGACCGCATCGCGCCTGTCCTGTCAGACCTCAACCGTCTGCCCCGCCTCCGGCACAAAAGCCGAATATCCCGCGTCTTCCGTACATTTGGAAAAGGTTGCCTGCATATTATTTATTGCCCCCCGTGTGCGGCCTTAACCTTCTCCCGGTCGATGATGCCGGCGGCCGTCTTAGGCAATCCGTCCACAAAATCCACATACCCGGGTTTCTTGTACCTTGCGATCCGGTCGGCCACGAAGGTCTTGAGGTCGTCCGCCGTCAGGCTTTCCCCCGGTTTCAGCACGCAGACCGCCTTGATCCCCTCCCCGAACTTGGGGTCGGGCACGCCGATCACCGACACCTCGGCCACCGAGGGGTGCTGGAGAATCACGCCCTCCACCTCGGCCGGGTAGACGTTTTCGCCGCCCGGCTTGATCAGCTCTTTTTCCGGCTTCCGGCCGGCGAAGACCAGGTAGCCTTCCTCGTCGATGCGGCCCATATCGCCAGTATGGTGCCAGCCGTTGCGGAAGGTACGGGCGTTGAGTTCGTCCTGCCGCCAGTAGCCGTTGAAAACCAGGGGCCCCCGGACGAGAATCTCGCCGTTTTCATCCACCCCCACCTCGTTGTCCGCTTCGTCCACGATCCTGATCCGGGTCAGGAGGCACTGCTTGCCGGCCGTGCCGGGCTTTTCCATGGCCGGGGAGAGGGTCGCCAGGCCCGTGGTCTCGGTCTGGCCGTAGAGGATCCAGAATCTGGCGTCCGTCTTCTCCTCAAAGGGCTTGATGTTGTCGGGGCCATCCAGGCCCAGGACATGGCGCAGGGAGGAGACATCGTAGTCGCCGACGGTGATCTCCGACACCAGCCGGGAGAGGATGGGCGGAAACGAGCCCAGGAGGGTGATCCGCTCGGTCTGGGTCAGCCGGAGGGTCAGCTTTTCGTCGAATTTTTCCACCACCACGTTTTTGCCCCCCACATGGAAGGTGGACAGGGCCAGGTTGAGGCCGGTGATGTGGAAAAGCGGCAGCATGTTAAGGTAGGCGTCATCCGGACCCATCCAGAAGGTGGCGGCGATCTGGGTGTTGCCTACGGCGATGTTGTTGTGGCTCAGGGTCGCGCCTCTCGGTTTTCCCTCCACCGCGGCGGTATAAATGATGCAGAAAGGGTCGTCGCCCCGGATGGGAGCGGCGGGCAAGAGTTCCGGGGCCATGAGATCCGACAATCGGGGGACATCCCCTTCGGCCCGGTCGAAGCGGACTATTGATAGGGTCGGGGCTATGTCCGGCCCGGCCAGTTCCCTGGCCCGGCCGAACTGATCCGCATCCGTCACCAGCATCTTGGGGGCCGCGTCTTCCAGGATGTAGCGGATCTCCTCGGTGGAAAGCCGCCAGTTGACGGGCACGACGACGAGGCCCAGGGCCGCCGCGGCGCCGAACAGGTGAAAGAAGCCGTGATGGTTGAGGGCCAGCACCGCGATCCGGTCGTCCTTGACGAACCCTTTGCCCGCCAATCCGGCGGCCAACCGGTCCACATCCTCCAGAAGCGCTTTGAAGGCGATGCGCTCCCCGTCGGCCGTGACGACGGCGGTTTTACCGGGATAGATCCGGGCGTTTCGCTGGAAGATATCGTAGAGGGTGAAGCTGCGAAGACTCATGGGGGATGCCTCCTTGTGATACAGGTCAGTGATAGGTGGGTCGGTCTTTATCCTTGTCGCCGTCGATCACCCGGAACCGGGCCTTTTTCCGCTTCAATTTCCATTCCAGGTACATCATGTGGAGCCGGCGGTAGTCCAGGGCATGGCGCGGCCCCGCCAGCCAGAGCCACCCGAAGAGGATTCCGCCCAGGTGATAGGCCCCGTTGGGATTGGCCTTGGCCAGAAAGGTGAGCAGGGTGATCAACAGCGTCCCGTAACTGATGTACCGGGCCTTGACGGGGATGATGAACATCAGCAAAATGGTGGCGTCCGGATTGAGGAGCCCGAAGACGACGATGAGGGCCAGCAGGCTGGGCAGCATGCCGCCGAAGGGGACGGCGAAATCGGCCATCAGGCTGAAGGCCATGCCGCACAGGGCCGACCCCGCGGCCGCGCCGTAAAAGAGGATCAGAAACCCCCGGCCGCCCACGGCGCGTTCCACCGGCGCCGAGAAAAAATAAAAGACCAGGCAGTGAATGAGAAAGGCCAGGGGGGCGTTGGGATCATGGACAAAGGGGTGGGTGAGGATCTGGAGAAGGTGGAAATCCGGATGGCCCAGCGGGTGGACGAAGAGCAGGGAGACCAGGGGGGTCCGGAACCAGTGGAAAAAGATCAGCTCGGCGACGTAGACGGCGGCGTAGAAGATGAGGAGCTTTTTTCCCAGGGGGGTAAAACCGGCGCCGAAGGTGAAGCCGGTCTGGATGGGTTGACGTGGGGTCATCGGATATGTCTCCTGTGGCAAGCGGCCTGTGGATCTGTTCAATCAACTTATATTTACCACATTTCCCGATGGATGTACACCCCCGCGGCCCATCGCTTTGCCATTGACAATCCGGCCGCCGCTTGATAAAGATCCTTCAGATAGTTTAAAAGATTCACACGCCAACCCGAAAGGAGGTGAAATCAACACTATGAAGAAGTCCATCCTTTTTGTTATGGCCATCCTGGGGGTTGCCCTGTTGTTTGCGTCCACCGCCATCTACGCCGGGACGAAAGTTCCCGATGTCATTAAGATGAAGAAGGAGGCTTACAAGGAGCACACCAAGGGGATCGTGGAGTTCTCCCATAAAAAGCACGCCGAGGATTACGCCGAGAAGTATCCGGATCTCTATCCGAATGGCTGCGGCGACTGCCATCACGACAAAGACGGAAAGCCTCTGAAAGACCTGAAGGTCGGCGACGATGTGCAAGACTGCATCGCATGCCACAAAAAGCCCGGCGAAATGCCCCGCGACGAGAAGAAAGCGCTGCGGGACAAGAAAGCCTCCCGCGAGGAGGTGAAAAAAGCCGAGCTGGAATACCACGCCGAGGCGATCCACGAGAACTGCAAAGGGTGTCACCGGGAGTTCAAGAAGAAGACCAAATCGAGAGCGGCCCCGACCACCTGTTCGCAGTGTCATCCGAAAGAAAAGAAATAAGCGCCTTTCGGAGGCTTTGTTACAAAAAAAGCAGCCCTTGCAGAGCTTGGGCTGCTTTCTTATTGAACACCCCTTTGTTGATTTTCCAACCCGTTCCGCCTATCTGGTTTCCGAGGACGCCGCGGGTTCCCGACGCCGCCCCATGATCCGACTCCGATTGCCGTCCGCCCCGGCGTCCCTCCTGGCGGGGGCCGTCCTCATCAGTTTTTCCGGCGTCTGGGTCAAAACGGCCCATGTGGACCCGGCGGTGTCGGCCTTCTACCGGGTGTTTATCGGCGGCTTCGTGCTGCTGGCGCTGGCCTGGCGCCGGGGGGAACTCCAACTTCCCAAACCGCGCCACTGGATGCTCGGCCTCCTCTGCGGCCTCATGTTCGCCCTGGACCTGTTCTTCTACCACCACAGCATCGGCTACATCGGGCCGGGCCTGGGGACCATCCTGCCCAATTTCCAGGTCTTCATCCTGGGCGGGGCCGGGATCCTCTTTCTCGGGGAGCGGGTGCGGCCCATCTACTTTCTCTCCGTCCCCCTGGCCTTCGCGGGCCTTTTCATGATCGTGGGCCTGGACTGGGACGCGCTGGACGACGCCTACCGCCTCGGCGTCTATTTCGGGTTCGCCGCGGCCGCGTGCTATGCCGGGTACCTCCTCTCCCTCCGGAAATTCCAGTCGGAACAGGCGGACGCGTCCCGTTTCTACGTGATCACCCTGGTCTCCTTCACCACGGCGGTCTTTCTGGCCGTCGAGGTCCTTCGCACCGGGGCGTCCTTCGGGATCCCCGATCTCCGGAGCCTCTTCGCCCTGCTGGCATTAGGACTTTTCAGCCAGGTGATCGGCTGGATTCTCATCACCAACGCCCTGCCCAAGCTCCGGGCGTCGCTGTCCGGCCTCATCCTTCTGCTCCAGCCGGCCCTGGCCTTTGTGTGGGATGTGCTGTTTTTCCATCGGCCCACCTCCCCCGTCAACTGGATCGGCGTGGGCGTGACCCTGGCCGCCATCTATCTGGGCGCGGCCCGGAAAAAAGTCAAAACCGGCAAAAAGGGGACGCCGGTGTAACCTTTCCCGGCCGGACATCGACTTAACCCATGAAAGGGAACGGCTTCCCGGGAAACGGTTCCGACATCACCGAAATTCAAATCGACATCCAATACGACACAGGAGACAGACAATGACATACGCCAAATGGTGGATAACGACCATCGCGCTCGCCATGGTCCTGATGTTCGCCGGGACCGCCGCGGCCGGGAACTCCATGGGAAAAGACGGCCGTCACGGCCGGGGATGCGGCCCCAAAGGGTTCAAATTCCTGAAGCGCCTGGATCTGACCGAAGCGCAGCGGACCCGGGTCCGGGACCTCTTTTCCAGCCGCCGGGACGGGATGCGGTCGAATG
>CAZZBE010000232.1:0-7409 GCA_964652715.1 uncultured Desulfobacteraceae bacterium
TCTGGACGCCCTTGGCCGTCCCAACGTTTTTGCTCATCCCCGTTCCGCCTTTTTCCTCGCTTTCCGAATAAAATCCTTGACATAATAGGGCATGCTTCCCTCTTTCAGGTAATTTTTGAAATCCTTGTCGATGGGGACGCCGGACAGGTTCCATTCCTCGGCGGCGGCTTGGAAAAGGTCGTATTCGCTGCAGGAATAGACCCGGGCGAGATAGGCCAGAAATTCTTCATCCGTCAGGGTGCGTTGTTGCCGGAATCGTTTCTCGACCCGATAGAGAAGGTAGATGTAGAGGAGGACAAAGAGGGGAAAAAGGAGGGCGTTCCAGTCGTTGTGAAAGACGTCCACCATGAATCAGGCCCTTGCGGAGATGGTGCGGACTATCCGCGCCGCGCCGGATGCGCTCTGGAAAGGAGTGTTCTCAGCCGCCGTGGAATGTCCCAACCTGACATCAGAGCCGCCGCGCTTTCCGGTACGTTCTCCAACCACCCGGGATCGCCATTGATCATGGATTGACGGATCTTCGTCGCGCTGATCCCCTTTTGTTCGGGCGGGACTTCCCGGAGCACATGGGTTTCAAGATCCAATGACTTGAAGCAGTTGCGCTTTTGTCGCCCCCAGTCGTCGTAGATGGTCAGGAAGAAAACGGCGTCCATCGGAACGTAATGGCGATATAGGTCCGGAAAATTGATGGGGAAGGGGACGATGGAAAACTGCGATTCGGCTACGCGGTTTTCCACCAGCGCTTCTCGGATGAGCCGGTACCGTTCATAATAGGTGAGGGGATTGGCCAGTGGGGCGCTTCGATCCGGATCGGCATCGTCGTCCCGGGTTAATTTTGGATCGGGATTGGTGATCCCCACGACCAGGTGACGGCATTGCGATTTTCCCGCCAGCAGATAGGTCATGTGATCGTTGTGGAGCACCTGAAACCGGCCGTGGATAACGCCGGTTTCATAGGGTGCGCCGGAGGGCGCCCCGGTTTTTTCCATTCTTAGCCGTCCAATCGGAAATGTTCATAATCCCCAGGCCAGTAATGCTGATCCAGCGGCGTATCCATCAGGCCCCGCAATTTGGCTTTGTCCAGATGGTTGAGCACCAGCAGCATGAACTCTTTTCCGCGGATCGAGCCCAGCGCGCCGCCGGCCGCATGAACCTCATCGAAGCGTCCGATCAGATCTTTTCGTATTCCGGGGCCGCAGAAGGTCAGGGGCACCGGTTCGCCGGAATGGATCAAGGGGCCGCTGCTCGGCGTAGAGTGATCCGCCGTAAGGGCGATCATCACCTCGGGGTCGTTTAGGATGGGATCAATGGCTTTCTGGATGCCCCGGTCCAGCGCTTCGATGACGGCTTTTTTATCCGCCGGGCTTTTGGTGTGGGCCGCCTGATCGGGGGCTTTGGTGTGGACATGGAGAAAGTCATATTTCCCCAGCAGGTCCCGGGCCGCCGTCAACCGGTCGGCGATGTCCGTCTCCGGGTCGTCCGAGTCGGCCGCGGTGTGGAAATCGAGCCCGATATAGGCGCACAATCCCCGGTATACAAAGCCGGAGGCCACGCTGACGCCGGCCAGGCCGTACCGTTCCCGGAAAAAGGGGACCCGCTTCAACCGGCCGGCCCGCTGGGTGACCAGGCCGTTGAGGGGCGGCTTTCCCGCTTCCCTTCGCGCCAGATTGATCGGGTTCGATTCCAGGCGGCGATGGGCCCACAGGAGATAGGATCGGAGAACCCGGGCGGTGTTCATGACAGCGGGATCATGGGCGGAATCGGCGAAAGGCTTAACAGCGGAAAGGGGCCTTCCGGCGAGGACCGGATCGGTGTCGGTCACCCGGGGCGAAACCTCCCCCTGGAGGGTGAGGATCCCGTGGAGGCCTTTCGTTCGGTGGAACCGAATCCGCAGCCCATCCTGTTCGAAGAAGCCGGCCGCGGCAATCAGTTCTTTCACCTCCGCTTCGGTTCCGTCCAGCTCCCCGGCATCTAAAACCAGGCAACCGTCTTCGGCATGGATGCCGGCAAAATGGGCCAGAACGGCCACATCGTCCGGTCCCAGGGGGACGCCGGCCCCAAGGGCCTCCAGGGCGCCGCGGCCCGGGAACTCGGCGGGGCGGTACCCGAACATGGCAAAATGGGCGGATTCGCTGGGAAGGGCCACGCCGGGCCGGACGGCGTGGTAGAGGCCGTTGGCGCCCATGGCCGCCAGGCGGTCCAGGGCCGGGGTGCGGGCCGCCTGGAGCGGCGTCTGGCCGTCCAGGGATTCATAAGCGCGGTCTCCCAAACCATCCAGGAGGATCAACACGCATTTTTTGCAAGTCTTTTTGAGGGGCATCGAAGCGATCTATTTGGAATAAGCAATATTGGGTATAAGAAAATGAATTGAGAACGAAAATTTAATGAACCTGTTTGTACCATACTTTCCCCATCCAGTAAACGCGATATTCGGGAGAACCGGGTCCGGCCGGCGAAGACCTGCGAGGTTTTGAAAACCTCGCGGGTCTGGATTCGTTCCGGATAGCGGTTGACGGTGGAAGGGGTTGTGCTCTAAGATGATGTAAAGAGACGGATCTGCATTATCTTCGATACCTTCTGGAGGCCGCATCATGCCGAGTGAAATCGTCGACACATTTGATCTGTGCGTCATGGGCTGCGGGCCGGGCGGGTTCGCCGCCGCCATGCGCGCCCTGGACCTGGGAAAACACGTCTGCGTCATCGAGGGCGACGAGATCGGCGGGGCCGGCGTCAAATGGGGGGCCCTGGCCTCCAAAACCATGTGGGAGCTGGCCAAGGACTATGCGGTGGCCGCCAAGGTGGATCGGGGATACCGGGCCGCGGGCCTGTCCGTGAACTACGAGGCCATGCGCGCCACGGTCATGCGGGCGGTGAAGGAGAAGCAGTACCAGATGCTCTCCCAGCTGGAAAGCTACTCTCCCCGCCGGTGGCGGGGGCCGGGATCCATCACCCTCAAACAGGGGTGGGGGCGATTCCGGGACCGCCGTTCCGTGACCGTCTCATATGAAGACGCTGAACCGGAAACCGTCGGCGCCGACCATTTTCTCATCTCCGCGGGCTCCAAGCCCCGGCCGTTTCCCGGCATCCCCGCGGACGGGGACCGAATCCTCGATTCCGACGGCATCCTCAATCTCCAGCGGTTTCCGGCCCGCCTGATGATCGTCGGGGCCGGCATCATCGGGTGCGAGTACGCCGCGATCTTCGCCAATTTCGGCCAGACGGAAGTCTTCCTCATCGATCACAAAGAGACCGTCATCCCCTACGAGGACCGGGACGTCAGCGATTTCGTCAGCAACAGCCTGGCCCGGATCGGCGTCAAGATCATCCACTCGGCCCAGCTCCAGGACATCCGGAAGCGGACCGGGCACCTGGAGGTGGTTCTGGATTTCAGCGACGGCCATTCCGAGGTGGTTGAAGTGGACACGGCGCTCATCTCCATCGGCCGGGTGGCGCGGCTGGACGCGCTGGGGCTCGAAACGGCCGGGATCAGCCCCCACGAACGGGGATATCTGGAGACGGACGACGACTGCCGGATCCGGGCGGGGATCTACGCCGTGGGCGACGTCACCAACCACCCGGCCCTGGTGAACATCGCCGAAAAAGAAGCCCGGCATGCGGTCAAGCATATGTTCGGACAGGGCAATTTTCCCCTCAATTACAATAACCTGTCCACCATCATGTTCTTCCATCCGGCGGTGGCGGCCGTGGGATTGGGGGAAAAGATGTGCCGGAAGAAGAACATCCCCTTCAAAGTGGCCTATTACGCCAACGACCTGGTCGCCCGGGCCATCGCCATGCGGTCCATGGCGGGCTTCGTCAAGATCCTGGTGACCGACGACGCGGACCAGAAAATCTTAGGCATGCGGGGCGCCGGGCCCCAGATCTCCTCGACGGTGGTCTCCATCGCCCATTTCATGGACCAGGGCAACGGCGCCGGGGACGTGCTCAAGCTCCTCTATCCCCACCCCACCATTTCGGAGAGCATCCAGGAATGTTTGCGCCTGCTCCTGGGAAAATCCCTCTACAAGCCCCGGGCCTTCCCGGGCCGGATCAAGACTCAGCGGTGGCGGCCCGACGAGGGATATACCGATCTCTGAGGCTCATCTCGGTATGCCGAAGAACTCCCGTTCGCACCGCCCCACGGATCCCTGTTTGCAGGGGTTGCCGTCGGTCCAGACGGCGCCGTCCAGGCGGGCCCCTTCCAGTCCGGGTATCGGGGGCATTTTGCCGTCCGGATGGCGCGGCGGGTAGAGTTGGCGAAACACCGCGTCCTTGAAGTCGGCGTTCCGGAGATCGGCGAATTTGAATGTCGCGCCCATCAGGTTCGACCCGTGGAGGTCCGCGCCCCTGAGATCGGCCTCTGTAAAATCCGCCCCCATCATATCCGTCCGGACCAGCCGGGCGCCGGTCAGGGTGGCCCCGTGGAAACTGGCGCCCACCAGCAAACATTCCTGGAGATTGGCCCGGGTGAGATTCGCCGCTCCGAGCCGGGCCTGCATCAGGTTGGCCCCCATCAGGTCGGCGCCGGTCAGATCGGCGTTCCGGAGGTCGGCGCCGGTGAGGTTGGCCCCCTGGAGGTAGGCGTCCTTCAATACCGCCCCTTTCAGCTCGGCGATCCGGAGCTGGGCGGAATGGAGATTGGCGCCTTCCAGCTTCGCGCCATTGAGCTGGCTCGACTGCAAATCCGCCTGACGGAGATCGGCCCCGGACAGGTCGGCGCCCTTAAGCCGGGCGTCCCGCAGCCGAGCGCTCTGGAGATCGGTCCATTTCAGGTCGCACCCTTCGCAGGCGTTTTCCGCCTTGAGCCGGGCCGCGTTCTGAAGGGGCCCGGGCTGGCCGGCGACCGTGAACGGGAGTCCCAGGACGAGGCCGAGAAGGATGGGGAGAGCGAGCAGGGGGTGTTTCATCATCCGTTGAAAATCGGAAGCCGGCGACAAAGGCCGCCGGCTTCCGATTTTTATTCCATCGGGTTTTATTCCATTAGGTTCGGCTGAATACCGGTGTTATTTCCGGCTCTTGCCCAGTCCGATCTTGTTCAGGGCCTCTTCCATTTCGTTCAGGATTTCGGGATCGTCGATGGTCGCCGGGGTGTTGTATTCTTGGTTGTCGGCGATCTTCTGGATGGTCCCGCGGAGGATTTTTCCGGAGCGGGTCTTGGGCAGCCGCTTGACCACCGTGGCGGTCTTGAAGGCGGCCACCGGTCCGATGCGATCCCGCACCATGGCGACCACTTCCTTGACGATCTCTTCCTGGGGCTTGTCGACGCCGGATTTGAGCACAATGAAGCCCACCGGCACCTGACCCTTCAACTGATCCTCCACGCCCAGCACCGCGCATTCGGCCACGTCCTGATGGTCGGAAAGCACCTCTTCCATGGCGCCGGTGGAGAGCCGGTGGCCGGCCACGTTGATGATGTCGTCGGTCCGGGACATGACGTAGACGTAGTCGTCCTCGTCGATATAGCCGGCGTCGGCGGTCTTGTAGTACCCCGGAAACTCTTCCAGGTAGGATTCCACAAACCGTTCGTCGTTCTGCCACAGGGTGGGCAGCGTGCCCGGGGGCAGCGGCAGTTTGACCACCAGGGCGCCGATCTCGCCGCGCTTCATCTGCTTGGCGGACTCGTCCACGACCTGGACATCCCAGCCGGGAACCGCTTTGGTGGGGGAGCCGTATTTGACCGGGAACTGGTGCAGGCCCATGCAGTTGGCGCAGATGGCCCAGCCCGTTTCGGTCTGCCACCAGTGGTCGATGACCGGCACCTTGAGGTTGTTCTCGGACCACTGGATGGTGTCCGGATCGGACCGCTCGCCGGCCAGGAAGAGGATCTTGAAATTGGAGAGGTCGTATTTTTTGATGAATTCGCCCTTGGGGTCGTCGCGCTTGATGGCCCGGAAGGCGGTGGGCGCGGTGAACATGGATTTTACGCCGTGTTCGGAGATGACCCGCCAGAAGACGCCGGCATCGGGGGTGCCCACCGGTTTGCCCTCGAAGAGGATCGTGGTGCAGCCTTTGAAGAGGGGGGCGTAAACGATGTAGGAATGCCCCACGACCCAGCCCACGTCCGAGGCGGCCCAATAGACGTCGCCGGGGTCCACGTCGTAAATGGCCTTCATGGTCCACTTGAGGGCCACGATATGGCCGCCGTTGTCGCGAACCACGCCCTTGGGCTGCCCGGTGGTGCCGGAGGTGTAGAGAATGTAAAGCGGGTCGGTGGCGGCCACGGGCACGCAATCCGCCGGTTTGGCGGCGGCCATGGCCTCGTTCCAGTCGACATCGCGGCCGGGGATCATGGAGGCCTCTTCCATGGGACGCTGGTAGATGACGCATTTTTCCGGTTTGTAGTCGGACAGTTCAATGGCCTTGTCGATGAGCGGCTTGTACTTGATGACCCGCTGCACCTCGATGCCGCAGGACGCCGAAACAATGACCTTCGGCTTGGCGTCGTTGATCCGGGTGGCCAGCTCTTTGGCGGCGAACCCGCCGAAGACCACCGAATGAATGGCGCCGATCCGGGCGCAGGCCAGCATGGAAATGGCCGCCTCGGCGATCATGGGCATATAGATGATGACCCGATCGCCCTTGACCACGCCCTGATCGGCCAGGACGCCGGCGAATTTGGCGACTTCGTCCCGCAGCTCGGTATAGGTGTATTTCTTGATGGTGTCCGTGACCGGGCTGTCGTAGATCAGGGCGAGCTGGTCCCCGCGGCCGTTTTCGACGTGGTAATCGAGGGCGTTGTAGGCGGTGTTGGTCTCTCCGCCGACGAACCACCGGTAGAACGGCTTGTTGGAGTCGTCCAGAACCTTGTCCCACTTCTTGTACCAGAAACAATCCTCCGCGGCTTCGCCCCAGAATCCTTCGGGGTCCTTCATCGATTTCTCAAACGCTTCTTCGTACCGATTGGCCATGTGTCACCCTCCTTGGTTAAAATTATGGGGTCAAAATTCAGCTTAAAAATTCGTGTACACTTCAGAGCAAGACATCATACATATTCGATGTACCGCGGTCGTGTCAAGAGTAATTAATGAATGGCGTCCAGTGGGTGAACGGGAAGCAGATCGCGCGTCATTTTGAGATAAGACGAAAAAAATTCCCCCTCCAGGAACCGAAGGGGGGAGGAAGACGGACGCGCCGCCGGGGCGGGGCGTTCAGGGGGCGACCCGAAAAATCAACAGGAGCGTCAGCGGTCGGTGGGAAGCGTGGCGTTGAAGGTCTGGAGAAGGTGATCGGCGATCGCCTGGTGGACGGCGGTCACCCGCTCGTCTTCCAGGGTCTCCTCCGGGGATCGGTAGGTGATTCGGAAGGAGAGGCTCCGGTGGCCGGAGGGGATGTTCTTTCCTTCGTAGGCGTCCAGAAAGGCAATGGCCTCGATGAGGTCGGTCCCCCCGATACCGGAATCGATGCCGGAA
>CAZZBE010000233.1:0-7390 GCA_964652715.1 uncultured Desulfobacteraceae bacterium
GGGGAGGTCGATAAATGGACGCCTCAACGATAGCCCAAGCGCTGAACAATCGGCCCCTTCTCTCCTGGGCTGCAAGGGGGGGAGGTCGATAAATGGACGCCTCAACGATAGCCCAAGCGCTGAACAATCGGCCTCCCCCCAAAAACGGCCTGGCCGTCGTTTACATGGGGCTGGCTCAACGATAGCCCAAGCGCTGAACAATCGACCTCCCCCTCTCCTCTCAGGGGAGGGGGCCGGGGGGAGGGGTTTCAGGCCATCATTTCACCGCCACCGGCCCCTCCGCCAGCGCCGCCATCAACTTCCCCCGAACCTCCGCCACCCAGGCATCCACATCCTCCCCGGTCTTCAACGTCCGTCGGGGCACCGTCACGAACCGGATTTCCGGCTCCAGCAATTCGGCCGCCGCCTGCAAAACCTGATCGAACCGGCCCGGCAGGGCCGCGATCCGGTCGGCCAACCCGTTTAACGAATGGGCGTTCAGGGTCCGCAAAATATCTTCCGTGGATTTGACCTGGATGTCCGGCCGATCCTTTTCCGTCAGCTTCTGCTCCGCCAGCAGTTCGTTTCGCTGATCCGGGGTGAGCTGCCGCCAGTTGGCGTCGTCCCGCAGCCGTTTCATCCCCTTTTCATGGCCGGCTTTATAGGCCGCGTCCTTTCCGTTCAGCGCGTCCCGAAGCACCTGGGTTATGCCGCTCAGGGCCGGTTCGACCAGATCCGGATCATTGAGCAACAGGCGATGGGCCTGAATCTTGTCCGCCTGGGCGCGATAGCTTTCCGCCGCCGGCAGCTCTTCGGCATGTCCCAAAAGCCGCTGCAATTGCTCCCACCGGGGCAGCCGTTTTTCGATTTCCGCCGACAGCGCCCGCCATTCATCGATCCATTTCTTCAGTTCGTCGCGGCGGTTGTAGATGGACAGAAGCTGTTCATTGCCCACGGAGAGCCGGATATCTTCCAGCGCCGATGTATCCGGTTTTTCCGGGCGGGGCGGATCGCCGCCGGCCCCGTGGGCCAGGTCTTCCATTTTCTGGAGAAACGCCGGGACGACCATCAATTCCTCGCCCTGTTTGGCCGATATCCCGGCTTTTTGAAGCGCCTTCCGGATCTGAATCCGCTGGGCCGTGGTCACGGTGGCGGCCTCGACCTTGAAGTTGCTTTTGCCCATCGCCTTCCGGTCCATCTCTTTCGGATCGATGGCCGTCCCGGCGTCATCCTGGGCCCGGATGATCCCGGCCGCCAGCAGCACCTGCAATCCGCCGTCAACGGCGTCCCGGGGCCAGCCGCAGGGCGGGGCTTCGAAATGATCCCGGATCCGGGCGCCGTTTTTCCCGCCGGCAATATAACCCAGAATCGCCTTGCAAACCGGATTTTTCCCGGTTTCCCCGTCGTCGCCCACCGCCTTGAGCGCATCCGGCGCGCCTTTCTGGGCCCGGGACAGAACCTTGTCCCACCCGGCATGGTCGGCCAGATGGAATTGCGGATAGAGCCGCTGGAGCGAATGACCCGCCGCCTCCATCACCCGCTCCTGGAGGTTGTCTCCCGTGATTTCATTGCCCCCGCCCTGGAAGACCCGGGCGCCGGAAAAGGCGTCGTCCAGCAATTCCCTGATCCGACCCGCTGACGCTTGTTTGGTGGTCTCCATGGCGGCGCGCGCCTCCTGGCCTTCGGGCGTGTTGGGGACGCCCCGTTTTTCCAGGGTGGCGTTGGCCGCCTTGAAGTCGATGAGGCGACGGCGCAGATCGTCGGCGGAACGCCTGGGCACATGGACGAAAATCGTCGGGGACCCATTGCCGCTCTGGAGCGCGTCGGCCCTTACGGCGTTTTCATCGAGGCTCCAGCCGTCCCGGACCCAGACGTAAATTTTCCGGTCGCCGTCTTTGGGCAGCCGGGCGTCGAAAACGGGGGAAACGGTCCGGGGGACGTTCGGCTTTCCCTGGGTCAGGGTCTGCTTTTTGACCAGCTCGCCGAACCGTTTTCGAATCCGGTCGTCCCGCTCCGCATCAATGCGATGGGCTTCGTTGGCCAGTTGGTTGCGCTGACTGAGGAATTCATCGCTCCAGGCGGCGCTTTCCTCGGTCTGGATGCGGTATTCGTCGCCCACTTTCATCAGCAGTTCGCACCCGTCCATCACCCCCGGCAACCGGTTCCGGAGGGCGCCGCTGCCGGCCGAAAGGTCTTCGACCATGAGATCGGCGATGGTCTCCGCCGTGGCCCGGATGCCGATTTCCTTGTTCGCGCCGGCCAGCTTGTTGACCAGGAACACGAGGCCGCAGGCCCGGGCCATCCATCGTTCCGTCTCCGATCCGTTCCGCCAGATCATGGTCTTCTCATGGACTTTCCGGGGCAGGAGCCGGGACTGGAGCAGCTTGTCGGCGGAATCGAAGTAGAGATAATCCGCCGGGACGACGTTGCCCAGCGGGTCGTCCAGATGGGTCTGGATGGTTTTGTGGACCATGCTCAACTGGTTTCGGAGCTGGCTGTCGGCGCCGGTCTGGTCCAGCACCCGCAGGGTGTTTTCCCAAAACCGTCGGCGGACGGGCAGGATGGGGTAATCCCGGGGGAAATCGGGGATGTCGTCCTGCCGGTGGGCGATGGATGTCCCGTCCAGATGACGGGAGATTTCGCCGAGATTGGTCTGGAGGGTCTCTTCGATGGGCGCGATGGCGTCGGGCTTTTTGGCCAGGATGACCTTTCGGATCACCGCTTCCACATCGGCGTCCGACAGTTCGATCCGGACCGTGAAGCGACCTTCCAGTTTCTTCAGATTGGAGGTGCCCGTCACGGCGGTCTGCCCGGTGCCGACAAATAAAATCTTTGCGCCGATGTTCTTGCAGCAGGCTTCCACCACTTCCTGGACGGCTGTTGAGCGCTGGGGGTCTTCGCCGATGTATTGCTGCACCTCGTCGAGAACGATCAGGGTCAGCGGAAATTTCTTGCTTTGCGTCACCGCCCGCCGGATCGCCTTGAGCATGTCGTCGCTGCTCACATCCTGGACAAACGGGTAGAGGTTGTTGAGGGTTTCCATGCAGACGGCGGGGGACGAAAACAGCGCGGGTTTGACCGCCATCAATGCGGCATGGAGCCCCTCCGCCACATAGAGGTTGTCCAGCTCCTCTTCCCAATCGCACCCGTTGTTTTCCACATGGGCTTTCACGGATTCATACAGCCCTTCGGACTTCAGCCACATGACAAACCGCGCCAGGGGATAGCTCCCCGGCAGGCCGGCCGATTTGAAGATGATCCGCAGCAGCGCCAGCCGGACGCTCCCTTCGGCCCCGGCCCCCAGGGTTCCGGACGCGGCGTGAAGCCCGCCCTGACGTTTGCCCTGGGTGGACAGTTCTTTCAGCAGATCCTTGATTCCCTTGGGCGGATTCGCAATGCCCCGGGCCGCGGCCCCGTCGGAAAATGGCGTATCGTCCCACAGCGCCCGGAGCATCTTGGCCAGGTGGGACTTGCCCGATCCGAAAAACCCGCTGATCCAGACCGCCGGCTGTTCGGACTGATCGATGTTCTTCAGGTAGGTCTCCAGGATATGGGCCATCCCTTTTTCATACTGGCCGTCGCAGACAAAGGTCTCCAGTTCGTAGCGCAGGACATCCATGGCCTGCCGGCTCCGGTCGTCATTGACGCTGGCCACGCCTTCATTGACCAGTTTCCG
The DNA here is from genome assembly GCA_964652715.1 of uncultured Desulfobacteraceae bacterium. GTDB lineage: Bacteria > Desulfobacterota > Desulfobacteria > Desulfobacterales > JAABSP01 > JAABTD01. The sequence continues at coordinate 3,656 of CAZZBE010000233.1, forward strand.
CCGCGAGGGATCTTTCTGGTAAATGTCTCGGTTTTTCATCGCCACTTCCGCATTTTTATTTTTGAAATTCAGGTTGTAACGAATTTTGAGGACGGCCCTGAAAGGGCGTCACATAACAGACCAGGGCAGCGCCCTGGGCATTGCGAATATTCGATCAAAGCCCTGTAAGGGCGTGACATTTTAGAGATCATTTCATACAATTCCAGAATATATAACGCCCTTACAGGGCTCGACGGATTTATGCCGCCATGTCCAGGGCGTTGCCCTGGCCTGGTATGTTCAACCCCTTCGGGGTTTTCAATCCTGAACCGTTGGAATGCGAATAAATTCCCCAAAATCCATCATCATCATTAAAAATCCTTATCCGCCGTAATCGGCACGGCCAGATAATTCCAGCCGTCGTAGCCGTCCAGAAGACGGTAGTTGTTGTTGTCGTCGTAACTCCCCGGAAAAAAGACGAGCAGCTTGCCGGACACCAGCGGGGCCAGCCGGTCCACCACTTCCTTGACCTTCAGAAACCCGAAAAGCGATCCGACGCCCTTTACGGCGACCACCGCGTTTTCCCCGGCGCCCTGGTCGCGAATAAATGTTTTGAAGCCATCCACGATGTACTCCAGGTACCGGTGATTCAGGGATTTGATCAGGTGGGGCTTTTGAAAATAGCTTTCCGCATATTTTTGAGCGGCCATCCACTCCGCGAAGGAATCCGTTACATCGAAAACCGCCCAATCATGGCCGGCCCGCCGGGTGGCGATTTCGAATTCATCGATCCGGGCTCTCAGCCGCGGTTCCTCGGCTTCGCCATAAACGCAGAACACCACCCGCTGGGCCGCCGCCGCGTCATCCCGCCAGGGGATCGAGATATATGCGGCGTAAGACGCGACCAATCGCTTAATTTTGCTCAAGAATCCACTCCATTTCGGTATCCGTCAGACGCTGGGGAAACAACGCCTCCACCACATTGCCGGCGCGTTTGAACACCATCCACCCCTTTCGGGAGGCGGCCTCGGCCAGCGCCATCCGCCCATCCACGGGGCAATCCAAAAGCGAGGCATAGTCGCTCAAAAAAAGGGATTCGCCCCTCCCGCCCGACAGATACCCCAACAACAGGGCGTAAGCCGCCGAACCGGGGGTGGCCATGGCCTGGGACCGCGTCTTTTTGACCCTCCCGGTCAGATGGCCGGATTGGGTCCAGGTGGCGTTGAGGTTCTGGGCCGTCGATTTCAACGTGGCGCTGCTGAAGCGTCCCGGTTCCCATTCTTCGATAAAGGCTTCCATGTCCCCGCGAAAAACGGCTTCCCCGTGCTCGTGAGACCGGATAAAGGGTCTGCTGGAACGCAATATGGCGTCCCGGCCATAGGCGCAGCTCAAAGCGATAAGCGGCCTTCCTTCCGGGTCTCTTCGCCAGAAAAAAAGGAGATTCCGGAACAACGTCAGGGAGGGGTCCAGGCCATACAGCGCCGTCAGATGCCGGGCGGTCAACTCCCGGGTCTTTCCGGATCGTTTTCCCAGGCAGTTGTGCGTTTGGATGGCGTCGATGTAGTCATTTTTGGTTGCCGCCGGATCGTCGATCCAGGCGAGCAGGCGCGCCAGTTCCGGCATCATCATGGTGCGGGCCGCATGGGTTCCGCCGGGTTTGGTTTTGAAGCCGAAACGGCGCTGATTTTTTTCGATTACATCCATTTCAACACATTGTTTTTCTAATAAAATCATCATGTATGACGCCGCGAATACGCAACCGGTCCCAATTAGTACACCCGCATCGATTCAATGTCAAACAATTCAGATGAATCGCAATTATCGGCCTTTATCATCGTTTCGGCCAATGCGCGAGCGGCGCGCCGGCTGAAGTGGCCGCAACGATGATAAAGGCTCAATAATCCGGAAGTGGGTTTTCCCTCATCATCCGAATTGCCATTTCCCCCAATTTGCGCTAATCTCCGCAGCGTATTGTTCAATTAAACGACCATACCTGAACCGAAAAAAAGGAGACGACATGAAGTGGAAAGCGATCGGCGGGATGCTCCTGGCATTGTCTTTATTAACGGCGGGCTGCGGCGACCACAGGGTGGCGATGGAAGCCCAGTCTCCCATGTACGCCCAGCCATTGATGGCAAAAGCCGGGCAAGTCCCCGCAGAGCCCGGGCCCGACGGCGAACAGCCCGATTTCAACACCGAATCCTACGACTACATCAAGGAAAACCCCTTTCTCCGGGTCGACCAGAACCCCCTTTCCACTTTTTCCGTCGACGTGGACACAGCCTCCTACGCCAATGTCCGCCGGTTCCTGAAGCGGGGCGAGTCGCCGCCGCCCGACGCCGTCCGCATCGAGGAGATGATCAACTATTTTGATTACGATTATTCCGCTCCGCCCGACGGCGCCCCCTTTTCCATCGACACCCGGGTGGCCGGCTGCCCCTGGAAAGCCGGTCATCGCCTGCTGCGCATCGGGCTGAAGGGCAGGGAAATGCCCACGGAAGAACGGACCGCCGCCAACCTGGTCTTTCTCCTGGACGTGTCCGGCTCCATGGACGCCCCCGACAAGCTGCCCCTGCTCAAACGGGCCGTGAAGCTGCTGGTTCAGGAGCTGACCCCCAGGGACCGGGTGGCGGTGGCCGTCTATGCCGGCGGTTCCGGACTCGCCCTGCCCTCCACGCCCTGCTCGAGGGAAAACAAGATTTCTATCCTCTCTTCCCTCGACAAGCTGAAGGCGGCCGGTTCCACCCACGGCTCGGAGGGCATCCGGCTGGCTTACGACGTGGCCAAACAGCATTTCATCCCCGGCGGCATCAACCGGGTGATCCTGGCCACCGACGGCGACTTCAACGTCGGCGTCGCCAACGAAGGCGACCTGGTGCGGCTGATCCAGGACAAGGCGGCATCCGGCATCTTCCTGACCGTGCTGGGATTCGGGACCGGCAACCTAAAGGACAGCGCCATGGAGAAACTGGCCGACAAGGGCAACGGCAACTACGGCTACATCGACTCCATCACCGAAGCCCGGAAACTGCTGGTGCGGGAGATGGGCGCCACCCTGGCGACCATCGCCAAGGACGTGAAGATCCAGGTGGAATTCAACCCCGCCCAGGTCGCCGCCTACCGCCTGATCGGCTACGAAAACCGGTTGTTGCGCGCGGAAGACTTCAACGACGACGCCAAGGACGCCGGGGAGATCGGCGCCGGACACACCGTGACAGCCCTCTACGAGATCGTCCCCATCGGCGTCCCTTTCCGGAGCCCGGGCGTGGACGACCTCAAATACCAGCGGACCCGATCCACGACGGAGGCCGCCGACAGCGGCGAACTGCTGACCGTCAAACTCCGCTACAAAGCGCCGGACGCGGATGTCGGCAACCGGTTGGCCATGGCGGTCACGGATATGGGGCTGACCTTCGACAATGCGGGGCAGGAGTTCAAGTTCGCCTCGGCCGTCGCCGCCTTCGGCATGCTGCTGCGGGACTCCGCCTTCAAGGGAAACGCCGATTACGATATGGTGGTTCGGATGGCCAGGGCCGGACGGGGAGAAGACGAACACGGCTACCGCGCCGAATTTATTAATTTGGTGGAGAATGCGGCGGCGATGAGTGAGTAAAAAAAGGGACAGAGGGAGAAGGGACAAAGGGACAAAGGGAGAAGGGACAAAGGGACAAAGGGAGAAGGGACAAAGGGAGGACGTTTTACTTTGTCCCTCTGTCCCTCTGTCCCTCTGTCCCTCTGTCCCTCTGTCCCTTTGTC
>CAZZBE010000234.1:0-7298 GCA_964652715.1 uncultured Desulfobacteraceae bacterium
CGACCATTATGCCGAAGATAGTTGACTGCACCCACCCGCGGGTTGGAGAGGAGCTGACCGCCATCGCCGGCCATTACATCTGGCACAAGATCGATCGGCTTCCCTATCGGGGACGCGAGGTGCTCTACATGGCGGGCGCCGCCCTGATCGACACCGGGTGCTGCGGACCGTCCGGGTGCGGATTTGCAACGGTGGCCGGTTTCATTGTGGATTGGAAATACCGGGCGACGGAAGCGGGAGAACCGGTCTCCAGAATTGAAGAAATTTCGAATGCGTCGGTTCGCAACGATATCGCGCGATTGATTCGGAAGCGCGAGGGGGTTCAGCAGGTTCTTTTTTATCCCTAAAAAAGAGCATCCCAACCCCTTTTCCGACCCATGCGTTGGCTTTTTCATCGATATTCGGTCATATTTTTTTCCGAATCCGGTATGGAGATAAGTCAAACCGTGTGCCGAGAGCCGTTCGGCACAAGAATGCGGTGACAAAAAGATGCCGTTCCGCTGGTTACGGCTAAAGTCGCATCCTGACAAAGAGGAGAAGATATGCTTGAACAAGGGGCGTTAACCGGAATCAAGTTGCTGGATTTGTCGCGTCTGTTGCCGGGGCCTTTCTGCTCCATGATTCTGGCGGACCACGGAGCCGAAGTGATCACCATTGAAGACAAGCGGTTTCAGGCCGACGGGCTGTTTCTGACGCCGGTCAACCGGAATAAGAGACACATGTCCCTCAATTTTAAGACGGATGAGGGCAAGGAGATCTTCTTCAAGCTGGCAAAGGACGCCGATGTCATTCTGGAGGGATTCCGGCCCGGGGTGGTGGACCGTCTCGGCATCGGATACGAAGCGGTTCGACAGATCAATGAGCGGGTCATCTACTGCGCCGTTACGGGATATGGCCAGACCGGACCGCTGCGGGATCGGGCCGGGCACGACGTCAACTACCTGGCCCTGGCCGGGGTGTTGGATCAGATCGGGGAGAAGGGCCGGCCGCCGGTGATCCCCGGGGTTCAATTGGCGGATATCGCGGGTGGGGGCATGTACGGCGCCATCGGCATTCTGCTGGCGCTGCTGGCCCGGGAGCGGACCGGCAGGGGCCAGTACATCGATATTTCGATGACAGATGGGATGGTGAGCCTGTTGCCCGTTCCGCTTTTTTTCAAGCAGCTGATGGGGCAATTTCCCAAGCGATCCGATGGCATGCTAAGCCATCGGTATGCCTGCTACAACACCTATGAATCCGCCGACGGCAGATATATATCGGTCGGGGCGGTGGAAAGCCGGTTCTGGGGCCGAATCTGCAATCACTTCGGCGTGCCCGAGTTCATTCCTTTGCAATATGACGATCAACGTCGGGAAGAGATTATCGCTTTTTTCAGGACGATTTTTCGAAAGAAGACTTTGGCGGACTGGCGGCCGGAACTGGCCGAACTGGATGCCTGCTGTGAACCGGTTCTCCACCCGGAGGAGATCATGGAAGCGGATCTCCTCCGGGAACGGAAAATGATCATCGAAACGCCGCAAGAGGAGGGCAAATCGACTTCGACCCTGGGAGTTCCGATCAAGCTGAGCGACACCCCGGGATCGGTTCGCACCCCGCCGGCGGGGTTCGGTGAAAGCACCCGGGAAATTGTGAAAAGCATAGGGTATTCCGATACGCAGATCGATTCTTTGTCGAAGGAAGGGGTGATTTGAATCCCATTTTTCCCGAGGGGACCGTCTACGAACAGGACGAGGGCGTGCGTCCCGACTCCTCCCTGGAGCAATTAGCGGAATTCGAACCCGCGGTTGGAAAGCCCTATGGCAAGGTGACCCCCGACAACAGCTCCCAGGTCACGGACGGGGCTTCCTGGGTCCTTCTGGCGTCCGGCGCTGCGGTGGAAAGATACGGCCCGGATCGTGGACAGCGGCTGGACGGCCCTTGATCCCCGGATCATGGGCCTGGGGCCGACATTGGCGGCGACACCGATCCTCACCCGCCACAAGTTGGGGCTTCGGGATATCGATCTATGGGAGATCAACGAGGCCTTTGAGGCCCAGGTGCTGGCATGCCTCGCGGCATGGGAGAGCGACCGGTACTGCCGGAAGGTTCTGGGGCTGGAGGGTGCCCTGGGAACCATCGATCGGAATCGGCTCAACGTGGACGGCGGCGCCATCAGGCTCGGCCATCCCGTGGGGACCAGCGGCAACCGGATCATTCTCCACCTGGCCCGGACCATGGCCCGATCGAAGGCCGGGACCGGCATCGCCACCGAGTGCATCGGGGGCGGACAGGGCGGCGCCATGATGCTGGAATCAGTCTGAAAGGAGACGACGAGATGCGTATCGATGCCTGTGCCTGGTCCGCCATGGAAGGGGATCGCCTGAAACTGGGGGACGAACTTGAGGTGGAGGGCGGCGGAATCCATCGCCACTGACGGCGCACCCGGGACCGCGACGGTCTCCAATGGCTGATCCTCCACCGGGCCGAAAGCGACACCAACATCCTCTCCGAGGCGGTGTTGATGGAGTTCGTCGACCTGCCCGCGCCGGATCGGAGCACGCCGGGGTTCCTGGTCAACCGGGGGTTGCCGCCGTAGCTCCTGGAGGCCCTGCTTCTGATGAACAAAGGGGTCCCCCCGGAGACCATCGACCGGGCCGCCGAGGACTTCGGCATGCCCATGAGACCCATCGCTCTGGCCGACAAGGTGGGGCTCGACATCATCGTGGATGTGGGGTCGATGATGGGAAAGGCATTGAAAGAGCCGATTCCCGACATCCCGAAGTGGATTAACGAGGTTTTCAAATGTGCTCCGTCCGCTCGCCCCCCTTCACGGCTACAACATCAGAGAACTTGATCTCCTAATTCTTTCCTCCACGAGTAATTACCATATTATTCAACAGAAATCCAAGGCCTTATCGTTTCAAGAACAACAAAGGCTTTCTTTCTCCCCCGGAAAATAATATAGACGCTGAATCTGGCTTTCCGGCCTATATCATTTACTGCTTCCAAGTAAAGAAGGAACGTCATGCCCCAGTTGATATTGCCCCTCATCCCGGAAGGAACGACCCGAATCTGCGATTTGGTCAGCGTATATCGAAGCGAAAAAAGCTGGACCTATTTTTACGGCTTGCACCCGATATATTCTCACGGCGCCGGCGACGCTCCATTGTTCAGATTGACGACCGCCATGTTGATCGAATCCGGCGCCTGCCGACATCGCGACATCGTCAAAACATTCGGCGTTTCCAGAAGCCTCGTCGATAGATCTTTGAAAAAGTATCTGCGCAAGGCCATAAACGACGGCCGTTTGCGCGAGCCAAAAGCCGCCGAACCCAGCGCGGCGGGCTCGGACAAATCGTCCCGAAGCGCTTTGGACGCCGCGGCGGCCGACGGCATGGGAACCGCCTGCACCCGGGTCCTCGACCGAACTCTGGCCTCCATAGGCCAGGGCGACGAGGCCGATGTTCGGTTTGAACCGTGCATGGACGTTCCCAAAGCCGGCGTGCTGTGCGCCCTGCCCGCGTTGCTGTCCAACGGCCTTTTGGAAGGCGTACAGCAACTGCTTGGAGAAATTAAAGGCTATTACAGCATGTTCCAAATATTGCTGCTCGTGGCTTTCATGGCGCTTTGCCGGATAAAGGCCGTTGATCGACTGCAGGGGGTTGCCCCCGGCGAACTCGGCAAGCTGCTCGGCCTGGATCGGAGCCCCGGCGTGCGCTGCCTGCGGGAAAAGATGGACGCCCTGAGCGCCGGGAACGCGGCCGACATCTGGGCGGCTCATTTGAGCAAACACTGGATGGAAAACGACCCCGAAGCGGCCGGGACCCTTTACATCGACAGCCATGTCCAGGTCTATCACGGCGCCCTGACCAAACCGCCGCGCCGATATGTGGCCCGTCAACGGCTGTGTTTAAGAGCGACGACCGATTATTCCGGATGTCGAAAACGATTTGTTGTGCATGCGAATTCATAATGCATCGACGCCGGCGGCCAGCCGCGCTCTTGCCTCCCTTTTCGACGAACTGAACGCGGCGGAAGTCGAGTACCCAGGAACCAATTTGCGCCTCAAGTATGAGCTAGTAGACGAGGCGGAGGGGCGCATCGAAGGGGTGCGGCTGGTGCGGGACGCGGCGGAAGAGGCGCGGACATCGACCGGGTCGCCGACAGACACGGCATCGCCCCTGTAAACCCGAGGAGGTACTGGGGATGCGGGAAATGCGGGAAGGGATGCGCGCGGCTGAAAAAAATATCTGTTTTTCATTTCTTTTCGATGAGCCATGCCCAAAGCGGGGCCATTTCGACATTCCCTTCAACGCCCTCGGCATGTTTCGTAATCAATAGACGCCGATCCGGTTTTATGTTCGAGCCCGCCAAATCCTTGAATCCGGTAAACTCACGGTCCGGGATCTTGTCTCCATAAGAGACGTTGACGGCCCAAGTCTCATTGCGTCCGCGGGCAATGAAATCCACTTCCTGCTTGTCCTTCCAGTAATAGATTTGGAACCCTGCCCGGGACAATTCCTGAAACACCAGGTTTTCGGCCAGCCGTCCGACATCCTGCGTAAACACAAAGGCCGTGGCCTTTCGAAGGCCGTTGTCGATAGCGTACACCTTTTTGGGATTTTTTTCCTGAGCCTTCAAGGAAAAGGTGTATCGGGGTACAAGGGCGATGATGTCGGTTTCAAGGATGCAGGACAAGTATTCCTGGATGGTCTCCCGCGCGGCGCCCATGCCGGGCTCCAGCGATCCCTGATAGCGATTTACGGAAAACAGGTTGGAGACGTTGGTGAGCAGATATTTCAAGAGGTTTTTGAGCGTCGCCGAGTTGCGCAGGGAAAACCGGTCCGCGATATCCCGATAAACGATCATTTCGAAGTAATTCCGGAGGATGTCCAGGGCGATTTCATCATCCGACGTGACGACTTCCGGGTATCCCCCCCATTCCAGATAATCTTCCAGGGCGCGGATGACCGGGAAGCGATTTTCAGAATAGCGGACGGTCTTTGGATCGAAGGGGATCCCCCTGAAGCGCAAATATTCACTGAAAGACAGGGGGGTGAGCCGGTACGCCAGGGTCCGACCGCGCAAAGAAGTCGCGATTTCCCTGGAAAGCAGATTCGCGGATGATCCGGTCAGGAAGACCCGGAACCGTCGACTTTCGTGAAGCCGGCGGATAAACACCTCCCAGCCGGCTGCCACCTGGATTTCATCGAGAAACAGGTAGACCGGTCCTTCCCGATGTTCCGGAAACAACTCAAAATAGGCATCGATGAGCAGGTGCATTTCCTTGACATCCAGGGGCAGCAGCCGCTCGTCCTCCAGGTTGAAATAAATGATCCGGGATTTATCCACCCTTTGGGTCAATCGATCGATGAGGCCGTACATGAAAAAGGTCTTCCCGGCTCGCCGGGGTCCATAGACGGTTACGACTTTTTGCGAGTCTTCGGGAACCGTCAGATCCCGGGGGACCATCTTCGGAAGGGGCATCTCCTGGAATTCCAGAATCACCCGTTTGAAAAGCGCCTTTTTGTCCATGGGTGAGTCTGTAACATTGTAGATCATATCTGTCAACTATTTTGCTAAAGTTACAAGATATGCCCGACAACAATTATAGACGTTCGACGAATCGAATGTTGAGATTCCGGTCCCGACGGTGTAACCATAAGTTGAGTATCATTTCTTTCACCCGACTTACCCCGGGAGGCATCATGCGCATCAACAGCTTCGTTTTCTGGATAATGATTTGGGCGGCGGTCTCCGGGACCGCCCATGGCGCCGACATTTCCGACGCCGGCGCGTCGGCGACCCTGCCATGGGAGCAATACATGGACCTGCGCGAGCGGGCCCGCCCGCCGGAGCGGGAGCGGCGCGACGCCGTCGCCTACGAGGGCGCGTCTTATGCCGGGTATGCGTCGGTGGAGAAAAACGACTACCGCATCCGGTTCGAGGCCGCCATCCGGCTGACGGCGTTTCATGACCGGAAACTCCTCGTGCCGGCGCTGTCGGCGGAGCTGAACCCGGAGGTCATGACGGTGGACGGAGAGCCGGCGGGGTGGATCGAAAAGGACGGCTACTTCCAGGTGATGCTTCCGGGGGCCGGCGAACACGAAATCCGGGCCGAATTCACCCTCTCCCTGGATGCGCGGCGATGGCCCCGCACGCTCCGGCTTCCCCTTGTGCCGATCCCCAAAAGCGAGATCCACCTGGCGACGGCCGATCCGGGCATCGAGGCGCGGTTGGAGCCCGGCGTGGTGGTGGAGACCGAACGGGATGCGTCCGGCGACGGCGGCGACCGGGTCCGGGGCGTCGCGCCGGCGGCGTCCGCCGTGGAGATCCGCTGGCTGAAAAGGGGCGAAAAGCGGGAACGGATTCCGCTGAAAATGGGGGCCGTCGTCCATACCTACGTCTCCCTGGGAGAAAACGGGGCCGATTTGACGGGCGAGATCACTTTCCGGATTCTCCAGGGGGAGACCCACTATTTCCGCATCCGGGTCCCGCGCGGCATCGATATCCTGGATGTGGCCGCCGCGGACAGCGGCGGGGAAAGCGCCGACCCCATCTCCCAATGGTACACGGAGGATCTGCCGGAGGGCCGAACCGTCCACATCTACGCCGCCTACCGCCACAAGGATTCTTTTGCCGTCCGGTTGAAGGGCGAGCGGACCGAGACCCGGTCCGATTATGAATTTCCCCTGCCCGCCATCGTTCCCCAGGGCGTGGAGCGGTACGAGAGCCTGGCGGCGGTGGGGTCCCAGGCCAACGTGGAGATCGCGGAAACAGCGGCGGAAGGCGCCGAGGCCCGGGACGTCCGCTTTTTGCCGGAAACGCTCCGGGCCTTCGCCGGGGGCCGGGCGTTGTTCCATTACAAGATCCTGGGGGAGGATTTCCGCCTCCGGTTCGGGGTGACCAGCCACGACAAGGCCGCCGTGGTGGAGACCCGCATCGAGCGGATGGAGGCCGACAGCGTCGTCACCGAAGCCGGCACGGTCATGACCAAGGCCGCGCTCCGGGTAAAAAACAGCCAGGCCCAGTTTTTGCGGCTCCGCCTGCCCAACGGCGCCAAACTGCTGAGCGCCTTTACCAGCGGGCGGGAGATCCGGCCGGCCCTGGACGGCGACGCCTTTCTGCTGCCCATCGACAAATCCGCCGCCGACGCGTTTCCGGTGGAGATCGCCTGGCTCTCGGAGACCGGGCGGTTCGGCGCGGCGGGGAAAAACACGGTCGCCCTCCCCGGAAGCGATCTGTCCATCGACGAACTGGTCTGGCGGGTCTACGCGCCGGAGGGGTTCCAGGTGGTCCGCCTGGGGGGCAACATCGAT
>CAZZBE010000235.1:0-3763 GCA_964652715.1 uncultured Desulfobacteraceae bacterium
GCCCGGAACCAGGTGAGCTGCCGTTTGGCGTACCGTCGGGTGTCGCGCTTGAGGGTGCGGACGGCTTCCTCCCAGGTCAGGTCGCCGGCGAGCCAGGCGGCCATATGCCGATAGCCGATGGATTGCATCGATTTCAGGTCGCGACCGTAACCCATCTCCATCAGCGCTTTCACCTCCTCCAAAAGCCCTTCCGCGATCATGATGTCCCCCCGCCGGTCGATGCGTTCGTAGAGCGTTTCACGGGGCAGCGTCAATCCGATTTTGAGGGCGTCGAAGGGGGCCTCTCCGAACCGGTGATCCCCGTGGTGGGCGGACAGGGGCTTTCCGGTGGCTTCGCGGACCTCCAGGGCCCGGATGATCCGGAAGGCGTCGTTGGGATGAAGCCGACCAGCCGCCTCCGGGTCTTTCCGGCGCAGCCGCTCATACAGCGCGGCCGATCCCCGTTCCTCCGCCTCTTTTTTGAGCCGTTCCCGGACCGCCGGGTCGGCCGGTCGGGCCTGAAAAATGCCGTGGATCAATGCCTTGATATAAAGCCCCGTGCCGCCAGCCACCAGGGGAAGAACCCTTTCCTCATGGAGCCGTTTGATCACACCCCCCGCCGTCTCGGCATACCGGGCCGCGTCAAAGGGGTCGTCCGGGTTCAGGATGTCGATCAGGTGATGCCGGACCCGGGCCTGCTCCTCCGGCGTCGGTTTGGCCGTGCCGATGTCCATGAACCGGTAGATCTGCATGGAATCGGCCCCCACGATCTCGCCGCCGAAGGCTTCGGCGACGGCGATGGCCGCGGACGTTTTCCCCACGCCCGTTGGTCCGCCGATCACCACGATCCGGGGCCTGCCGTTTCTGTATATCCCATCCGCGGCGGTCATTTCAAGACCGGAATGTCGCCCTATCGGGCGCCCGCGGCGCGCAACAGGCCGATGGCGTCGGAGAGGTCGATCCGACCGTCGCCGTCGAGATCCAGGACGGGGAAACGCCCGTCGAGCGGATAGCCGGCCAGGAGTTTAAGGGCGGTCAGGCCGTCCCCGAGGGCGAACCGGACGCCGCCCAAGTCGATGCCCACGAGGACCGGGTCATGGTCCGAGGACCGAAAGGGATCGGGCCGGTACAGGCTCGCGCCGTCCGCCGACCGCTTTTCCACCGTGTAATCGAGAAGGGCGGGCTCGTCGGCGTTGATATGCCGCACGGCGACGTCGTGAACCTGGGCGGCCATGGCCGGATTGGCCAGGGCATGGTCGAGAACGCCGGCCGCGCCGTCATATATATAGGTATAGGCGTCCGGTCCGATGTGGGTTTGAATCAAATCGACATACCCCGCCTCCCGGAGGGCGACCAGGGGGTCTTCGAAGGGATAGGCGTTCAGATCCCCGATGATGAGCACATCCGGATCATCGGCGCCGAAAGGGCGATCCGCCAGCCATGCGGCCAGTGCTTCGGCGGCCTGGGTTCGGGCGAGGTTGCAGTGGCCCTGGCCGTCGTCCACGGCCGGATCGTCGTCGCAGGGCGTGGACCGGGACCGGAAATGGTTGACCACAACGGTGAAGAACTCGCCGGCGGCGGTCTCCCGGAAGGATTGGGCCAGGGGCGGCCGGCTGGTTCCGGCAAAAGGACCGCTGGTCAACGTCGCGGCGTCCCCCGCCGGCGCGACGGTCTCTGTTCTGTAAAGGATGCCGTTGGCGATGGCGTCGAGGCCCAACCGGTCGGTCCCCGGCCGGATAAAATCATAGGAAACCCCGTCCGGCGAAGCGGCGTTGAGGCGGTCCGTCAAATCGGAGATGGCGCTTCCCGGGCCGCATCCGTCGTTTTCCATTTCCATGACCCCGATCACATCGGCCCCCATGCCCGTCAGGGCCGCCGCGAGTTTCTCTTGCTGCCGGGCGAGGGCCTCCGCCGCGGCCGCTCCCCGGTCCGTGGGAAATTCGGGGCCGTTGAAATAGTTCCGGAGATTGAAGCCGGCCACCCGGAGTCTTCCGCTTAGGTCCGGATGGTTGGCGCGGGGATTGGCCGCGGTCTCGAAATCGACCGGCCGGGTCGGATGGAACCGGTACTCGCCGAAGCTGTAATCGAGGACGCCGATCAGGCCCGTAACCGCATAACCCGTCCGCAGGGGGCGGTCGGCGGTCATCCCGGGACTCGGATAGGGAATGGGAACAGGCTCGAAACGGGTGCTGCCGTCGTCGAGGATAAGGCGATTGAGACGGTTGGCATCGGCCACCGCCTGGGCCTGGGGTCCGGGCGGGGCCGCGGCTGTCGGCTGCACGGGCCGGCCGCGGGACAGGACCACTGATCCATACGCCGGCAGGGCGCTGATATCCGATACCGTCAACCGCTGGGGCAATGCGACCCGCATGCCTTCATACCGCTCCAGATCGGCGATGGACGTCAGCGGCAGGGTCAGTTCCACCGGCGGCGGCAGTGCGGCCCCGGATTGAAGGATCGATAGGTCGCGGACCGCTGTGATCTCGGTCAACCCTTTGTATTCCGTCACTTCGCCGGTCAGTTTGACCCGGTCGCCGGTCCGGACGTCGGTTTGGTCATGATAGACGAAGATCCCTTCCGAAGTAGCCGGATCATCATCGGGAAGTTCTTCCTGTAAAAAAAACCCTTTGAGTTCGTCAGCGCCCTGAAAATCGCCCACTGCCGCACCTTGAACCGTGCGGATTTGGCCGACCATCAAACTCTCTTCCCCGCTCCCCTGAATCTCATGGACGGGGGTGATCTCCGCCAGGGCGGTGGGGGGAACAAAAAAAATCACAGCAAAAACTACGGATATCATTGACCAAAAAAAATTATATCGATTTTTTTTAATTTTTTTTCTTTTCCCTAACAATTCCCTAACATTCCTTCCCTATATTCCACGTCATTAAGGGTTTCGGACACCCGGCGAGCGCCGGGAGTCCGAAAATACAAGCAACCATGTTAACAGAAACAGGAGGAAAACAGAAGCATGAAACATCTCAAGAAGGCACTGGTTATTTGTCTGGCTTTGACCTTCGCGGCGACCGCCGCCTGGGCCGAGCAACTGGTCATCAAGGGGTCCACAACCGTACTGCCCATCGCCCAGAAAGTGGGCGAGGCGTACATGAAAGAGAACCCGGATATAAGGATCTCCATCTCCGGCGGCGGATCCGGCAACGGCATCAAGGCCATCATCGACGGCACCACCGACATCGGCGATTCGTCCCGGTTCATCAAGGACAAAGAGGTGAAGCTGGCCCTGGAACGGGGCGCTTATCCGGTGCCGTTCCGGGTCGCCTACGACTGCATCGTGCCGGTGGTTCATCCGTCCAACAATGTCGAAAACCTGACCATGGACGCCCTCAAGATGATCTACGAGGGGAAATACACGAACTGGAACGAAGTGGGCGGCCCCGACAGGAAGATCGTGGTCATCTCCCGGGACACCTCTTCGGGCACCTATGAAGTCTGGGATAAAAAGGTCATGGGCAAAAGCCGGGTCTATCCGGGCGCCCTGCTCCAGGCCTCCAACGGCGCCGTGGCCCAGGCCGTGGCCAAAAACGCCAACGCCGTCGGCTACATCGGGCTGGGATACATGAACGACGATGTCAAGGCGGTGACCGTCAACGGCATCGAAGGCTCCAAAGAGACCACCCTTAACGGGACCTTCCCCATCAGCCGGCCCCTGTTCATGTTCACCCGCGGCTGGCCCGAAGGGAAAGTCGTGGACTTCCTCAACTACGTGCTCCATCCTGAAACAGGCCAGAAACTGGTGGAAGCCACGGGGTATGTGCCGCTGTACTAA
>CAZZBE010000235.1:3863-7289 GCA_964652715.1 uncultured Desulfobacteraceae bacterium
AAACCCTGATGACAGGGGGTCTCCATGACGAGATCCCCTGTCCTTTTCCAGACAGGAATCGAAATGGCAGGAAAACGACAGTCAACTGAAAAAGTCATGCGCACGTTTTTTTTCTGCGTGGCCACTGCTTCCATCGCGGTGCTTTTCATGATCATGGTCTTTCTCTTCATGGAAGGCCTGCCGGTCTTCAACATGGTGTCCGTGAAGGACTTTCTTTTCGGCGTTTACTGGTATCCGACCTCCGATCCGCCCGATTTCGGCATCTTTCCGCTGATCGTCGCATCGCTGGCGGTCACCGCCGTATCCGCCTTGATCGCCATCCCGTTGGGGGTGATGACGGCGATCTACCTCGCGGAACTGGCCTCGAAGCGGGTGGCCGAGATCTTCAAGCCCATCGTGGAGCTGCTGGCGGCCCTTCCGTCGGTGGTCATCGGTTTTTTCGGCATGGTGATCGTGGCGCCGTTTCTCCAAAATGTTTTCGATGTGGCAACGGGCCTCAACCTTTTCAACGCTTCGCTCATGCTGGCCTTCATGTCGATTCCCACCATTTGCTCAATTTCCGAAGACGCCATTTACAGCGTCCCCAACGCCCTGCGGGAAGGTTCCATGGCCCTGGGCGCCACCCAGTGGGAGACCATTTTCCGGGTGGTGGTTCCCGCATCCATCTCCGGCATCGCCACCGCCATTATCCTGGGCATGTCCCGAGCCGTCGGCGAGACCATGGTGGTGCTCATGGCGGCCGGCGGCGCCGCCATGGTCCCCTCTTCCATATTCGATCCGGTACGGCCGATGCCCGCCAGCATCGCCGCCGAAATGGCGGAAGCGCCCTTCAGGGGCGATCATTATTACGCCCTGTTCGCCACCGGCATCGTCCTGTTTCTGTTCACCCTCTTTTTCAACGTCATCGCGGACATCATCGCCACCCGTTACCGTCAGGTGGGAGAGGCGTCGCTTTAATGAGGACTGGCAAAATGGACATCACCCAGGAAGAATACACCGAAGCGGCGCCCGACAAAGAAAAAAAGCCCGAATCGGCGGACCGGGCATCGACGCCCCCGCGAACCCAATCGGTGATCCATCAAACGGCGGTGCGGAAACAGCACCGGCGAAAGATCATCCAGCAGGCGATCTTTTCCCTGTTCCGGCTCTCCGCCGTCATCAACGGGCTGGCGCTTTTTATCATCGTTTTTTTCATGGTCAAAAACGGAATCGGCGCCATCACATGGGAATTCCTTTCCCAACCGCCCAAAGAAGCCATGACTCAGGGGGGCATTCTCCCCTGCATCGTGGGCACGGTGCTGCTGGGGATCGGCGCCATCATCGTGGCCATGCCCATCGGGGTGGCGTCGGCCATCTATCTGAACGAATACGCGCGGCCCGGCAAGGTGCTCCGGGCCATCCGGCTGGGGATCAACAACCTGGCCGGGGTGCCCTCCGTGGTTTTCGGCCTTTTCGGGCTGGCGTTTTTCGTCATCTACCTGGAGATGGGCGTCAGCATCCTGGCGGGCGCCCTCACCCTGGGCGCCATGAGCCTGCCGGTGGTCATCGGTTCCACCGAGGAAGCGCTCAAATCGGTGCCCGACACCTACCGGGAGGCCTCCCTGGGGCTGGGCGCCACCAAGTGGCAGACCATTTACCGGGTGGTGCTGCCGTCGGCCCTGCCGGGGGTCCTCACGGGCGGCATTCTGGGGCTGAGCCGGGCCGCCGGCGAGACGGCGCCCATCATGTTCACCGCCGCCGTGTATTTCACGCCCGACCTGCCGGACTCCATCTTCAGCGAGATCATGGCCCTGCCCTATCACATTTACGTGCTGGCCACGGCCGGCACCGAGATCGAGGCGACCCGACCCCTCCAGTACGGCACCGCCCTGGTGCTCATCGCGCTGGTGCTGGGCATGAACCTGATCGCCATCATCTGGCGGGCCCGGCTCCGGAAAAGGACATAAGGAAAACATAAAAACCCCATCCATGGGAAGAGAACAGGAATACTCGGATGAGCAACGCGGAATCGAACGGCGTCAAGATGACGTCCGAGCATCTGGATTTTTATTACGGCAATTTTCAGGCCCTCCACGACGTGTCGCTGGAATTCAAAAAGCAGCAGGTCACGGCCCTCATCGGCCCCTCCGGATGCGGCAAGTCGACCTATCTCCGGTGCCTCAACCGCATGAACGACCTGATCCCCATCGCCCGGGTGGAGGGAAAGATCATGCTGGAGGGCGAAGACATCTACGCCCCCTCCCTCGACGTGGTCATGCTGCGGCGGCGGGTGGGCATGGTCTTCCAGAAACCCAACCCGTTTCCCAAAAGCGTTTTCGAAAACGTGGCCTACGGGCTCCGGGTCAACGGCGTCCGGGACAAAGGGTTGATCGAACAGCGGGTGACCGAGTCGATCCAGCGGGCGGCCCTGTGGGACGAGGTCAAGGACCGGCTCCAGGAGTCGGCCCTGGGGCTCTCCGGCGGGCAGCAGCAGCGGCTCTGCATCGCCCGGGCCCTGGCCGTCGAGCCCGAGGTGGTGCTCATGGACGAGCCGGCCTCGGCCCTGGACCCCATCGCCACCCAGAAAATCGAAGACCTGATCCATGAACTGAAGAAAGAATACACCATCATCATCGTGACCCACAGCATGCAGCAGGCGGCCCGGGTGTCCGACATCACCGCTTTCTTTTACATCGGCAAGCTCATCGAAGTGGGGGAGACAGACACCTTGTTTACCCGGCCCCGGTTGAAGCAGACCGAGGACTACATCACGGGACGGTTCGGCTAATGGAGAAGCGATCGATGCTCAGACATCTGCAGAAGGAACTGGATAAAATCAAAAATCAGGTCCTCTCTCTGGGGGCCATGGTGGAAGACCGCGTCCACAAGGTCAGCCGGGTCATCGAAAAGCGGGATCTGTTCGAGGCCGGCCAGATTATCAAGAAAGATTTCGAAGTCGACGAAAAGGAAGTGGAGATCGAGGAGGAGTGCCTCAAGGTGCTGGCGCTCCACCAGCCGGTGGCGGTGGATCTTCGGCTTCTCATCGCCGTGATCAAGATCAACAACGATCTCGAGCGGATCGCCGACGAAACGGTCAATATCGCCCAGCGGGTCACTTCCATCGCCAAACAGAACAACACTCCGATTTCCGCCACGATTACACGCCCATGACGGAAAAGGTCGCCGCCATGCTGCGGATGAGCCTGGACGCCCTGGTCAACCTGGATGCGGACATCGCCTTCAAGGTCTGTCTTCTGGACGACGATGTGGACAAATTCCACCACGACGCCTACGATCAGATCAAGCTGGCCATGAAGGAAAACCCCGGAGACATCCGGCATCTCCTCAATCTTTTTCTCATCTCCCGGCACCTGGAGCGGATCGGGGACCACGCCACCAACATCGCCGAAGAGGTCATCTACATGGTGGAAGGGGAAATCGTCCGGC
>CAZZBE010000236.1:0-7264 GCA_964652715.1 uncultured Desulfobacteraceae bacterium
CGTCACTCGATTTTCAGGTTTTTGAGAACGGCGAACCGGTCGTCCGCGACCTCGGCGTCGCATCCGCAGGTCTCCGTGTTGAGGTTGGCGCCGCACTTCGGGCAGAGGCCCCGGCAGTCCTCCCCGCAGAGGGCCCAGTCGGGCAGGGCCAGGACCACCTGTTCCTGGAGGGCGTCGGTGAAATCGATGGCATCGCCCTTGAACAGGGTCAGCCCGATGTCGTCGGCCGACAACTCGGCGCCCTCTTCGTCCTCATCGCCGTCGAATTCCGGCATCTCCCGGGTGAAATAGAGGCGGAATCGCCGTTTCACGGGCTGGTCAAAGGACGCGATGCAGCGCCGGCACGGCAGGCGGACCGCGGTTTCCAGCTGTCCTTCCGCCTCGATCATTTCCCGGACCGGTTTGGCCCGGAGGGAGACGTGGATCGGGGCATCGAACCGGCACTCCCCGGCCCGGACCATGTCCGCCAGCACCGGGTAAGCGTCGGCCGCTTCTTTGCTCCAGAGGAGGATCCCCTCCTCGGGTATGTTATCGATCTGTATCTTCAAGACAACCTCCTGTCGGCGGATCCGATTCGGCGGGCCGCCAGACCGGATCGGCGGCGAAAAACGCCGAAACCGCGTCATGGTACCCCTCCGGCGACCTGGACCGCGGTATTTTTTTGATGTCGCGTCGGTTCTCCGGGAATGACTGGGAGAAATAATACCAGAATCCCTTCATTCGATCAACCGTATGGGCCGGTCCGGACAGGATTTCGTCGTAGGAGCGGAACAGGTCCTCCTGGAAAACGCGGAAACGGGTCAAATCCGGCGGGATCTTTTCCGAGCCGGCTTTCAGATGTTCCGCCAGAAACGGGTCGGCCAGGGCGCCCCGGCCGATCATCCAGCCCCGGACGGCCGGGAACCGGTCCTTGAGGCAATGGAACGCGGCCGGAGATCGAATGTCCCCGTTGTAGACCACCGGAAGGGCCGATTCGGCGAGGCAGGCTGAAAAGGTCTCGAGGTCGGGCCGGCCGCCGTACATCCGGACCCCGGTGCGGGGGTGGACGATCAGTTCGGACAGGGGATAGCGGTTGAAGACGGGCATCAGCCGGAAGATCTCGTCGGCGGCATGGAAGCCCAGGCGGGTCTTGACGGAGAGGGCGCAGGGGATGGCCGGCGCGACCCGGTCCAGAAAGGCGGCGACCCGGTCGGGAAAGGGAAGCATCCCCGAGCCCCGGCCCTTTTTGGCCACCATGGGAAAGGGGCACCCCAGGTTCAGGTTGATCTCCCCGTAGCCCAGGTCGGCGATGCGCCGGGCCATGCGGATGAAGCCCTCCGGGTCGTTGCTCAGGAGCTGGGGGACGACCGGCATGGCCCGGTTTCGTTCGGGCCGGATGTCCTTAAGGAGAGTGGGCTTGACCCGGGGGGTGGAGACCGTGGAGATAAAGGGGGCCACGGCCAGATCGAACCCGCTGAAATGGCGGCTGAAGACCGTGCGGAACACCCCGTCGGTGAGCCCCCGGAGGGGGGCCAGGTAGAGCCGGTCGGGAGGCATGGGGCG
Organism: uncultured Desulfobacteraceae bacterium; assembly: GCA_964652715.1. Taxonomy (GTDB): domain Bacteria; phylum Desulfobacterota; class Desulfobacteria; order Desulfobacterales; family JAABSP01; genus JAABTD01. Next base: position 1,543 of record CAZZBE010000236.1, read on the forward strand.
GGATCAATCGGCTTCGACGGCCGTCTCTTTGAGTATCCGGCCCGCCATGAGTTTGTACAAGTGCGCCATGTTGAGCAGGATCACGGCCACCTCCCGATGATCCCGGCCAAAAAGCCGTTTCCGCATCTCCAGGGCGTCCCGGAAGCACTCCTCGGCCAGTTCGTGATCCCCAGACAGCATGAAGACCATGCCCATGTTGTTGTAGGTGGTGGCCTTTTTTTTGGAATCCCGCCGGAACCGGCGATCCACATAATCCACCAGCTCCTGGGCCGGCGCCAGGGCCTCGTCGATGCGGCCGGCGTTGATGAGCGCCACCAGCGCCCGGTTTCTCTCGTTCCAGTCGAACGCAGCGGCCCCGCGGCGGGATTTTCGCGTGAGGATGGACATGGGCTGGTTACGGTTTCTCCCCGCTCTCTTTATTCTGGTTCTGGTGAAGCTTGAAGATGTGCTCGGCCTGAAGTTTGTAGAGCTGGGACATGTTGAGCCACACGGTGGCCACCTCGATGCTCTGGGGGCCGAACAGTTCGGTCCGCAACTGGAGGGCCTTGGAGAGGTGCTGATGGGCCATGTCGAACTGCCCCTTGGAGAGGTAGATCATGCCCATGTTGTTGAAGGTGGTGGCGGCCTCCTGGCCTTTGAGGAGATTGTTGCGCCGCAGATAGCTCATCATCTTCCGGGCTTCGGTCAGGGCTGCGTCCACCTTTTTCTCTTTGATGAGGGAGAGGACCCGGCGGTTCTGCTCCGTCCATTCCGGATCCAGGGCCGCGGCGGCGTCATCGGCCCCAGGGATCGTCGCCGGCCACATCGCCGACAGCAGCAGGACGAGGCCGATCACCGTATTTCTTTTGAAGGTACGCATCATATTTTTGTCGCTCCTTTCTAACGGAATAAAGCACCCAGCTTCCCCCCGCCAGGCACAGCAGGGCGGCGGCCCCGATGGCCGAAGGGATGATCAGGTTCTGGGCGCCACTGAAAAACGAAACCCCATGAGTGGAGAGATCCCGGAGAACGGCCAGCGCGAGCATGACGGCCCCGGCCGCGCCGATTATCAGGGCGAAGACCCCGCCCGTTTGCCAGCGACCCAGATCCTCCAGCACCGGGTCATCCGGCGGCGGGACGTCCTGGACGCCCCGGCGCCGGGAGGCCGGTCCCGCCCCCACCAGCACGATCCCGCCTTCGGCAAAGGCGATCTCCAGTTCCCGATGGCATCCGGGGCAGGGGAACGCGTCCACCGCCGCCCGGAGGCGGAGGGTGCGGCCGCAGTCCGGGCAGGCGACTTCCAGGGGGGGCCCCGGCGGGGATGCGGCGTTCGCGGCCATGACGATCAGGAGAGGCGCGCCGGCACAGGCTGATCCGGCGTACCTTCCCGTTCCGACATCAATCTGAGGTCCAGCCCCCACTGGGCTTTTCCCGCGGCGTCGGACAGCAGCTTCATGAAGGAATGGAGCAGCTGGTCGTTCATGTTGATCTGAAGCGCCGGCCCGTCGGCGGCCTGCAGGGAAAGGATCCGCCCCCCCTGGGGAGACCGGGCGACCCGGGCCCTGGAGACGAGGATCGGCGCGTCTCCCAGGGGCGTCGCAACGTCGCCCTGGGAAAACGGGGTAGAAAAATCGGCCCGGGCCAGGGCCGATTCCTGCTGGAACCGGAGCACGGCGTCCCGGCTGGCCGGGGCGATCCGTTCGTCCGCCCGGACGGATTCCGCCGCCGCCCCCTGGAGGCTTTTCCACAACAGCGCCACGAACCGCCGGGTCAACAGGATGCGAAATTCGGAAAGGGCCTCCGGCGCGCCCACCGTCATGCGCAAAAGGATGCGGTCCTCCACCGGGTCGAAGTGGAGGTTGATTTGATGGAGTCGTTCCGGCATGGTCCGCCTGGAAAAAGGTTCTGTTATTTGGATTGGGCCGATGGCTTCGATTCCGGGGCCGGTTTCGCCGCCGGTTTTGTGGCCGGTTCCGCCGCCGCTTCGGCCCCATGGCCGGCGAGGTTCATCAGCACCCGGAAATTGGACAGCGAATAGAGATGGGCGTAGATCCAGGCCAGGTAGCCCTTCCGGAAGAGGTCGACGATCTGTTCGTCCTCCAGGTTGAACATGGCGGTCTCGTCCACCATCAGCAGCTTGGAAAACCCGATCTTTTCCCCGGCCGGCAGGGTGATGTTGGCGGTAAAATCCTTGAACAGCTCGAGATTTTGGAGCATCCGGATCATGTCCTTGGTGATTTCGTGCTGCGCGTTGTAGTTTTTCAGAAATTCGATCACCTTTTTGAACCGGTCCGTGGTGTTCCCCTCTTCGTCGAAGAGCGGCATGCCCTCGTCGGCGTCGAACCCTTCATAGGCCGAATCGACGCAGACGCTGTAGGCGCCGTCCTGCCCGGCGTTGGCCACCAATATAAAAGGGTAGCGCCTGAAAAAGGCCGGGATGTACCGCTCGCCCCGCCAGTTGCCTTCTTCGTCCACAAAGAGATTTTCGTTGTTCCGCAACCCGAGGATGACCACCGGGATGATCTCGTCGGCGGGGGTTTTGGTGAAGACAATGGGATAATGCTTGGCGGATTCCAGGAATTCCTGGCCGACGATGACCACCGAGTTGAGGCCTTTGGCGAAGGGGTAGCGCGCGACCGGGGCGATGTTCACCGATTTGTGGGTGACCGAGTTGAGAAAGATCGGGTTCTTGTAGATGCCTTGATTCGCCATGCGGTTGTCTCCTTGGGTGTTTGGCGTTGGGTTGACGGTTCCCCTCGGGGGCGGGAACCAGATCGAATGAATATCGCACCCTACCACGGCCGGCCCCGCCGGTCAATATTGGGAAAAGTGACCGGTGGATTTTTTAAATCTGGAAAATTGTGGTAGAGAATCCGGCGGGAGGGAGTTTGTCATACCGTTGACTTTAAATATCCCTTGCGGACAATGGGATATGGGAAAAAATGAGTTTCGAAACGAAGAAATCTCTTGCCTACTACCCCGGTCTGTGTTACCTCGGATAACTGAAGGGATTTTTGATATCTTAAAAACAGGACAGGGGGTCGGTTGTCCATTCATGGTTACCTAAGAGCATCCAAAAAGGAGGGAACGGTGAAGAGGCGTACGTTCACGACGGTATTGGCGTGTGTGGTGTTGGTTTTTGTTGTCGCTTCAGTCTCCTGGTCGCAAGTGCCGGGCCAGGCGCAACCGGGCGCCGTGGAGCAATCCCTCGAACCGGATCGGCTCCGGGAGCCGGGCCGGATTCCGGACCTGATCATCCAGGACCGGACGGAAGGGGAGATCGATGGGGCCCCCGGCGTCACGTTCACCCTGAAGGATGTTCGATTTCAGGGCAACACGGTCTTCTCCTCCGACACCCTCCGCGGCCTGGTCGCCGATTATCTCGGCAAATCCATCCAGGTCGCTTCCCTCACCGATCTCGCCCGGCGCATCACCCGATACTACAAACAGAACGGCTATATTTTGAGCCGCGCCTATATCCCGCCGCAGAAAATCAAAAACACGGTGGTCGTCAAGGTGCGGGAAGGCCGGCTGGGGGACGTCATCGTCCAAGGGAACCAGAGGTACAGCAACCGGCTCATCAACAACACCCTGCGGATCATCCATGATCGCGGCGCGGTCAACGTCAAGGATCTGGAACGGGGCCTTCTGCTCCTGACGGACGTCCCCGGCCTGGAGGTCAAGGCCACCCTCAGGCCGGGAACCGAACCGGGCACGACGGACATCGTTCTGGAGGCCATGGAGGACCGGGGGTATCACGTCGGAATCGACTACAACAACTACGGCACGGACGTCGTGTCGGAGCACCGGTTCGGCGTCTCCGCCTCGGCGACGAACCTGACGGGCATGGGGGACCTCATCTCCGTGCGCGGGGTCACCGGCGAGGAAGGGTTCAGCGGCCTCCTCTATGCCCGGGCCGACTACAGCATGCTGCTGGGGTACGAGGGCGCCCGTTTCGGCCTCTACCTGCAGCATCTCGAATATGAACTCCAGGAAGAATTCGAGGCGTTCGATTACGAGGGCCGCTCCTTTGCCGGAGGCGCCTGGGTCAGCTACCCCTTCTACCGGACCCGCCAGTTCAGCTGGTGGGGAGAAGTGGGGCTCGACGTCCTGAACCAGGAACAGGAGATCCTTGGGGAGGACATCGGCGAGGACCGGCTGCGGCCCATTTACGTGGCCAACACTTTCCAGATCAACGACCGGTTCGGCGGGCGGAACTCCCTCCGGCTCAACGCCGTATTCAACCGGGACAGCTTTCTGGGCGGCGCCGACGACGATGACGACGACAGCATCCGTATGGAAACCGAATTCAATTTCTTTAAGCTGGAAGTCGATGCGGCCCGGTACCAGAAACTCCCCGCCGGGTTCGGCCTGATTCTTTCAGCGGCCGGCCAGATTTCCGACGACCGCCTCCCCTCGGCCGAGCAGTTGGCCATGGGCGGCCAGGGAACGGTGCGCGGCTATGAACAGAGCGAATTCAGCGCGGACAGCGGCGGCTATTTCAACGCCGAACTCCGCATCCCGATCCTCGGGGCCGAAAACGTCAAATGGTTCGGCACGGGGAAGACCATCGGGGAAACCCTCCAGCTGGCCCTTTTCGTCGACGGCGGATTCGCCAGCATCAACGACACCATGTCCGATTCCGAAGAGGCGATGGACGACGCGGATTTCGGCGGCGGCGGGTTGGGGCTTCGGTTTACCTATTCCCCCTGGTTCAGCCTCCATGCCGATTACGCCCGTCATCTTTTCGGAGACGATCCCCAGGACGAAGACGTGGAGGACAACGGCATCTTTTATATTCGGGCGAGCCTCCTGTATTAAGGCGACCGCTATGAACAGAATTACGCTTAACCATCATATCGTTTATCAGCATGTCCGGTTTCAGTGCATTCAATGCAATAAAACATTGCCCTATTTTGTATAGAGGAGGTTTGTCATGGCCAGTTTGAGCAGAAAGATCAAAAGATCCCAGTTGAGAAAGAAAGGTTTTGGTCGGAAAAACCATGCCGGTCTGAACACCCTGGAGCGGAGCGCGTCCGGCGCTCGTCATTTCGGGGCGACGCTGGGCGGCGCCCTGGTGCTGTTGTCGGCGCCGGCGGTCCTGGCCGGCGAAGGCTTCACCACCCAGGTGGACGGCGACACCACCACCTTCAACCAGTCCGCGCCCAAGGTCTTCAACAAGACCGACGTCTACAACATCGGCGTGGATGAAGTCCACCAGTACAACCAGCCCGGCGCGGACAGCATTTTCGTCCAGCGCGTCATGGGCGGGGATTCCTCCTCTTTGCTGGGCCAGCTCATCGCCAACGGCCAGGTCTGGGTGATGAACCCCAGCGGCGTCCTCATCGGCGCCGAGGCCCGGGTCAACGCGGCCGGGTTCATGGCCACTTCCCTGGTTATGAGCGAGGACGACTTTTTCGCGGGCCGGTACGACCTTCACCAGGAGGGCGACGGCGGCTATGTGATCAACGACGGCGACATCACCGTCAACAACGGCGGGTACGCGGTTCTGGCCGGCGCGTCGGTGGTCAACAACGGATACATCCAGGCCAACCTGGGCGAGGTGGTCCTGGCCTCGGGCCGGCAAATGACGGTGGACTTCACCGGCGACGGCCTCATCAACTTCGCGGTGGACGAGAAGACCGCCGCCACGGTGACGGGTCCCGACGGCGCCGACATGACCAGCGCCGTGTTGAACGCGGGAGAGGTGCGCGCCGACGGCGGCCGGGTGACCATGACGGCC
>CAZZBE010000237.1:0-1434 GCA_964652715.1 uncultured Desulfobacteraceae bacterium
AAAGGGACAAAGGGACAAAGGGACAAAGGGACAAAGGGACAAAGGGACAAAGAAAAAACAATGGCTTTGGAACAAAATAAATTGCGGGTGGGAGTGGTCGGCACGGGGTATTTGGGGAAATTCCATGCGGAGAAATACACCCGCCTGGACGAGGTGGAACTGGTGGGGGTGGTGGATACGGAACCGGCCACGGCCGAGGCCGTCGCCGATAAGTTCGGCGTTCCGGCCTATACCGACCATCGGGAGCTTCTGGGGAAAGTGGATGCCGTTTCGGTGGTGGTTCCCACGCCGGCCCATTTCGCGGTGAGCCGCGATTTCCTGGAACACGATGTGGACGTGCTCATCGAAAAACCCATGACGTCCACGCTGGAGGAAGCCGACGAATTGATCCGGATCGCCGAGTCCCGCGGCCTCATCATCCAGGTGGGCCACCTGGAGCGGTTCAACTCGGCGGTGGTGGCCCTCAAGGACATCCTCAAACGGCCCCTGTTCATCGAATCCCACCGGCTCAGCACCTTCAAGCCCCGGGGCGCCGACGTGAGCGTGGTGCTGGACCTGATGATCCACGACATCGACATCATCCTCAACTTCGTCCGCTCCGAGGTCAAGGACGTTCGGGCCGCCGGGGTGTCGGTGATCTCCGATCACGTGGACATCGCCAACGCCCGCCTGGAATTCGCCAGCGGGTGCGTGGCCAACGTCACCGCCAGCCGGATTTCATTGAAAAACGAACGGAAGATCCGGTTGTTTCAGCGGGACGCCTATATCTCCGTCGATTTCGCCAGCCACGAGATCACCGTCATTCGTCAGAACGGGCAGGTCCAGACCGACGCCCTCATCCCCGGCATGGACATCAATCAGCTCTGCTTCACCCACGGCGACGCCCTGGAGGACGAAATCCGCTCCTTTGTCCGGGCGGTCGTCCGGCGGGAATCCTCCGAGGTGACGGGTCAGATGGGCCGGGACGCCCTCCGGGTGGCCCTGAGCATCATGGACCAGATCCGGTCCACCACCGGCCGGATGCTGGGATCCTGAATGTCTTTGAACTTTGATTCCGGTGATTTCTATGATTGACTCTGATGTTTCCCATCTTACCCATCACATGAATCAAATGAATCACAGTTCAAAACAATCCGCGAAATGCGTGATGATCGTGGCCGGAGAGGCGTCGGGGGATTATCACGGCGCCCGGCTCGTCCGGGCCATGCAGACCCGGGACCCCGACCTCTTTTTCTGCGGCATCGGCGGGGACGGGCTCCGGAACGCCGGGGTCCGGATCATGGTGGACGCCCATGATCTGTCGGTGGTGGGCATCACCGAGGTCTTCGCCAAACTGCCGAACCTGCTCAGGGGAATGGGGCGCGCCAAGGGGCTCCTGCGGTCCCTCCGGCCCGATCTGCTCATTCTCATCGATTTCCCCGACTTCAACCTCCA